>JBJMTU010000065.1:0-3663 GCA_045811545.1 Xanthobacteraceae bacterium | reverse complement strand
CGCTGCACGTCGATCTCGCCCGGCACCTTGACGGTGACGTCGTCGCCGTAGTCGCGCCCGCGCAAGGGCCGGCCGAGCGGGTCGGTCTCCTGTTGGGCGCGCGGCGGCCCGAGCCGGCC
Organism: Xanthobacteraceae bacterium; assembly: GCA_045811545.1. Lineage (GTDB taxonomy): Bacteria > Pseudomonadota > Alphaproteobacteria > Rhizobiales > Xanthobacteraceae > VAZQ01. Next base: position 3,544 of record JBJMTU010000065.1, on the reverse strand, counting down.
GGGCTGGCCGTTGGGGCCGGGACCCAACATGCCCTGCTGCTGCATCGACTGAGCGAGGTTCTGCGCGCCCCGGCGCAAAGCTTCGAGCGCACGGCCTTGCGAGTCGACCGCGCCGTCCGCGTTGCCCTCTCCGAGCTGACCTTCCGCATCGCCCATGGCATCGCCGGCGCGGCCGAGCTGATCCATCTGGCCCTGCCCTTGCTGGCCCTGGCCGAAGCCTTTCTTGCGCAACTCCTCCATCAACTTCTTGAGCTGATCGCGCAACGCCTGCTGATTCTCGCGCAGCTCGCCCATCTGGTCGCCCTGCTGGCCCTGCTGACCTTGTTGGCCCTGCTGACCGCGCTGCCCGCGCTGACGGTCGCGCCGCTGGTCCTGGCCCTGCTGGAACGTGCGATCGCGCAATTGCTGCTGCTTGCGGATCATGTCGCCGAGCTCGTCGAGCGCGGACATCATGTCGTCGTCGCCGTCGCCATCCATCTGCTGCCCGGGACGGGCCATCTGCAGGTTCTCCAGCATCTGTTGGAGGTCCTGTAGCATCCGGCGCGCGGCATCTCGGGCGCCGGAACGCGCCATCTGTTCGAGCCGATCGATCATGTTGCGCAGATCCTGCGGGCGCAGCTGACGCGCATTGGGATCGAGCGGCCGAGCGTGCTGCTGCGGATTCTTGCGCATTTGCTCCGCCAGCGCTTGCAGGAACTTGTCGAGCGCGGCGCGCAGCTGGTCGGTGAGCCTCTTGATCTCCTCATCGCTGGCGCCGCGCTCCAGCGCCTGACGCAGCGCTTCCTCCGCCGCGCGCAAAGCCCGCTCGGCATCGGAGACGCTGCCATCCTCCAGATGCACGGCCATGTCCCACATGCGCGCGACGACGTCGCGCAATTGGTCGTCGCTCTTCGCGCGCGCCAGTTGCCAGAAGATCGCGCGCAGGCCGAGATAGACGTTGCTCTCCATGTTGAAACGTTCGGCCGCCAAGGTCAGCGCGTCGAGCGCGGTGAGCACGCTCGCCTGGGCATCTCCGTCGAGTGCCAATATCCGCCGCTGCTCCACCAGCGCGCGCGCCATCGGCTTGGAGAACGGCCGCTCCGGCAGGCGGAATTCGAACGCCGCGCTTTGGCCTTCGTTGTCTGCCTCGTCTCGCGCGGTGAGAATCATCGCCACGTCGGTGCCCGCCCAAGGATGCTCGGTCAAATCCTTGGTGCTCTGTCCGACCCCGTTCTTGGTGCGCGCCTGCGGCAATACCAGCGGGAAGTCGGGCGCGTTGTAGAGCGGACGCGCCGGGTGGCCGTTGGTCCCCTCGCGGGTCTGCAGCTTGAACATCGCCTGCGCACCGATGACGCCGTAATCGTCCTCGAGCTTGTAGGAGAGCTGTAACGCGCCGCGCGCCTGACCTTCCGGCTCCTTGGCGAGCGCGATGGTCGGCGGCTTGTCCGGGATGGCGGTGAACTGCCAGGTGACGTCGCTTGCGGCAGCGCCGCGCACGCTGGCCGCCCCGACCTCGTTGATTACGAAGCGGCGCTCCTCGGTGCCCTTGACGTTGCTGCTTTGCGCGCCCGAGGGAGGCTCGGCGAGCCCGCCGCTTGTGACGACGTCGAGGTGAATTCCGGTCGCGCGGATGACCAGCGTGCTTCCCGCCGGCACCGAGAGGGTGGCGGCGGTTTGTACCGGCTCGCCTGGCCGCAGGCCCGGCAGGATCACCGGCGGTCGGCCGGTATAGGGTGGCGGGCTTACCCAAGCATCGACGCGGAAGTTGGCGGGCATCATCACGCCCTGCCAATCGAACGCGGCGGCGACACGCTTCATCCGTTCGCCGCCGGCAGCGAAGAACGTCGCGACCACCAGCACCGCTACCAAGGCGCGCACGGCGAACGGATCGCGCAGCGCAAGCCGCGGCATCGGTGTCCCGGCCCTAAGCGTCTTGGCCGCGCGCAGGGCCCGTTCAATATGGGCACGCCACAGCGCGACCGAATAAGAATCTTCGGTCGGGACCGCGATCTTATCGGCGATCGCGGTGGCCGGCCGATGCGGCAGGCCGGAATTGCGATCGAGCCGTCGGAGACCCTCGATGCGGCTCGGCACGCGCAGCATCAACAACGGCGCGAACGCCGCCGCGGTAAGCAGGAAGAAGACGCCGAGGCCGATGGCACGCGCGGCCGGCGGCAGCCAGAGCCAGAGGCCAAGCCACGAGACCGCCAGGAACAGGCCGATGACGGTTGCGATCGACGCCAAGGACGGCCATAGCCGTTCCCAGAAAATCGTCCAGCGCGCTCGGCCGAGGGCCCGCACGAGCAAATGATTGCCCGCACGCTCCTGCGAAGGGAGTTGGTGGGGGGTCGCGGCGTCGGCGGGCCGATCGGTCAAGTCCATCTCCAGCAAAGAGAAGCTGCCCAGATTTCCAATATTAACATGCAACTAGACGCGTGCCAGCAGGCAAAGGAAGGCGCTCGCTGATTGGTCATAGGGTGCGCCTGATGCCGCCGGCCTACGTCAAGCCCTATGTCAAGCGACACAAAAACGATGCTGCCGACCTGAGGCCATCTGCGAAGATGTCACCAGGGCAAACATACGGTTCGTCGAGGCCAAGACGCCCGAGTAGCAAGCTGCCTGATGCTCCATCGCACCCGCCATCTGTTCATTCGCCAGCAGACCTCATTGATTCAATGCGATGGCGCATCCTGGCCTCGGGCGAGCGCTGGCCGATTCCACGCTGGCGCAGGTCGTCGCGGGGCGCCGAGCTCGACGCCGAGGCCCACGCCCACGCGCGCGCCATCGACGCGGTCCTGTGCGCGTGAGGCAGCCGGGCGCTATTTTGTCTGCTCCTGCTGCCGCCGGCGCTCGATCGCCTGCGCGATCTGCTCGTGCTCCTCGGCCATCTTCGCGAAGCCGTTCTCCCGCAAACTTTTCGCCCGGGCCCAGTGCCATTCCGGCGACTCCTCGCGCGACTTCTCGGCATCGTCCTCGGTCGACGACATGTTCTGCCCTCTCGTAGTATGTGGCGCGAGACATGCAGGGCGGGCAGCTCCGGTCTGGAGGCAGCCCTCAGTCTACACTGAGTCGCGGCTGCCCTGTGGACAATGGGGCGCCGCCGGGGTGCTATGCGGGCGCCATGATCCCTCGATGCAACGACGTGTTCTTCCGGGCCTTCAACTCCGAGTAGCTCGCGGTCGCGCTTGTCATGGTCATCTACGAATATTCCATCAGCGGGAAATGGCTGGAGCTGCTCAAGGAGATCGCCCCCCACGTCACGCGAGCGGCGGTCCTTCGCGATCTGCCATCGCGGCCGGACCCGGCCCGGAGGGCATTGCGAAGTCGTTGCGTGCCTTTCGTTTCGCCGCCACCCGACCGGATGATTTCCTCGATCGGAATCGTCGATCCTAGGAGCACATCCTCGATCACCTCGGCGACATCTGGAAAGTCGATCTCTAGAATCGCCTTTCCATGGGAGCGAAAATCTATTTGAAACTTTGCGGCGATCAGTTTGTCCAGCATCGTGCAAGGCTATTGGCTGCTTCCTAGCGGATCCCGTGCGTCTTCCAAATCTGATCGATGT
>JBJMTU010000064.1:0-19736 GCA_045811545.1 Xanthobacteraceae bacterium | reverse complement strand
CCGCCAATCGGAGGCGCAGGTGCTCTCGGGACGCGAAGCGCTGCGCAACACCGGCCAAGGCGTGCTGCTCGACGCCGTGACCGCCTATACCAACGTGCTCGCCAACCAGAGCCTGGTAGAGGCGCAACGCATCAACGTGACGTTTCTGCGCGAGACGCTCGGCACCACCAAGAAACGTCTCGAGGGCGGCGACGTGACGCCGACCGATGTGGCGCAAGCGGAAGCGCGGCTGAGCCGCGGGCTTGCCGATCTCAATGCAGTCGAGGTCGGGCTTGCAATCAGCCAGGCGCTGTACGCGCAGGTCATCGGCGCGCCGCCGGGCCGGCTGGTGCCGCCGGCATCGATCGACCGGTTGCTGCCGCGCTCGCGCGAGGAGGCGATCGCTGTCAGCCGCAAGGAGCATCCCGCCATTCTCGGGGCGATGTATGACATCGACATCGCCCAGCTCGGTACCAAGATCGCCGAGAGCAGCTTGTGGCCGAACCTGGCGGTGCAGGGAAGCGTCCAGCGCCAATGGGAGACCGACACGACCCTGACCACCAAGGGCAGCGACATCGCCTCGCTGCTGGGAACGGCGAACGTGCCGATCTACGACGGCGGGCTCGCGGCCTCGCAGATCCGCCAGGCGAAAGAAATTGCGATGCAGGCGCGCATCGTGCTGGAGCTCATCCGCAGTCAGACGCAGACGGCGGTGCTGGGCGCCTGGGTCACGTACGAAGGGGCGAAGGTTGCGCTCGCCGCCGCCGAAGCAGAGGTGCGCGCCGCCAGCATCGCGCTTGCCGGCGTGCAGAAAGAAGCGGGGGCGGGACAGCGCACGACGCTCGATGTCCTCAATTCCCAGCAGGACCTCACGCTCGCACGCGCGCGGCTGATCGGCGCGCAACGCGACGTCGTGATCGCCGCCTATGCGCTGCTCAGCGCCACCGGCCGGCTCGACGTCAAGACGCTCGGACTCAACACGCCGGATTACGCGCCCGAGACCCACTATCACCAGGTGCGCGATGCCTGGCATGGGCTACGCACGCCGGCAGGCCAGTGATGAGCGGCGCGTACGGGGACGAGAGCGGAACCCCGCTGCCCGATTCCGGGGCCAGCGATCAGCAGACCCAGACTCTCACATAGCCCCAGCGGGTCGGGGCCCAGCGCCAACAGCCGTAATAGCCGTAATAGGCATAAACGCCGAATCCACGAAAGCCGCGGCGGAAATGGGCGGCGTGATGGAATCGGCCGAACCCGCGGAAGTGACCAACACGGGAACCGCCGTGGTGCCCTATCCCGTGGAAGCCGCCATGGAAGCCGTGTCCGCCATGATGACCGCCGTGTCCGCCACCATGACCGCCGTGTCCGCCGCCGTGACCGCCGCGAGCGGCTGCGATGGTCGGCGTGAGAGCAACGACCGCGGCAGCGACGGAAAGGGCGATGGCTGTTTCTCGAAACATCGATCTGTCTCCTGCGTGAGCCATCCACCCGGCGGCGATGCTAGCGCCGGCGGCTGAAGCCAAGCTGAACATCGGATCACGGATGCGTGAGTTCGGCGCCGTGACGGCGCTGTACGCACGTTTTCGACGGCGCTGTCAGGTGGGTGTAAGCAAATAATGAAAAGTATTGGTCGCGCGCCGAAATGCGGCCGCGCCTCGTTCGACCTCTTGGTGGATCACGTCACGCAATCAAATCCGAGGAATTCATCGTGCTTCTCATCGCCTATTACGTAGTATTCATGATCGCCGGCGATCTCGCCGCCTATGCGATCGGCTGGGTCACCGAATTGGAGTTCGGCAGCCAAGTAAGCCTGATCGTCTTCCTTGCGCTCTACTTCGCGTCCCTATGGACCGCTTGGGTGCTCGCGGTGTGGATGACGGAGCCGCCACGCGGCGAACCGGAGAGCCGCGAATTGGCGTGACAATCAGCCGACGCTTACCCAACGCGCACAAAGCCGAGCGAGAACGTTGCGCCACCGGTCGGACGGTTCTCGACGCTGATTGTTGCCGCGTGGGTTTCGGCGATACGCTGGACGATCGCGAGTCCCAATCCGGCACCTCCTGTCCGTCGCCGGTCGCGTCGCCAGAAGCGCTGAAACATCAACTCGCGCTCTTCCTCTTTGATTCCGGGGCCCTCGTCGAGCACCCGCACCATGCCGCTGTCTTCAACGACGATCTCGACCGTCGTCCCCGCCGGAGAATGGTTGATTGCATTCTCGACGAGGTTGCGAATGGCTCGCGACAGCATCTCCGCATTCCCGCTGACCCAGACCGGCGCCTCGCTGCCGCTCAAAGCGATGTTCTTGCCTTGCGCCAGCGCCAGCGGGGCGGCGAACTCCGCGACCTCGGCAGAGATTGCTCGCAGGTCCGCCTTCTCCAGCGGATCGATCGACAAAGTCTCCAGTTCCGCGATGTCGAGCAGCTGATTCACGATGCGCGCCATGCCTTCGATATCTTTGTGCAGCGCCTTGGATATGCCGCGATCGGCCAAAGTGTCGATGCGGCTGCGCAGAATCGTCAGCGGCGTGCGTAATTCATGCGCCGCGTCGGCGGTAAACTCCCGCTGCACGCGGAATCCGGCTTCGAGTCGATCGAGCGCCTGATTTATGGCCTCCACCAGCGGCAAGATTTCTTTCGGCATTTCCTCGGGCGGCAGACGGATGTCCGTTCGCCGCGGGTTGATTTTTTTCGCGAGTTCCGACGCATTGAGCAGCGGCCGCAATGCCCGGCGGAAAATCACGATATCGATCGCCAGCAGAAACAGCAGCATCGGCAGCGTGATCCACCCCACGCGCTTGAAGAAATCGGCAACGATGTCGTCAACGATGACGTCCCGGTGTGCGAGATCCTCTCCGACCTGAACCCAGACCTTGTGTCCATCCATCTCCTTGGCGACGCTGACACCGGAGATGGCCGCATTCCCGTGTCGCGTGTCCAGGTACGTGACATTGGAGCCACGCGGATCCGTGGCGAATATCGGCGATCGGTCCTTGTGCGAGGAAAATAGAACCCGGCCGGTGTCGTCGACGACCGCATAGGAGTAGCGTCCGACCGCCTGCGAGTAGATGTCCTCGAGCGCGGGCGGCAGATCGAGCCTCCAACTGCCATCCGCCCCCAACACGAGGTAGTGCGCGACCAGCTGCGCCTGCTCGCGCATCGCTTGGTCGTGCAAGTCGTTTGCTGCCCATCTGAAGAACCAGTAGAGCACCACTGGCATGACAATCGCCGTGATCACCAGCGCGATCACGTGCAAGAAAATGATCCGGGAGAAGATCGACTTGAACGAAATCACGCCGCCTTTTCCTCGGAAATAAGGTATCCGACGCCGCGAATGGTATGGATTTGCACCTTGGCGCCGCGCTCGGACAGCTGTTTGCGCAGGCGATGGATGTAGACCTCCACCGCATTCGAGGCGACATCGCCGGACAGGCCGAAAATGTGATCTTCGACCAGCTTCTTGGAGACAACGCGGTCCTTGCGACGCATGAGGACTTCGAGCACGGCCGTCTCGCGCGCGGAGAGGACCTGCGGCTTGTCATCGATGAAAGCCTGCCGACTTTCGGTATCGAACGTGAGGTTGGCGATTTGCAGCGAGCGTCCGAGCAACTGGCCAGGGCGACGTAGAAGGGCTTCCAGGCGGGCCAGCAACTCCTCGAACGCGAACGGCTTGACCAGATAGTCATCCGCACCGCTGCGCAGACCGGTGACGCGATCTTGCAAGCCGCCGCGAGCGGTAAGCACCAGAACCGGGAGCGGGTCCTCGCGCTGGCGTATCTCGCGCAAGATGGAGAGCCCGTCGCCATCGGGCAAGCCGAGGTCGAGAACCATGGCGGCGTAGCGGGTCGTCGCTAGGGCGCTCTGTGCTTCGGCTGCGGCGGTGAGAAGATCGGTTTCATAACCTGCAGCTGCAAGACGTTGCCTGAGCAGCTGCGCCAGCTCTTCATTATCCTCAACCAGCAGCAATCTCATGCGCAACCGTTCCGATCAATGCTGCACCTGTGCGGGTCTGTGCGCAGCGCCCGGTGAGCGACGCGGCGACCGGGTCATTCCGCCGGCGCGGGAACCGCCTGTCGCGGTGCCGGCCGCGCTGCTCGGCGGGAGAACAAGAGAATGAGCACGGGAAGCGTGATGAGAATGACCATCGGCGCCAGCATCATGCCACCGACCACCACGACCGCCAGCGGCTTCTGCACTTGTGACCCAATCCCGGTGGAGATCGCCGCCGGCAACAGGCCGACGCCGGCGATCACGCAGGTCATCAGCACCGGACGCATCTGCAGCTCGCCGGTGCGCAGAATCGCGGCCGTCCGCTCGACCCCCGCCTCGATCAGCTGATTGAACTGCGACAGGATGATGATGCCGTCCATCACCGAAATGCCGAACAGCGCGATGAACCCGATCGCTGCGGAGACGCTGAACGGGATTTGCAAGAAGAACAAGGCGAAAATGCCTCCGACGACGGCCATCGGAATCACGCTCATCGCCAATAGCGTATCGGGCAGCGAGCCGAAATTGATCCACAGCAGAAGCGCGATCAAAGCAAGCGTGATCGGCACCACGACCTTGAGCCGTCCGATCGCATCCTGCAGATTGCCGAATTCGCCGACCCATTCGAGGCGCGAGCCGGCCGGCAATTCCACCTGCTGGGCGACCTTGCGCTGCGCCTCCTGGATCGCACTGCCGAGATCGCGGTCGCGCACGCTGAATTTGATCGGCAGGTAGCGTTCCTGGCCCTCGCGATAGATGTAGGACGGACCGGAGATGAGCTTCACATCGGCGACCTCATTGAGCGGAATCTGTGTGGTGCCGTTCGGCCCCTGCGTGCCGATCCGGAGATTCTGGATCGCTTCCGGATTCTGCCTGAATTGTGGTGCGAGCCGCACCACGATGGGGAAATGCCGGTCGCTGCCCGGCTCATAGAGATCGCCGGCCGACTCACCGCCGATCGCCGTCCGGATCGTGGCATTGATATCGCCCGGAGCAAGCCCGTAGCGCGCCGCGCGCGCGCGATCGATCTCGATCTGCACCGTAGGCTGGCCGAGCGAGGTGAAAACCGCGAGGTCGGTAACGCCCGGCACCGTGGCGAGCACCGCCTTGATCTTGTTGGCGGTGTCGGTGAGCGCCTGTAGGTTGTTGCCGAACAGCTTGATCGAGTTCTCGCCTTTGACGCCCGAGACCGCCTCGGCGACGTTGTCCTGCAGATATTGCGAGAAGTTGAATTCAACGCCGGGGAAGTCGGCTTCGAGCTTGCGCAGGATCTCGATCGTGAGGTCGTCCTTGTCGATGCCGGGACGCCATTGACGCATCGGCTTCAACGGCGCGAAGAATTCCGCATTGAAAAAGCCGGCCGCATCGGTTCCATCGTCCGGTCGCCCGTGCTGGGAGACGACCGATTCGATCTCCGGAAAGCCGGCGATCACGTGGCGCATCCGATTGACGTAGGTGTTGCCTTCTTCCAGCGAGATCGTCGACGGCATCGTCGCCCGGATCCAAAGATTGCCCTCTTCGAGCTTGGGCAGGAATTCGAGGCCCAGCGAGCGAACGGCCAGGCCGGCGAGAAGCAGCACGGACATTGCGCCGGCCAACGTCAACACGCGATTGCCGACCGCGAATTGCAGCACCGGCGTGTACAGGCGATGCAAGGCCCGCACGATCCGGGTTTCCGTTTCGGTGACGTGCTCGGGCAAGAGGATGGCGCTGATCGCCGGCGTGACGGTAAAGGTCGCGAGCAGCCCTCCCGCCAGCGCATAGGCGTAGGTCTTTGCCATCGGCGCGAAAATGTGCCCCTCGACACCGCTCAGCGTGAACAGCGGCAGGAACCCGGCGATGATGATTCCGGCCGCGAAGAAGATCGAACGGTTGACGTCGGATGCGGCAAAAAAGATCGCAGAAAGTTTGCCCGAAAGTCCCTCGACGGCGCTCACCGCGCCGGTTGCCGCGGCGGCCACCCCCAAACGGCGATAGATGCTTTCCACCATGATGACCGTGGCATCGACGACCAGACCGAAGTCGATGGCACCGACCGAAAGCAGGTTCGCCGACTCGCCCCTGAGCACGAGGATACCGACGGCAAAGAACAATGCGAACGGGATGGTGGCCGCGACGATGACGGCGCTGCGCAAATTGCCGAGAAACACCCATTGCAGGGCGAAGATCAGCAAGATGCCGAACGCCATATTGTGCAGAACCGTTTGCGTGGTGATGTCGATCAGGTCCTTGCGGTCATAAATGCGCTCGATGCGCACGCCCGGAGGCAGAATGTTCGACGTGTTGATCCGCTCGACTTCGCGCTGGACGCGCTTGATCGTCGGCATGCTCTGCTCGCCGCGGCGCATGAGTACGATGCCCTCGACGTTATCGTCGTCCGCATCCTTGCCGGCGATGCCGAGGCGCGGTTTGTGACCGACCTGGACGGTTGCCACGTCGCGGACCAGGACCGGGTTGCCTCCGCTCTGGGTGAGCATCGTATTGCTCAGCTCGTCCGCCGAGCGGATGAGTCCCACGCCACGGACCACCGCCGCCTGAGAGCCGATATTGACGGTATTGCCGCCGACATTGATGTTGCTGTTGTTGAGCGCCTGCAGCAGCTGCGGCAGCGTCAGCCCATAGGCGATGAGCTTGTTGAAATCGACCTCGAGCTCGAATGTTTTGGTCTTGCCGCCCCATCCGATGACGTCGATGACCCCGGGCACCGCGCGGAATCGCCGCTGCAGCACCCAGTCCTGCAGCGTCTTGAGATCAAGCACGCTGTAGCCGGGAGGGCCGACGAGCCGATATCGGTAGATTTCTCCGATCGGGCTGACTGGCGAAATCTGCGGCTGTGCACCGTTCGGCAGGGCAGGAAGTTGCGAGAGCCGATTGAGGACCTGCTGCAGCGCCTGCTCGTAGGTAAATTCGAACGAGAACTGCAGCTTCACGTCCGAGAGACCGTAAAGCGAAATGGTGCGGATCGACGTGAGATTACGCAGCGCGGCAAGCTGCGCCTCGATCGGGATTGTGATGTAGCGCTCGATCTCTTCGGCCGACAACCCCGGACTTTGCGTGATCACGTCCACCATCGGCGGCGTGGGATCGGGATAGGCCTCGATATTGAGCGCTTGGAAGGCAATGATCCCGCCGAATAGGATCATCACGAACAACAACACCATGAGGACGCGGTGCCGGAGCGAAAACGCGACGATCCCGTTCATGGCGTTGGTTTCGGAATTGCTTCGCCCCCCGAGGACGCCACGCGGTCGATGAAGAGACTGCCCTTGGTGACCACACGATCGCCTGGCGCAAGACCCTTGAGCACCTCGACCATGTTGCCGTTGGTGAGCCCGACTTTGATGCGCCGCAGCTCGATCGCCTTTTCGTTGTCTTTCTCGCGCACCACCCAGACGCGGGCGGCATCCCCCTCGTAGATAATGGCGTCGCGGGCGACCGCGACCGCGTTGTCGCTTTCGCCGGTGAGGATCTTTACGCTGGCGAACATTTCCGGCTTGAACAGTCCGTCGGCATTATTGACGGTCGCGCGCACCAGCAGCCGCCGGGTCGTCGGATCGAGCGACGCGGCCACGTAGGAGATCTTGGCCGGGAACGAGCGGTCGGGATAGGCGAGCACGGTAAAGTAGATCTGCTGGCCGACGCGCACGATCGGCGCTTCGGTCTCGCGGATATAGGCGACGATCCAGATGGTGGACAAATCGCCGATGATGAAGACCGGGTCGGTCTGACCGCTGCCGACATATTGCCCAGGCCCGACCTTGCGTTGCACGATCGTCCCCGCGATCGGGGCGGTAATCAGCGTGGCCGGATCGATCGTGCCCTTCTCCTGGAAATCAGTGATCTCCTGATCGGTCTTGCCGAGAATGCGCAGCCGGTTGCGCGCCGCCTCCAGCGCAACTTCGGCGGAGCGAAAGTCATTTTCCGCGGCTTCGAGCGCGGCGCGCGCGTTTTGCACCTCTTTGAGGGGTACCGCCTTTCCCTCATAGAGCAGGCGCTGACGCTTATCGATGATTTCGGCCAGGTTTTGCGCCGAGCGCGCCTTGTTCAATGCCGTGGCAGCCGAAATGAAATCGTTTTGTGCCTGCACCATGTCGGTCGCTTGGACCGTGAACAGCGGATCCCCCAACTTCACGGTGTCGCCGGGCTTGACGAACAGCTTCATGACCCTCCCGGCGTAGGGAGAAAAGATCGGGGTCGAACGATCCTCATCGACCGCGATCTTGCCTTCGGTCACCTGCTCGGACCGAAACACGCGCTGCAGCACCGGCTCGATGGTCAGCGTCGCCCACTGCGCGGAGGTGGGATAGAACACCCCCTGGGTTTTCTTGGATGGGCTCGCCGCTGCCTTATGCGGATCGCGAACGTCGCTGTTGGTGCGCGATTTGGCGACCCAAACCCCGGCGCCGGCGGCGAACATCAAAATCAGGACGATTAGCACCTGCACGCGAGCAGGTAGCGCGCGCGCCCACGACTGCGGGCGATGGGGATCGCTGGACACCTGTTTCCAACCTCGGGCGACGCCTTTATCGGCTTATATCTGGGTGTGGTCCTTCCTACCACAAACATACGATGCTTGGGTGAATGCGCCGGGCCACGATAATTTCGGCGTTAATGAACGAACTTATCGCCAATTGCCAAGACAAGGCTCTCAGCCCGGTTAAAGCCCTTCCGGGACCGTCGCCCATCTGCCGGTCCGGCGTAGTCCCTGCATCCTCCCGTCAGTTCTGGACCACGATTTGATATGCGGCTGTTGCTACGTACTCGCAAGTCCGCCGTGCCGGGTTGTAAGCTGTGTGTAAGGTAACGTGCTGCATCGCGGCAACAGCTGCGGCTCCTCGTCCACCCGGAAATGCGACATCCCGCCGGCACCGATGATGACGACGCGCAGTTCCGAATTTCAGGCTGCAATGGCTTGCCCAAGCACCATGCCGAGCGACAAGCAACGCTGCCACGCTATTCCGCAGCTTCCGTCTGCAAGCCTGCGTACTCCTTGTCGGTTAGCGTTTGTAGCGCCGACATCACCTCGCGTGCGAACAGCCTGATGTTCTTCTCGGTCAGGTCACCGGGCAGCGTGGCGAATTGCAGCATCGCCAGGAAATTCTGGAAGCCGAGCAGCCGATGCGCGTCCACCAGCTGCTTGCGTACCGTATCGGGGCTGCCGCACAGGATAATCCCCTGCTCGATGAGCGTGTCGACGGTGTGCTCCTGCCCGGTGACCGAGCGCTTGTGGCTCAGCATGTTCTTCAACGATTTGGCGCTGAGATAGCCGGGCGGAAATATCATCTGGAACGGCTGCCGCAGGAGCTTGTTGAACAGCGCCTCGATGTGCGGGCCGGCTTCGGCGCGCGCCTTGGCGTCCGTATCGGACACATAGACCGGCGCACACCAGCCGATCCGATCGGAGTTCGCCGTATAGCCGTAGAGGCGCTGCGCGGCCTCGCGGTAGCCATTGAGAAACCGCGCCACCGAGGCGATCGGGCTGTAGGTCTGCAGATAGACGTATTTGCGCGAGGGATGCGCCGCCCATTCGATCGTCTCGGTCGAGCCAGTGGACGGCGTCCAGATCGGCGGATGCGGCTGCTGGTACGGCCGCGGCCACACGTTCACGTACTCGAAATGATAGAACTTGCCCTCGAAAGCGAACGGGCCGGGACGCGTCCAGCTTTGGATGACGAGATCGTGCGCCTCCTGAAAGCGCGCGTGCGAGAATGCCGGGTTCGAGCCCATGGAGTAGTACTCGGCGCCGATGCCGCGCACCATCCCGCTGATCAGCCGTCCGCCGGTGATGCAGTCGAGCATAGCGTGCTCCTCGGCGAGTGTGAGCGGATGCTCGCGCAGGCAGAAGGCATTGCCGAGGATCGCGATCTTCGCAGTCTTCGTCCGCCGTGAAAGCGCCGCCGCCATGACTACCGGCGACGGCAACAGTCCATAGGCGTTCTGGTGATGCTCGTTGACGCAGATGCCGTCGAAGCCGAGCTCGGCGGCAAGCTCCAACTCGTCGAGATAGCGGTTGTAGAGCTCGTGCCCCTTCTTTGGATCGAAATACGTGTTCGGCAGCACCACCCAAGCGGAGCGATATGTGTCGCTGAAGCTCATGTCCAGGTGGGCATAGGGCATGAGATGAAACATGAAGACTTTCATCGCCGCCTCCGCAGGGGTTTCCTCGGTATCGCCGATTGTACGGCGCCGGGCCTGTTTTGCCAGCGGGACGCGCCTTGCTGGGAGAACAGCCGAGCCGCTAGCATTCGGCTGTGACGGCCGCCGGTCACCCCCACTGCGTTCAAGGATACCGAGTGATCCAATCCCCCGAAGCGCTGCCGGATCGCTTGCGCGACGTGGAGCACCTCGACGAGGTGATGACCACGCCGTCGGCGGCCTTGACTATGGCATTGCAACACCTGCCCGGCGACATCATCGTGCTCGGCGTCGCCGGAAAGATCGGGCCGACGCTCGCGCGTCTCGCCAAGCGCGCCGCGCCGGACAAGAGGGTGGTCGGCGTTGCCCGCTTCAGCGAAAAGGGCGTGCGCGAGGACCTCACGAAGTGGGGCATCGAATGCACCGAGGCCGACCTGCTCGAGCGCAAGGAGATCGAGGCACTGCCGAAACTTCCCAATGTGGTGTTCATGGCCGGCCGCAAATTCGGCTCCTCCGGGCACGAGGATCTGACCTGGGCCATGAACGCGCTCGTGCCGGCCATGGTCGCCGACGCCTTCGCCGGCTGTCGCATCGTCGCCTATTCGACCGGCTGCGTGTACCCCTATGTGAACGTGCATCATGGCGGCGCGACCGAGACGACACCAACCACGCCACCGCCCGGCGCTTACGCCAATTCCTGCGTCGCGCGCGAAGCGATGTTCCAGTATTTTTCGCGAACGCGCGAAACACCGGGCCGGATCATCCGCCTCAATTACGCGATCGACATGCGCTACGGGGTGTTGCACGACGTGGCGATGCGCGTGCTCGCCGGCACGCCGATCAATCTCACGACCGGCCATGTCAATGTGATCTGGCAAGGCGATGCCAATGCCATGGTGCTGCGCGCATTCGCCCACTGCACAGTGCCGACAAGTCCACTCAATGTCAGCGGGCCGGAGACGGTTAGCATCCGCTGGCTCGCCGAATCGTTCGGGCAGCGGCTGGGCAAGCCGCCGATTTTCACGGGAGTCGAAGGGGCCGAGGCTTGGCTCGTCAACACCGCGGAGGCGACGCGGCTCTTCGGCTATCCGAGCGTGCCGCTCGGCAAGCTGATCGATTGGACCGCGGATTGGGTCGCGCGCGGCATGCCGAGCCTCGGCAAGAACACCCATTACGATACCCGCGATGGCCAGTTCTGAGCCGCGGCTCGCGGTCAAGCAGTCGCTCACGCCCGCGGAATTGGACGACGCCTGCGCGCTCGTACGGGAAGCGCGGTGGAACCAACTGCCCGCCGATTGGCGCATGTTCCTTGCGCGCGGCCACCTCTACGCCATGGAGACGCAGGAGGGCCGCATCGTCGCCACGACCGCGACGCTGCCCTATGGCGGCCGTTTCGCGTGGATCAGCATGGTGCTGGTTGCGGGCGAATATCGCCGCCGCGGCTTGGCGACGAGGTTGATGCAGCAGGCGATGCGCGACTTGGCGGCTGCCGATCTCGTGCCCATCCTCGACGCCACGCCCGACGGCCGCGCCGTCTATCGGCGGCTCGGGTTCGAGGATTCCTGGGGCTTTCAGCGGCTGATCCGGCGACAGCGGCAGGGGGCAACGGCGAGTCTTGCCGCGCCGGCCGGTGTCAGCGTGCGGCCGATTACGGACGAGGATTGGCCGGTGTTGTGCGCCTACGACGCAGCGGCATTCGGGGCGGACCGCAGTGCCGTGCTCGCCGGCCTGCGCGGGCGCCTCCCCGCGGCCGATCTCATCGCCGCGCGCGCGGACGGCATCGCCGGTTTCCAGCTCGGCCGCGACGGCGGCTTGGCCGCGCATATCGGACCGCTCATCGCAGAGGACGAGGCGATCGCCCGCGCGCTCGTGGCGCGCGCGCTTGATGGCATCGAAGGTCCGCTGTTTATCGATCTTGCCGACAACAAGACCGGGCTGAGCAGCTTTCTCGACGCGCACGGCTTCACCGCGGTGCGGCCGTTCACGCGCATGCTTTACGGCTCATCGACGCGTTTCGACGACGCGGCGCGCACCTTTGCCGTGGTCGGACCGGAATTCGGCTGAGCGCGGGTTCTTGTGCTCGAGATACGTTGACGCTGCGTGCTCGCTGGGCTGCCCCTTTGCGGGAGTGAGGAACTGATCCCGGGTGGATTGACGATGGGCAAATCCGACCTGATCGTTGGTTGACTAGCCGGAGCGCACGCCATGGCCGCAGATGGATTGACGACGATACCGAGCGCCTACGGGGCGAAGGAAACGGCGGATCGGCTGGAAGCGGAGATCAGGGCCAAAGGCATGGCCGTGTTCGCGCGCATCGATCATGCGGCGGGAGCTGCACAGGCCGGCCTGGCGTTGCAGCCCACCGAAGTGCTCATATTCGGCAACGCCAAGGCAGGCACGCCGCTCATGGAGTCCAATCAGACAATCGGCATCGATCTGCCGCTAAAAGCGCTGGTGTGGCAGGACGCGAGCGGCAAAGTCTGGCTCTCCTACAATGAGCCGAGCTGGATCGCGCGGCGCCATGGACTGACGGCCACAACCCAAGCGACGGTCGATGCCATGGCGGACGGCCTCGGCGGTCTCGCAAGAAAGGCCACGCAGTAGACGCGGCTGCGACCAATGTTGAAGACCGCGCGGCGATCAACCTCGCGCGTGACGCCGGCAACAGCACGAAGGAACCTTTCCATGCGGGTTCCCGTTGTCTGTCTGCCAGCAAAGCCCGAGGAAGGAGCCCCACATGCCAAAAATTGTTTTCGCCCTGGCGGCAGCCGGCGCGGTACTCATGACGGGTCCGCTGCTTGGCGGCAGCGTTCCGGCCAAGGCCCAAGAGCTCAAGATGGCGCAGGGCGTCGATGTGCGGATCGGCCGTGACCGTGACGATTACTATCGTGGCCGGCGAGACTCGGACGTCACCGTCGGTGTCGGTCCGGGCGGCGTAACCGTGGGCCCGCGGCGAAACTGCCGGATGGTGACCACGACCGTTGAGCGCGGCGACCGCACGATCACGCGCAGGGAGCGCCGTTGCGACTAAACCAAGTGCAGGGGCGGATTTGGCTTTAGGCGCGTTCACGCGCCTCCATAGCCCGTGCAAGCTGCGCTGTGGCGTAAACTCGCCACGTCGCGATGGAGGCGCGTGTGCCTGCGCGAGGGATGGTGCAATAACGCTTGGTATTGCGCCCTGTGCCGTCGCAATGAACTCAAGCCAAGCGCTTTACTCTTCGGAAGGGTTTTGAAGCTGGGGCTTCGTCGCCTCTTGTTGTGGCTGTGCCGGAGCTTTAGCGGGTGGTTCCGCCGCAACAGGACCGCGGCCTTCTAAGTGGTTCCTACGCGCGCTGGATTGCATTGTTGGATGCGCCGGCCGCGTATTGGCCCAGTTGGGAACCACGCCTTCAACTCTGTTGCTGCCGGAACAAGCGGCGAGGAGCGGCGCGAGAACAGATAGTGCACCAACAATGCGCATCGTGATACGAGCCCCGCAATGAGCTGGGCGCGCAAATGCGGATAAATTAGGACAAGCTTGGGAGGAAGCGGTCACCCGGCGGCTGCAGACATCAGCGCGCAATGTGCAGCTTGAAGACCACACTAACACTGACCCGTTGAGCGGACCCCTTCGACTTTTGGAGTTCCGTTCCCGTGGTCGTCTCGGAATACGCTACTCGCTCTTGCCGCCGAGCTGCTTGAGCTTGGCGAACACGGCATCGACGTTCAGCTCGTCGGCCGGCTTCTTCTTCTCCTCCGGCTCGGGTTCGCGCCGAACAGTGGTCTCGGCGGCGGGCAGCAGCGTGGCGCCTTGCGGCTCGGCATCGGCCGGCTTCTCCTTGGCGGCGCGCTGAACCTCGAGGTCGAGATCGATCTGCGAGCACAGGCCGAGCGTGACAGGGTCCATCGGCTGCAGGTTCGAGGCGTTCCAGTGGGTGCGCTCGCGGATCGCCTGAATGGTCGACTTTGTGGTGCCGACGAGCCGCATGATCTGGCTGTCCTTGACCTCGGGATGGTTGCGCACCAGCCAGAGGATGGCGTTCGGGCGATCCTGGCGGCGCGACACCGGCGTGTAGCGCGGGCCTTTCTTTCGCTTGGCCTCAGGCAGGCGGACCTTGGGATCGAGCAGCTTGAGCCGGTAGTCCGGATCGGCGACGCCTTTCTCGATCTCCTCGCGGCTGAGCTGACCGGTGAGCACCGGATCGAGGCCCTTGATGCCCTGCGCCGCGTCGCCATCGGCGATCGCCTTCACCTCGAGCGGGTGAAGCTTGCAGAAATCGGCGACCTGATCGAACGAGAGCGCGGTGTTCTCAACCAGCCACACGGCGGTCGCTTTCGGCATCAGCGGTACGGCGCTCATGGCTAAATCTCCTCTGTGCTCCGCCCGCCCTCGCGGGCGAAGCTTGGTGTCATCGGCGATGACGGAAGTCGCTCGAATATAGGCATTCCCCCATGGGCGGCGCAATGGGGAACCAGCGGGCGCGCGCTATCCCAGCGTCGGGTCGAGCACGATCTTGCCCGACGACTCGCCGGATTCCACCAGCCGATGCGCGTCGGCGGCGCGCGACAACGGCAGAATCCGCTCGATCTGCGCCTTGATC
The DNA here is from genome assembly GCA_045811545.1 of Xanthobacteraceae bacterium. Classification (GTDB taxonomy): domain Bacteria; phylum Pseudomonadota; class Alphaproteobacteria; order Rhizobiales; family Xanthobacteraceae; genus VAZQ01. Next base: position 5,056 of record JBJMTU010000064.1, on the reverse strand, counting down.
TTGCCTTCGGCAGCGGCGGCAAAGCATTTCGCCACATCGGAGGCCTGATAGCCCGGCCGTCCCTTGATGGTGATGCGCTTGTGGTAGAGGTGGGAGAAATCGATGGTGACATTCGGCCCCGCGTGCGCGCCGGCGGTGACCAGTCGGCCGTCGAAACCGATCGCGCGGAAGGCGTTCGGCAGCACATGCGGATTGGCGATGTTGTCGTAGAGCACGTCGACGCCCTTGCCGCCGGTCAGCGTCATCACCTGGGCCTGCAAGTCGGCGGTGTTGTAGTTGACGCCGTGATCAGCGCCGACCGCGAGGCCGATCTTGACACGCTCGTCGGAACCCGCGGCCGCGATGACGTTTGCGCCGATCACGTTCTTGGCGATCTGGATGCCGATCGAGCCGAGGTTGCCGCCCGCGCCCATGATCAGCACGGTTTCGGCGGCTTTGAGTCCGGCGACGTTCACCAGAAGATTCCAGGCGGTCGGCACGTGGCGCATGATCACGGCGGCGTGGTGGAAGTCGAGGGCGTCGGGCAGCTCGATCGCGGCGCAGGCCGGCACCGCGACCATCTCGGCAAAGCCGCCGGGCCGCTTGATGCCCATCATGCCGGTCGGCCCGGCGTATTTGGCGCCGTCCTCCGGGCAAATATCGAGCGGCATGACGCCGGCGGCGGCCACCCGCATTCCCTTTCGCCAACGGGTGACGGACGCTCCGACCGCATCGACGACGCCGGCGCAGTCGACGCCAGGAATGAGCGGAAGTATCGCTCCGCGCGCTCGCTCTTTGCCCGCCCGCAAGCTCACGTCGAGCACGCGATTGACGGTGGCGGCATGAATGCGGATGCGGATCTCGCCCGCGCGCGGCTCGGGATCCGGCACGGTCTCGTATTGGAGGACGTCCGGCGCGCCATACTCGTGGAGCACGATCGCTTTCATGCAGAGTCTTTGTCGTTGAGTGATATCGGATGCGCTTGCGCGGGAACGACGGCTACAGGCCGTACGAGGAACACGCACATTAATCGATGGTCACGCCGGCGTCCTGCACGATGCGTTTCCATTTGATCGCATCCGTGCGAACGAGATCGGTGGGATGAGTCGTTACGCAAGCAAAAATCAGGATCGCAAGCGCGCGGATCACGTCGGGCCTCTCGCGAGTTACGGGTTCGATGTTAGCAACCGTCGACAGCAAACACCAATTGTGCGACGGACCAATCGGCCTCATGTTCAGGAGCAGGGGGGAAGGCGACCGAGGCAGCGATCCATGGACGAAAAATCCGCCTGTGCCGAGTTGATCCAAGCGTGGGCCATTTATCGCGATCAGGGCAAATGGCCGCAACTGCTCGCCACTTTCCTGCCGGAGGGCGAGATTGCGGTCTCCTGGTTCAGCGGCAGCTTTCGTGAATTCGTCGACCGCTGCCGGCAGAGCTTCGAGGCCGGCCAGCGTTCCAAACATCACATTTTTCCCTCCGTGGTGCGCGTCGCGCGCGATCGTGCGCTCGCCGAGACCAGTATCGTCATCCTGGTGCGCCAGAAGATCGGCGGCGTGCTCACCGACATAACGGCGCACGCGCGGTTCCTCGATCGTCTGGAGCGAAGTGATGGCCGCTGGGCGATCGCGGAGCGCGCTGCCATCTATGAGCGCGATCGGCTCGATCCGGTCGAACCGTCGGAGGCTTTAGCCAAGCTGTTCGCCGCGACCGATCTTTCGCCCTATCCCGAGCCTTACCGGTACATGGCAGCCCGCCTGAAAGCTGCCGGTCGCGCATTGGCGCCGGTCGTGCACTACGACGGCGCACCGCACACGGCGCATTTGTACGCGCGCTACGACGCTTGGCTGGGCGGCGCGTAACAGGTGGCCAAGATCGCATCGGGATTGTTTCTGGGCAGTGACGAACGGCATGCTCTCCCGCTCGTCCCGCGGGGAGCCGCTTCCTTGGTGCTGGATTCCCCTTTCACGGGAATGAGCGGAATTTGCTGCACGTCTTCGCAACGCAGGCACGGTTCCACCGCGCTCGCTTGACAGAACCAGCGCATAGCCCCATGTCGAGTGACGCAGCCACGCGTCGAACCGAGGTCCGCATGACGGAAGTCCCCAAGCCCGCGCTGAAGGTGCTGCTGTGCTCCCCGCGCGGCTTCTGCGCCGGCGTCGTGCGCGCCATCGACACGGTCGAGCGGGCGCTCGCTCGCTACGGCGCGCCGGTCTATGTGCGCCATGAGATCGTACACAACCGCTATGTGGTCGAGAGCCTCAAAGCCAAGGGCGCGATCTTCGTTGAAGAGCTCGACGAAATTCCAGATACCGACGCGCCCGTCATTTTCTCGGCGCACGGCGTCCCGAAATCGATTCCCGCGGAAGCGCAAAAGCGCAATCTGTTTGCGCTCGACGCCACCTGTCCGTTGGTCACCAAAGTGCACCGCGAGGCCGAGATCCACTACAAGCGCGGCCGTGAGATTGTGCTGATCGGCCACGCCGACCACCCCGAGGTGGTGGGAACGGTCGGGCAGCTGCCCGCGGGTGCCATCACGTTGGTCCAGTCGGTCAAGGAGGTCGCCCGCTTCGTACCGCGCGATCCCAGCCGTCTTGCCTATGTGACGCAAACGACGCTTTCCGTCGACGATACTGCCGGCATCGTCGCGGCGCTGAAAGCGCGCTTTCCCGAGATCCATGGCCCGCATAAGGAAGACATCTGCTACGCCACCACCAATCGCCAGGAGGTCGTGAAGAAGGTAGCGCCCATGGTCCAGGCCATGGTGGTGGTCGGGTCGCCCAACTCCTCCAATACTCAACGTCTCAAAGAGGTCGCAGAACGCGCGGGGTGTCCGCGCGCGGCGCTGGTGCAGCGCGCCGGGGAGATCGACTGGTCGCTGTTCGGCTCGATTGGAAGCCTCGGCGTCACCGCCGGCGCCTCCGCGCCGGAGGTCCTGGTCGAGGAGGTCATCGGCGCCTTCGCCGAGCGCTATACGGTAAAAGTGGAAACCGTCACCACCGCCGACGAAGACATGTTCTTCCCGCTGCCGCGGGTCTTGCGCGGGCCCGAGGCAGCGGAATGAGCTCGCGCGTGGGGCAGCGCAGCTCCTGTGCCCAGAAATCAGTCATTGGACATCAGCATTCGTCGCGTTCCCACCGAGCCCTGAGTCCGGATCTGCCATCGCCCGGAGCAGGCACACGCATGAGGAATGACCGTGGCTGTCTACACCGATGTGGTGGCGGAAGAGCTTGGCGCCTTTCTCGCCGGTTACGACATCGGTGAACTGCTCGCCTATAAGGGCATCGCCGAAGGCGTGGAGAACTCCAACTTCCTCGTTCACACCAGCCGCGGCTATTTCATCCTCACTCTCTACGAAAGGCGCGTGGCGGCCAACGACTTGCCGTTCTTTCTCGGCTTGATGGAGCACCTGCATGCGCGTGGCATCAGCTGCCCGCAGCCGGTCAAGAACAAGCGGGGCGAAGTGCTGGGTCACATCGCCGGCCGTCCGGCGGCGGTGATCACGTTTCTCGATGGCATGTGGATCCGGCGGCCATCGCCGGCTCATTGCGCGGCGCTGGGTGAAGCGCTGGCGAGGCTGCATCTCGCCGGGCTCGATTTCACGCACAGCCGCGTCAACGCGCTTTCGGTGGAAGGCTGGCGGGCGCTCTACGAGAGCTGCCGCGCGCGCGCGAACGAGGTGCAGCCCGAGTTGAAGCAATTTCTCGCGGCCGAGCTCGCGCATCTTGAAGACGCTTGGCCGTCGAATTTGCCACAGAGCGTCATCCACGCCGACCTCTTTCCCGACAACGTGTTCTTTCTCGGCAACAAGCTTTCCGGACTGATCGATTTCTATTTCGCCTGCACGGACGCGCTCGCCTACGACGTCGCGATCTGCCTCAACGCCTGGTGCTTCGAGAGCGACCACTCCTACAACGTGACCAAGGGCAAGAGCCTGCTACAGGCCTATGCGCAGGTGCGCTCGCTCTCGCAGGAGGAGCGCCGCGCACTGCCGCTGCTCGCCCGCGGCGCTGCGCTGCGCTTTCTGTTGACGCGGCTGGTCGACTGGTTCGATGTGCCGGCCGGCGCACTGGTGCGGCCGAAGGATCCGTTCGAGTATTACCGCAAGCTGCGCTTCCATCAGTCGGTCAAGAGCGTACGCGACTACGGAATCGAAGGATGAGCGAGCCGCACGTCGTCGTCCACACCGATGGCGCCTGCTCCGGCAATCCGGGGCCGGGCGGCTGGGGTGCGATCCTCGCCTTCGGCGATCACGAGAAGGAGCTGAGGGGCGGCGAGGCGCACACCACCAACAATCGCATGGAGTTGATGGCCGCGATCGCGGCGCTGGAAGCGCTCAAGCGGCCCTGTCTCGTCGACATTCACACCGACAGCCAATATCTGCGCAATGGTATCCTGTCGTGGATCAACCAATGGAAGCTCAACGGCTGGCGCACCGCCGATAGGAAGCCGGTCAGGAATGTCGATCTCTGGCAGCGGCTCGATGCGCTGTTGGCACGTCATCGGGTCCGCTGGCATTGGGTGCGCGGCCATGCCGGCCACGTGCTCAACGAGCGCGCCGACAAATTGGCTCGCATGGGTCTCGAGGAGGCGCGCTCGCGCACCGGCAAGAGCCGCCCGGCGGCGTTCCCGGGCGAATAGAGGTCGTCCCGAGCCGCGCAACATCTACTTGTCCCGGGGCCCCCTCCGGGATTCCCGCTTGCATGGCGACGGAGCGCCGAGGCGTCGACTTCGGGATCTGCCTCTAGAGCTGCTTGAGCAAGGCGTCGCCGCCGGAGACCTCGACCTTGCCCGGCGCTTCTTCGATGTTGAGCTTCTTCACCGCGCCGTCCTCGACCAACATGGCATAGCGCCTCGAGCGCGTGCCGAGGCCATTGCCCGAACCGTCGAAGGTCAGGTCGATGGCCTTGGCGAACTCGCCGTTGCCGTCGGCCAGGAAATCGACTTTGTCGGCGGCGGTCGCCTTCTTCCAGGCATCCATGACGAACACGTCATTGACGGCGGTGACCGCGATGGTGTTGACCCCCTTCGCCCTGATGGCGTCGGCGTTCTGCACGATCGAAGGAACGTGCATCTTGT
>JBJMTU010000063.1:0-18888 GCA_045811545.1 Xanthobacteraceae bacterium | reverse complement strand
CGAGCCTTCGCTCGCATAGACGATCTCGACCGGACTTCCCTTCTCCTTCTCGATGAACATGTTGTACTCGTTGCCATCCGCCATGACCGCGCGCTCGCCCAGTGACAGTTTCTTCGGCGGGTCGGCCGACGACTGCACCTGCATCACCTTTTGCTTGGCAAGCTTCTCGAAATAGTCCCAGCCGAGGTCGCGCGCCATCTGATAGGTGGCGGTCATGATGGTGCCGCTGTAGCTCGGATGCGCCTTGACGATCTTGCCCGTCCATTTGGGATCGAGCAGGTCGGCGTAGCTCTTGGGCGCCTCCTCGGCTTTGACCAAGTTGGTGTTGTAGCCGATCACGCAGACCCAGGCGCGGTAGGTCGCGAAGGTGCCGTCGGGATCTTTGTGCTCGGCCGGATAATATTTGGCGACGTCCTCGGGCACGTAGGGTTCGAGCAGTCCGTCGCGTTTCCACACGATGAAGTGGGCGGCATCGGACGAATTGACGACGTCCACGCTATAAATGCGGCTCGCATATTCCTGGCCGATGCGCTGGAACACGCGCTCGGCGCCGGTGCGCTCCACCCGCACGGTGATGCCGGGATATTTTGCCTCGAACGCCTTGGCGAGGCGTTCCGCCACCGGCAGGTCGATCGAGGTGTAGTAGACTACCCTGCCCTCTTTCTTGGCCGCCGCGATCAGCTCCGGCGTCACCGCGCTCGCCGGCGGCGCCGCCGAGGTGACCGAGGCGAACGCGCCCGATGCCGCGATAGCCGTCGAGCCCCTGAGCAAGTCACGCCGGGAAAAAATCGGCCGCTTCATTGTGCTCTCCTCACTCAAGTCGTTGTCCTTGCTGCCTCACCCGGTCAACACGCGACAGCGCTCCGGCGGCAGATGCAGCCACACCGAAGCGCCTTGGGCAATGTTCTCCCCCGCCGGCGCAACCACGCGCAGCTGCGTGCCGTCGCCCACCTCCACCAAATAGTCGCGGCTCGCCCCGAGAAAAACCTGCCGCACCACGGTTCCCGGCAGCACATTCTCCGTGGCATCGGGCTTCTTCGCCGAGAGCCGCACCGCATGCTGGCGGATGGCGGCCGCGCCCTCGCGGCCGGCGGCAAATTTTCCTCCGCTGCAGCACAGCGTCGAGCCGGCCGCCGACAGGTGGCAATCGTCGAGCGCACGGCCCTTGATGACGTTGCTCGAGCCGATGAAGCGGGCGACGAATTCCGAACGCGGCCGATCGTAGATGTCCTCGGGCGAGCCCGCCTGCTCGATCTTGCCCGCATTCATCACGGCAATGACGTCGGCGGTGGTCATCGCCTCCGACTGGTCGTGCGTGACGTAGACCGTGGTGTAACGGTACTCGTCGTGCAGGCGGCGTACTTCGAAGCGCATCTCCTCGCGCAGATTGGCATCGAGGTTGGACAGCGGCTCGTCCAGCAGCAACGTCTCGGGCTCGACGATAAGTGCGCGCGCAAGCGCGACCCGCTGCTGCTGGCCGCCGGAGAGTTCACCCGGGTAGCGATCGGCGAGCGCGCGCAGATGCGTGGTGTCCAGAATCGCGGCGAGCTTGCGGTCGATGCTGGCGCGGTCGAGTTTCCGCAGTTTGAGCCCATAGGCGACGTTCTCGGCCACCGTCATGTGCGGCCAGAGCGCGTAGCTCTGAAAGATCATCGACATGTTGCGCCGCTCCGGCGGCAGGGTGCGAGCGGGCGACGACATGAGCCGATTGCCGACCCGGATCTCGCCCGCCGACGGCTCGACGAAGCCCGCGATCAACCGCAGCGTCGTCGTCTTGCCGCAGCCGGAGGGGCCGAGCAGGCACACGAGCCGGCCATGTTCGATCGTGAGCGACACGTCGTCGACGACCGCGACCTCCCCGTAGCGTTTGGTCAGCCCCTGCAGTTCAACAGACGCCACGCCGTCCTCCTCGACGCCCGGCAGCCTCTTCCGCCACCGTCGTCTCGATTATTGAAGCACCAAACCGTCGATCGGTATCCGCGACAGCTTGCCGCCGCGCACTACTTGCCGGTAAATGCCGGCTTGCGCTTCTCCATGAAGGCGCGGCGGCCTTCGATGAAGTCGTTGCTGGCGAAGCATTGCTCGACCAACTCGGCGCAGCGCGCCAGGTTGCGCGTGGATTCGTCCTTCGTGATTTCGCCGATGATGTACTTGACCCCCTTCACCGTCAGTGGCGCGTTGGCGGCGATCGTGTCAGCGTAGTTTTTCACGTAAGGCTCGAGTTCGGCCTCCGGCACGACGCGATTGACGAGCCCCATCCGGCTGGCCTCCTCGGCATCGAACTGGCGCGCGGTGAAGAAGATCTCGCGCGCAAATGCCGGCCCGACGACGTCGACGAGCCGGCGCAGCCCGGCATAGGAATAGCCGAGCCCGAGCTTGGCCGCCGGCACCGCGAAGCGTGAATTGTCGGAGCAGATACGAAGATCACAGCACACCGCCAGCCCGACGCCGCCGCCAATGCAATACCCGCGGATCATGGCGATGGTCGGCTTTGCGAACTGCTGGATCCCCGTATAGGCCTTTTCGACGGTCGCATTGTAGTGCCTGGTCGCCTCGAGCGTGGCGCGCTCGCTCTCGAATTTCGAGATGTCGGCCCCGGAGACGAATGCCTTGCCGCCCGCGCCGGTGAGCACCACCACCCGCACCTCCTCGTCGTTGGCGAAACCTTCGAGGATCCGGCTCGTGGCGTCCCACATATCGAGCGATACCGCGTTGTGACGCTCGGGGTTGTTGAAGATCACGTAGCCGACGCCGCCGTCCTTGCGTGCCAGCATCTTGTCGGTCTTCGTCACGTCGTCCATCGTTTGTCCTCCGCGCTTGGCGCGTCAAACCCTCTCGTCAAATCGCATTTGCCTTGCGCAACGCTGCGATTTGCTTTGTGCTGAACCCGAACTCCTTGAGCAGCCCGTCGGTGTGCTCGCCGAGCTCCGGCGGCGCCGCCGCGAAGCGGCTCGGCGTGCGCGACAGCGACACCGGCTGGCGGGCCATGCGCAACGTCTTGTCCTTCTTCTTGACCGGCTGCGCAATGCCGAGATGCTCGACCTGCGGGTCGGCATAGACCTGGTCGATCGTATAAATCGGCCCGCAGGGAACGCCCGCCTTATTGAGCAGCTCGATCCATTCCGCGCTCGTGCGCTTGACCGTATATCTCTCCATATCGACATTGAGCGCGTCGCGGTGCTTCGAGCGGTCCGCCGCGGTCTGATATTCCGGACGCTGCATCAGATCGGTCGCGTTGGCGGCGTTGCAGAACCGCGCCCATATCTTCGAGCCGGTCGAGGCGATGTTGATGTGTCCGTCAGCAGTCTTGAACACGCCGGTGGGGATGCTGGTCGGATGATTGTTGCCCGCCTGCTTGGGTACGTCGCCGTCGATCAGCCAGCGCGCGCCCTGAAAGTCGAGCATGAAGATCTGCGCTTCCAGCAGCGAGGTCGCGACGTATTGGCCCTTCTTCGACTTCTCGCGCTCGAGCAGGGCGACCAGGATGCCGAGGGCGCAAAACAGCCCCGCGCACAGATCGGCGACAGGGATGCCGACGCGGACCGGCCCTTGGCCCGGCAGGCCGGTGATCGACATCAGCCCGCCCATGCCTTGCGCGATCTGGTCAAAGCCCGGCCGGCCGGCATAGGGGCCAGTCTGCCCGAACCCGGAAATACTGGCGTAGACCAGTTTCGGATTGATCTTGCGTAGCTGCGGATAGTCGACGCCGAGCCGCCGCTTCACGTCGGGGCGAAAATTCTCGACCACGACGTCGGCTTTCTTGACCATGCGCTTGAACGCCGCCAAGGCCTCAGGCGCCTTGAGGTTGAGCGTCATGCTGCGCTTGTTGCGATGCAAATTCTGAAAGTCGGAGCCTTCGCGCGGGCCGCCGAGCGGATCGCCGGCGCCAGGCTCGGGCGGTAACTCAATCTTGATGACATTGGCACCCCAATCCGCGAGTTGACGCACGCAGGTCGGACCGGCGCGGACACGGGTCAAGTCGAGAACGGTGAAGCGTTCGAGCGCGCGTGAGGCCTTGGGAAATGGCATGTTTTTGGCGTGAGCTATCTTGTGCTGCATTTCTCTTGGCCCGGCGGAGCGCCGGGACGGCCGACATTCCCCGATCTGCCGCCCCTTGTCCACCGAGGGAGGATTTGAGCCGACAGGGCGCGATCCGCTATGGTGCGGCTCGAGCGGGGGCGCCTGCAGCATCGACAGATTGGACCCCGCATGACCTCCCCACTGACAACCGCCCCGTTCCTGACCACGCTCGGCCGGGCGCTGTTGGCATTTCTCATCGCCACCGTGGCGACGCTCGCGAGCGCCCAGGAGCGTCCGCGCCGGCCGCCGCAACAGCAAAGCGAACAACAGGCGAGCGAAGCGCGGCAGGGAGAACAAGCGCGCGACGGCGTGCTGCGGCTCTTGCCGGCGGACTCCGTAACCGAGCATTCCGTCGCCATCCCGGAGGGCACGCTCACTTACACCGCAACCGCGGGAACGTTCTCGCTGTTCGATCAATCGGGCGAGCGCTCGGCCGCGGTCTATTACACCGCCTATGTCGTCAAGAATGCCGAGGCGGCGAACCGTCCCGTCACTTTCGCTTTCAATGGCGGGCCGGGCGCGGCGTCGGCTTATTTGCATTTGGGTTTGGTCGGCCCGCGCATCCTCGAATTTCCCGGCAACGATCCCGCCGCCGCGCGCATGAAGGACAATCCCGCGACCTGGCTCGCCTTCACCGATCTGGTCATGATCGATCCGGTCGGCAGCGGTTGGAGCCGGCCGGCCAAAGCCGATGACGGCAAGGCTTTCTACGGCGTGCGGCAAGACGCACAGGCGGTGGCCAAGGTCATCGCCCTCTATCTCGCCAAGAACGGCCGCAGCAATTCGCCGAAATACCTGCTCGGCGAAAGCTACGGCGGCTATCGCGCAGCCAAGGTGGCGCAGCTCTTACAGCGCGAGCAGGGCATCATGATGTCCGGCGTCATCATGGTGTCCCCCGTCATCGAGGGCAGCGTGACCTTCGGCACCAGTCGCTCCGCGCTCAGTGCTGCCTTGCAATTGCCGTCGCTCGCGGCGGCCGAGCTCGAGCGCAAAGGCGCCTTCAGCAAGGAAGCCCAGGCAGAGGCCGAGCGCTTCGCGCTCACCGACTATCTCACGACGCTCGCCGGCCCTACGCCGCAGGGCGATGCCGCGCGCAACTTTTATGGCCGCGTTGCGAAGATCACCGGACTTCCCGAGGATGTCGTCACCCGCGCGCGCGGGTTCATCCGCGACGCCTATGTCAAGCATCTGCGCTCCGCCGAGGGCAAGATCGTCAGCCACTACGACGTGACGTTCGCCGTGCCCGACCCGTTCCCGGAACAGGAGAGCGCGCGCGGCGGCGATCCGGTGCTCGATAGCCTCACCCGCGCGTATGGCGCCGCTTACGCGGCTTATGCGCGCGACGAGCTCGGCTTCAAGACCGAGATGAGCTACATCCTGCTCGCCTCCGACATCGCCGGCAAATGGGATTGGGGCGAAGGCGGCGGGCGCCGCTCGGCCAGCGCCAGCGACGATTTGCGGGAATTGCTCGCGTTCATTCCCTCGTTTCGCCTGCTCGTCGCGCACGGCTACGCCGACATGGTGACGCCCTATGCGGCGAGTCGTTACGTGCTCGACCATCTTCCGCCGATGGGCGATCCCTCGCGCGCGCAGCTCCTGCTCTATCGCGGCGGACACATGTTCTACACCGACGCGGACTCGCGCAGAACCTTCAGCGCGGACGCGAAGGCGTTCTATCAGTCCACGCAGTGATGTGACGCGCGCCGTGTTCAGCGGGCGTGCATTCTTTTTCCACTCGCCTGTCCCGTGGCCGCATCACGAGGAGCAGTGGTAGCGCGCATAAGGCTTGGCGACGCTTTGTCGGTTTTCTTGATGACCGAGATCTCGCTCACTGTGGGCGTGCTTTTTTTGGACTTCGCAACGGCAGGGCTCGGGCATGCAGCCGCAGCTGCCACGAACAACGCCGCTGTGGTCAAGACGATCGATTTGCGCATGGGCCTCCTCCGCTGATCAGCAACAGATGCTCGCATTATAGAGGCGCTATCGCGACCCCTCATACTGCAAAATATCGAAGCCGACGTGCCGATCGATCACGTAGATCAGCCCACGCGCGTCGAGCGCGACGTCGTTGCTCTGCGGCGCGGGTCTGCCCGCGACGGGCTCGGGGATGAAATAGCCGAGCTCGCGAGGGCTCAGCGGATCGGCGACGTCGATGATCCGCAACCCGCCGCCGAACCAGACGGCATGGACGACGGTACCGGTCACGCGTTCGCAGAACTGATGCGCGCCGAAGCGGGCGCCGCGCGTGCGGCCGAAGGGCGAGTCGAGCTCGCTCACCTGAAATTGCGCAAGCGGCTTGATGGCGGCGAGATCGCTGACGTCGAAGGTCAACAGGCAGGCATGCGTGCGCCCGCGCCGCGCCTCCTCCTCGCCCGCGCTCAGCGCCTGATCCTCCTCGTCGATCGCAACCGCGATGCGCCGGCCCTCGATGCGGCCCGGCAGCGGCAATACCGTGTGCGTCGGCTCCGGAAACAGTGGGTGGTAATTATAGTTGCCGACGCTCTTCGGCCGCACCAGATCGGACACGTCGACCACCCAGAACCCTCCGTGCCAGCAGCTCGCCCACATCTCGTCTCCGAAGCGCAGCGCATGGTGCAGGCGATGCCGCCGGCCCGACCAGGTCGGCGCCTCGCCGCCCGCGACATGCTGCCCGGGCATCCACCAGCGTGAGACTTCCTGCGGCCTTACCGGATCGCGCAGGTCATAGATGACGAGGATGTTGCCGACGTATCCTTGCATCTCCGTCGAGATGTAGGCGTGGCGCTCGTCCATGTCGAAGCGGTGCACTCCGATGCCGCCGGTCTTCTGGTAGCAGACGAGCTTCGGCTGCGCGGGATTGGATACGTCGTAGATCTTGAAGCCGCCGTTGTGATAGCCGCGCCGCTCGAAATCTTCGAGCGTTGCCAGGTCGTCCTCGCTCACGCTCATCTTGGCGGCGAGTTCCTTGCGCGTGGGCTCGCGCCCGAGCGCTTGGGTGAGCGCGCGGCGCACCGCCGGCAGCTCCTCGGCGCGGCGGCCCATCTTGCTCATATTGCGCTCATGGTTGACGACCATGATGTCACCGGCGACGCGAACCTTGTGGCTGTGCGACTCGTGATCGTCGAGCGTGATCGTGGCGACCAGGCGCGGCTTGCGCGGATCGGCGATATCGATGATGGAGGTGCCGAGATGATCTGGATTGGGAATGTGTCCGACAAAGGCATGGGATCCGCTGACCGTCACCTGCCCGCCGCCGGCGAGATCGAGATGACCCAGGCGGCGGACGTTGCGGCCGAGGCGAGCGGTCGGTCGGTCGATCGTGTTCATGCGGGTTCCCTTGACGTGCGCTACCTCATGTCGTCACCCGCGGGCTTGACCCGCGGGTCCATCGCTCTTCGCAAGAAGCGAGAATGCTTTCTTCGCAAGGCGATGGATTGCCGGGACAAGCCAGGCAATGACTAGGAAAGAGCTTTGTGCATTCGCCATGCGTCAATCGAGCTTCGCCCCCGAGGCCTTGATGATCGCGGTCCATTTGGGGATTTCGGACTTGATGTAAGCGGCGAACTCCTCGGGCGTGCCGCCGATGATATCGACGCCGAGATCGGCGAGCGACCTCTTGACGCCCGGATCAGTGAGCGTAGTCGCGAGCGCGCGGTTGAGCGTTGCGATTATCTCTCTCGGCGTCTGCGCCGGTGCAACCAGCCCGTGCCACGTGGTCGCGTCGAAATTCTTGATCCCGAGCTCGTCGATCGTCGGAATGTCGGGCAGGACCGCGGTGCGTTTGAGGCTGGCCACTGCAAGCGCACGCACCTTGCCGTCCTTGATGTGGGGGACCACGGACGAGGTGGTGGCGAACATCATCTGCACATGGCCGGCGATCACGTCCTGCAGCGCGGGCGCCGCCCCCTTATAGGGCACGTGCACGATGTCGATCTTGGCTTCTGCCTTGAACAGCTCGCCGGCGAGATGCGCCGCCAAGCCGTGGCCGGAGGAGGCGAAATTGAGTTTGCCCGGATTAGCCTTCGCGAGCGCGATCAACTCGGCCATGGATCGGGCCGGCAGGGCCGGATTCACCACCAGGATGTTGGCTTGCGATCCGATCAGGCCGATCGGAGCGAAATCCGTTTCCGGGTCGAAATTGAGCTTCTTGTAGAGCGCGGCATTCGTGGCAAGGATGGCGTTGTTGCCGGCGAACAGCGTGTAGCCGTCAGGCGCAGCGTGGGCGACGGCCTCGGCCGCGACGTTGCCGCCTGCGCCCGGCCGGTTGTCGATCACGATGGGCTGGCCGAGGATTTGCTCGAGCTTGCGGCCGAGGATGCGCGCGAGGACGTCGCTCGCCCCGCCCGGCGGGAAGGCCACGACCAGCGTCACCGGCCGCGTCGGATAATCCGCCGCAGCCGCCGGCATCCCGCACGCGAGCAAAGTCAGGGCGATCAACAAGCTCGGCATTGCTCGCGGCATAGGTCTACCCACCGCTACACGAACTGCACCGCGATGCCGCCCAGCGAACCGAAGTCGGCGTGCAGCGTGTCGCCCTTTTGCGCGAGGACGACGCGCGTAAACGAGCCCGCCAGCACGAGATGGCCCGCCTCGAGCGCAACGCCGTGGGTTGCGAGCTTGTTGGCGAGCCATGCCACGCCGAGCGCGGGATGGCCGAGCACGCCGGCGGCAACGCCGGTCTCCTCGATCTCCGAATTTTTGTACATGATCCCGCCGACCCAGCGCAGGTCGACGTCGAGCGGTTTGACCGGCCGGCCGCCGATGACGATGCCGGCCGCCGCCCCATTGTCGGCCACCGTATCGAAAATCTTGCGCGGGTCCTGCAGCCGCGCATCGACGATCTCGATCGCCGGGACGACGTACTCGGTGGCGCGCAAGACCTCGGCAAGCCCCGCGCCGGGCCCCTTCAGCGGCGTACCCAGAATGAAGGCAAGCTCGATCTCGACCCGCGGCCGGCAATAGTTCTCGTGCGAGATTTTGGCACCGTCCGCGATCATCATGTAATCGAACAGGTGGCCGTAGTCCGGCTCGTCGATCTGCGAGGAGCGCTGCATCGCCTTCGAGGTCAGGCCGACCTTGTGGCCGATCAGCTTCGCTCCGGCCGCCATCTTGCGCTTGGCCACTTCCGAGGAGATGGCATAGGCGTCCTCGATGGCGATGTCGGGCCAAGTTTTGGAGAGCTGGACCGCCTGCTTGCGCTCCTTTTCCGCGCGCATGAGAATGTCGGCGGCTTTCTTGCGGTCGGCGTCGGACAGCATGGTTCCTCCCATCGTGCTGACCATCAGTCTAGCGCGGATTCCAATCGAGTTGCGCCAATCCTTCGGTTGTCATTGCAACGCCGCCAGTCGGCTAAAGCCGACTGGACGCGCAAGAGGGATCACGCGCCGCGTTGGGGCCCATAGGCAGCGCTGAGCTTCGCCGCGACCGCGCCGCGGTCGATCTTGCCGGCGCCGTTGAGCGGCAGCGCGGCGACGATGTCGATAAAACGGGGATGCGAATAGGCCGGCCCCTTGGCCAGGCAAAAGGCCTTGAGATCCTCGGCCGTGACCGGCGAACCCGCGCGCGCGATGACCATGGCAGCCGGCACCAGGCCCTTCACCGGATGCGGCACCGGCGCGACCACCGCATTGACCACCTCGGGATGCCCAAACAGCAGGTTCTCCACCTCCTTGGGATAGATGTTCTCGCCCCCGCAACTGAACATGTCGTCGACGCGGCTGCGGAAATAAAAGAACCCATCCTTGTCCTTGCAGAAGATGTCGCCGGTGTGCAGCCATCCATCGGTGAGTTTGGCACGCGTCATGTCCGGCTCGTTGTAATAGCCGCGGCACACATAGGGGCATCGGATCAGCAGCTCGCCTTCTTCGGCGTCGTTGCCGTCGGCGTCGATCAGCCTGAGCTCGATCTCGGGCGCAGCCACGCCGGGGCTGCCGCGCGGGACCGCGCGGCCGTCGATCGGCGGCCGCAGCGGGCTTCCGCCCTCGGTCAATCCATAGCTTTCCGAGACCTTCACGTGGGGCAGCGCGCGTTCGACCGCGTCCATCAACTCGGGGGTCACCACTGCAGAGCCGATCGTGAGCCCGCGCAGGGCGCCGAGGTCGAGCGTGCGCAGATAGTCGCGATGCTCGAGAAACATCGTGAACACCGCCGCCACGCCGCGCGAATAGGTGCATTTGTACTTGGCCAAGGCATCGAGATAGGCGCGCGGCTCGTAGGCCGGCATCAGCACGAACGAGCCGCCGGCATAAAGCATCGGCTTCACCGTGCCGCGCAACGCGTTCTTGTGGAACAGCGGGAGCGCAACAAGGCCGCGATCGCTCTCCGCCGCCGGCCAGTAGCGCTGGTTGTAAGCGACATACCAGAGCATGCCGTGATGCGTCATGATTGCGCCTTTGGGGCGGCCGGTCGATCCCGACGTATAGGGCTGGAACGCTTGCGCATCGTCCGCGATTTCAGGCGGATCGACAGGGGCAGCAGGTTTGGCCATTTCGTCCTCGAAGGACAGAAAGCCCTCCGCGCGCTGATCAAGGATGAGACGCAGCGGCGAACGCCGCGCGATCGCCAGCGCATCGCGATGGCTCGACGGGTCCACGACCGCAAGCGCGCAGGCCGCGTCCGCAACGATCTGCTGGAGCGTGGGTGCCGCAAGCCGCGTGTTGAGCGGGAGGGGGATCGCGCCGGCGCGCATCGAGCCGAAGAAGAACTCGATGAATTCCGTGCGGTTTCCGATCACCATGGCGACGCGCTCACCGGGCGCTACGCCGAGCCGAGCCAGCATGCTCGCGACGCGATTCATCCGCGCATCGAGCTGCCGGTAGGTCGCGCGTCGCTCCTTTCCGCCGAACAGGTCGATGATCGCGACCTTCTCTGGTAGGCGCGCCACGGACTGGTCGAAGAAGAAACCGAGATTGCGCCGACGATTGTCCATGGTCATCGGGGTCGGGCGGACCGGCGGTTGGGGCTCTCGGCCATGCTGCAGCATCGCGTGTCCTTCTTAGCGCGCGGATGGGCGCCTCGCCATCGGGGGCAAACCGCAAAACATCTCGGTCTGGGCCGGTTTTGACGGGGGACTGAATTCGGTCTGGTGATCGGTTGCGGAATCTCCTCTATGCTGGCTCGGCCCGCTGGCTGATCCTCGCCAACTCGATATCCTGCCAAGTGCTCGGGCTCGCGGACCGGAGGCAACCAAGCGGCTGCGGCAAGCAATGCTTGAGACACAGGAGGGGAACTCCATGACTACGTTTTCGCGTCGTGGCCTTGCAATGCTTGCGGCCGCCTCAGCGTTGGCCTTGCTCGGGACGAGCGCGGCGGTTGCGCAGCAAAGGCCGAAGATCACCGTGTCGAGCCTGACGCTGCCGGTCTTCAATCCGCTCGTGTGGAACATCATGAAGGCGCGTGGGCTCGACGCCAAGCACGGTTTCGAGCTCGACGCCAAACCATATCCCTCGATCTCGGCCTTCTATGCAGCCTTCTCCACCGGCGAGACCGAGGTGGTGATCGGCGGGCCGACCATCTTGCAGAAGCTCTATCAGGAAGGGGTTCCGCTACGGATCTTCGGCACCGGCTTCACGCTTTCCGATCTCGTCGTCTTCGCCAGAGACCCCAACATCAAATCGCTCGCCGATCTCAAGGGCAAACAGCTTGCCGCCGACATGGGCGGGTCGCAATTCCAGGTGATCAAGATTTACACCAACGCCAAAGGCATCGAACTCGGCAAGGACATCACCGTGGTCAATGCCAACTTCGCGGTTGCGCGCGCGCAACTCGAAGCCGACCGCGTCGACGCCGCGCTGGTCATCGAGCCGCTGGCCAGCATTACGCTGCGGCAGAATCCGAGCTGGAAGATCATCTTCAACGGCGCGCAAGGCTGGCGGGAAATCACCGGGCAGGACGGCTGGGAAATCGTGCCCGCCATCCGCGCAGAGACGATCACGCGCGTGCCGCAAGCTCCCAAGATGCTGCTCGCGGCGCTGCAGGATGTGGCGGACATTCTTCACAAGGAGACCGACGCAGCCGACAAGATCGCCGTCGATACCACCAAGCTGCCGCCGGGCATTCTCAAGGCAGCAGTGGACAGCGGGCGGCTGCAAATGATCGTGCAGCCGGCGTGGGAAGCAGCCACGCGCCAGTCGATCACGGACATGATGCAGCGCGCCGTCAAGGCCGGGTTCTATCAGGCCATGCCGGACAACAAGATCATCTATGCACCCTGAGGAATATCGAGAGGCGGGCCTCAACGCGAAGTTCTCGCGACAGGCCGCCCTCTCGCTTCTGATCTTTGCGGCCGCGTGGGAAGCGCTGTCATATCTTGCGCCGACGCTGGGAATTCCCCCGTTCGCGATTCCGAGCTTTGCGCGCATCGGGCAAAGCCTGCTGACGATTACGCCGATCGACGTGTTCGTCACCCTGGCGCGGGTCATCGGCGCATTGATCCTGTCGTTCGTGCTTGGCGTCGTCCTCGCCACAATGATGTATCAGTCGCAGCGCCTGGAAAGCTATCTGCACCCGATGATCCGCCTGTTCATGGCGGTTCCGGTGGTGTCCTGGATCCTGTTCGCGGTGCTGTGGTTTCGCGGCGTGGAGTTCCGAATTGCTTTCGTGCTGATCGCCGTCTGCGGACCGGTTTTCCTGATCGACGCCTTGGATGCCATGCGCAACGTGCCGCGTGAATTGCGTCGCATGGTGCGCTCGTTTCGGCCGACCACGTTGCAGTACTTCGCCAAGCTGATGTTTCCCGCAATCGTGCCGAACCTCATCACCAGCTGGAAGATAAACTTGAGCCTTGCCATCCGCGTCGTCACCATCGCCGAACTGGTCGGCGCCGTCACCGGCATCGGCCATCAATTGGCGGTGGCGCAGGAGTTGTTCTCGGTCGCCGACGTGTTCGCATGGACGCTGGTGCTGGTCGCCCTGCTGTTCTTGTTGGAAGCAGTGGTCGCGCGGGTGGAACAGCGCGTGCTGCGATGGCGGGCATGATCGCACCGCCGCCGATCGAGGTGCGGCAGTTGCGCAAGGTGTTCCGGCAAACCGCGTCCGGCGAGCCGGTCGTAGCCATCGACCAGCTCGATCTTGATATCGCGCCGCGCGAAGTGGTGGCGATCGTCGGCCAGACCGGCTGCGGAAAATCAACGTTGTTCGATCTCATGATCGGGCTCGAGCAGCCCACCGCCGGTTCGATCCGCATCGGCGAGAAGACGCCTTACGGCGACTTCGATTACTTCCGCGGCCAGATCGCGACGGTGTTCCAGCAGGATCGGCTGCTGCCGTGGCGCTCCGCGCTCGACAACGTGAAGCTACCGCTCGAACTGATCCGGCTGCCGGAAGACGAGCAGCACAAGCGCTCGTTGTTCTGGCTCGAGCGGCTCGGTCTTGGAAACTTCGCCCATGCTTATCCGCACGAGCTATCGGGCGGCATGCGCCAGCGCGTCGCGATCGCACGCGCCTTCGTCGTGCAGCCCAATATTCTGCTTGCTGACGAGGCGTTCGGTCATCTCGACGAGGTCACAGCAGCCGAGTTGCGGGAGACGTTTCTCGCCCTCGCGCGCGAATGCGGCAGCACCGCCATTCTGATCACGCATCAACTCGAAGAGGCGATCGGCGTCGGGGACCGGATCGTCGTGTTGGGCAAGTCGGCCAGACTGCTTGCCGACATCGACGTCGCGCGGTGGAACGAGCGCGATTTTGCGGTGCTGCGCGAGGCGATCCAGGCGACATTGCAGAACAACGAGCAGGATCTGCGACTAATCCGCGCCTGAGCGCAGGCCATTGCGGCTTGGGTCGGCTGTGACCAAAAGGTCACAGGCGCTCCAAATCGCCATTCGCAGCCGCATTCTCGCATTGGCAGAGCGAGCAAATCGGGTAACCTTCCCCTCGCCTAATCATGGGCGTTTCCTCCTTCACTAAGCCCCGCTCGTCGGGGCTTTTTTTCTTTGCGGGAGCTGTCGCACGCGAGATGCCGCGCACTGCCGCCGCGGGAAGAAACACACGAAGATCAGGGTTCAAACGACGAGGCCTGCGGCCAGCGCGCGAGCGCGGCCGTACCTTCGGGGGTGAGCCCATAGGTGCCGCGCTCGACGCGGAAGAACCAGCCGTAGACGTTGCGCAGCAGAATGTTGGGCGCTTCGGGGATAGCGGCTTTGATGTCGGAGGTGCGCCGGGGACCGCCCGACAGCGAAGCCGCGCAGGCGAGTGCCTGCTGGCGATAGGCGGTCATGATCGGCGCCCTGCAGCTTCCGCCGGCGGCGGGATCGCCGAGCCGCCGCCGGTGCTCATCGAGCAGGCGCGAGCGGCGCCTCGCATCGCGGCGAGGCCGCCACGGCCGGGGCTCGACCAGAACCTCCGCGTGGCCGCTCGCCGACACGCCGAGAAGCCCGAAACCCAACAGCCGGCAGAGCTTGCGCACCCGCGGATCGCGCTCGCGGCCGCGACGCCCGGAGCTGCGCACGGCCAGCCAGACCTCATCGCAGGCGGCGCTCCGATCGATGCCTTGCAGCACGAGCTCGAGATTGAAGCCGAGCTTCAACTCGCCGACGACCACGAGCGGCGGCTCCAAGCCACGGATCGCGACGAGATCGCAGCCGCAGATTTCGCCTTTGACGTCGAAGCCGAGGGTCTCGAGGAAACGCTTCACCGGGAAGTAGAGCGACGTTTCCCGCCGCGCCGGCTTTTCTCGTTGCGGTCGCTGATGCGGCATGACTGCTTATGGACGCGCAGGCTTGCCCCGCGGCCCGATTCGCGTCTTGCCCGCAACCTTGCCGTCGACGCCGTAAGCGGTTCGTTAACGCGGCCGTGAGCCGCGATAGCGGCCCTCGCATCGGCTGCCGGACCGGCAGGGGTCGAGGCGCGTGCTCGCAGCAGGAGGAACGACGTTCCCGTTGTGATTCTGCTTCGTTCCCGGATCGATTCCGAAATGTGCCGCGAAAGTGCATGCCGGCAGGCGGCACGCGTAGCTTCCAGCGCACCCGGCAAGGACGCGCGAGTTTGCATATTCAATTGGAAAGACTGCTTTCCTTCCTGTCTCGAATCATATTTCTTAGGCCAAGAGCGCATTTCGCGGCTCTGAGGAGGGCATCCATCATGGCGGGCAAAGCAATGAACATGAGTGGCAAGGCCGGCCGTCCGGTCACGCTCAAGCATTTGGCGGCACGGCTGGCGGCTGATCACGAACTCACCAAACGCCAGGGCGAGGCGATCCTCGGCGACCTCGTGACCCTGATCACCAAGCATCTCAAGAAGGGCGAACGGATCAAGATTTCGGGCTTCGGCATCCTGCAGGTCAGGACGCGCGCCGCTCGCATGGGCCGAAACCCGGCGACCGGTGAAGCCATCAAGATCAAGGCCAGCAAGAAAGTGGCGTTCCGTGCGGCCAAGCACTTGAAGATGGCGGTCTAGTAAAGCTGGCGCAGCGACTGCATATACCCGCCCCGTCGGCGCGAGCCGACGGGGCGTGTGTTTTTGGCCAGCTTTCGTCAACCCCTCGCAGCGTCCGTCATTCCTCAGTGCCGCATGTCGCTCGCCGGCGCATCCGCAAACTCGGACTCGAACTGGGAAATTTCCCGCATCAAATCTTCCAGGATGCGTTGGCGCAGCGCGGCGTCGGAGCCGTATGTCAGCTCGGCCACGGTCTTGGCGAGCGCAGTGATGATTTCATCCACGTCGACGGCATCCTTCTCGCCGCTCAGCGAGCCATACTCCGCATAGAAGTCGTCGATCACGTCGCCGATCAGACAGTGCAGACACGGCCGCTCTTCGTTCGATTCGCTCTCATCCGACATGACCATCCTCACATGCGCCGATCGCGGTTCCGTCTGGTCGCCGGCTTGCGGACCGAACCCAGTCGGCGTTTTGGAAAAATCTTGGCGGTCCCGAGAGGATTCGAACCTCCGACCTTCGGTTTAGGAAACCGCTGCTCTATCCGACTGAGCTACGGGACCACTTGGTTCAATCGCCTACCCAGGTAGTGCCTTGTCTTAGAGCCTTAATATAGTAGCTCGCTGTATGGCTGGCTGGACCCTATAGCATAGCTTTGCGGCGCTTCGCCTCATGCGATCAGCCCTTCACTCCGCCCGAGCCCCAGCCTACGGCAAGGAACCTCTGAATGAAAACGAAAACCGCCGCCACGGGCGCGATCACGAGAAGGCCGGCAGCCATGATCATTCCCCAATCGACCACGCTCGCGTTGTAAAGATCGGCGATTCCGACCGGCAGTGTTTTCATCTCGTCGGCGCTCAGCAGCACGCGCGCGAAAATGTAATCGTTCCAGGCCAGGATGAAGGTGAAGGTGCCAGTCGCGATCACGCCGGGCGAGGCGAGCGGCAAGACGACGTAGATCACCGCCTGCAACCGGTTGCCGTCGATCATTGCGGCCTCCTCGATCTCGAGCGGGATGCTCTGAAAGAAGGTGCGCAGCAGCCAGAGGCTGAACGGCAGGCAGAAGGCAGTGTAGGCGAGAATCAATCCGAGATGCGTGTTGGTCAGCCCGAGAAAACGTATGGCCACGTAAAATGGAATGATGATCATGATCGGCGCGAACATGTAGGTGAAGAGGATGAGCCCCGCGATCGTCTCCCGCCCGCGGAAGCGAAAGCGCGTGAGGGCGTAGGCGGCGGGCACCGAGACGAGCAACGTCAACCCAACGGTGGCGAACGACACGATCAGGCTGTTGCGGAAATAAGTGAAAAACCGCGTCTCGGCGAACAGCCGACCGACATTGTCGAGCGTCACATGCGCGGGCCAGAGCGTCGGCGGGGTCGCGAAAATCTCCCGCGAAGGTTTCAGCGCCGTCGATGCCATCCAGGCGAAAGGAAAGGCCGTGAAGAGGAGCAGTGCCAAGGCCGCGAACATCAGCGCCTGGCCGCGCGGGCTCAGCAACCCGGAGGAGCGATTCATAAATTTTCCTCACGCCGCCAGATGCGAAAGTAGAGCGCGGCCGCGCCGGCAAGGGCGAGGAACATGACCACGGCCATGGCCGCGCCGAGGCCCGCCTCGTAATAGGCAAAGGTGCGCATGTAGGTGTAGATCGGCAACGTGCGGATATAGGTCTCGGCGCCGCCGCCCTGGATCATCAGCCACGGCGTGTCGAATTTCGTGAACATCCAGATCGAGCGCAACAGCACGATGACGAACAGCACGCTCTTGAGTTGCGGCAACGTGACGTGAACGAAGCGCTGCCAGGCATTGCCGCCGTCGACCTTGGCTGCGTCGTACAGCTCCTCCGGAATGGTCTGCAGCCGCGCCAACACGCCGATCACGACGAACGGAAAGAATTGCCAGACGCTGACGATGATCAGCGAGACCATGATCCAGTCCTTGCCCATGAAGCTGATCGGCTGCTCGACGAGGCCCGCTTTCTCGATCAAGTAGTTGATGAGCCCGAACTGGCTATTGAGCAGCCACTTCCAGACGATCACGGCGACGACGGTCGGCACCACGTAGGGAAAGATCACGATCGCGCGCAGGATGTTGCGGCCCGGAAAGACCTCGTTGAGCAGCAAAGCCGCGGCGACGCCGAGGACGATCTGCAGCACGATCGTTGAAAGGGCATAGACCGTGCCGCGCCACACCGAAGCCCAGAATTCCGGATCGCGCAGAAGAAAAGCGTAATTGTCGAGGCCGATGAAAGTCTGCTGTGGGAAGAACGAGTGCTTGTTGAAGAAGCTGATCCAGACGCCGTAGAGCACCGGATAAAGCGTGAGCGAAAGCAAGAGGAGAATGGCGGGCAGGATCAGCAGGATCCCGACCGCCGCCTCCGGCAATCGGAACGGCTCTGAGCCCGAGCGCGCAGCGGGCTTGCTCAAGGCGCCCGCCACCCGCGACTGTCTGCGCAACAGCTCAGCCCTTAAGATAGCCTTTGCTGCGCATGAGGTCTTCGAGCCGCTTCTGCGCCTTCTCGGCGGCCCGTTTCGGCTCCCACTTCTCCAGCACGACATCCATGACCATGTCGCGGATGATGCCGGAGCCGAGCACCTCGAGCAGGTAGGGTTTCTCGGTCATATCCGACCAATCGACGATCAGCGTGGGTTTGCCCTGATCCTTGTCGAGATAGCTCTGCTGTACCTCGATCCAGCCCTTCCAGCGCTGGATCATGTCGAGGTTTTGATATTTCGCCGATGCGCGCAGCGATTTTGTGATCGGGAAGAGATGGATGGGGACGGTCGAGACGTATTCGAGGTAGTTGTCGTCCTGATAGAAGAACTTGAGAAACTCGACCGCTTCTTTTTGATTTCTTGCATCCTTGAAGAGCATCCAGGGCTCTTCGTCGACCTGCACGCCCGGCTCCTTGCCGCTGGGCCCGACGGGCTTTGACCAAACGTCGAACGTCTTGTCGTTCGCCATCTCCTTGGGTGCGAATTTTTCGATCAGTCCGGCGCCGCGTCCATAGCCCTGGAACATCATCGCCGCCTTCTGGCCGTAGAGGTTCTGGAACGTCTGCAGATAGCCGTCCCCCTCCCAGCCGGGCGGGGCGTATTTGACGAGCTCGCGCCAAAACTCCAGCACTTCGATCATCTTCTGATCGGTGAGGAGCGGCTTGTTGTTCTTGTCGAACAGCGCGCCGCCGTTCGACTTGATCAGCTCGCCCATCAGGATGTTGATGAAGAGGTTGTCGCCCGGCAGCGTGATCCCGTAGATGTCGATCTTGCCGTCGCCTTTGCTCGATTGCGTCAGCGCCTTGGCGTTGGCGAGGAGATCGTTCCACGTCTTCGGCGGCTTCAAGCCGGCTTTGTCGGCGAGATCCTTGCGGTAGATCAACAGCGATGTTCCGGCAGCATGCACGAGCCCGAATTGTTTGCCGCCGACATTGCAGACGCGCTTGACCTGCTCCCAGATGTT
>JBJMTU010000062.1:0-5111 GCA_045811545.1 Xanthobacteraceae bacterium | reverse complement strand
GTCGGCCACGAACATCCTCCGGCCGATCGCTTCAATGCCGGTCAGAAGATGATCTATTGGATCGTCGTGCTCGGCGGCGCCGCGGTCGCGGTGAGCGGCTACATTCTGATGTTCCCGTTCTACGGCACCGACATCGCCGACATGCAAGTGGCCCAGATCGTGCACGGCGTGGTGGCGCTGCTGTTTGTCGCGGTCATGCTCGCCCACATCTATATCGGCACGATCGGGATGGAGGGAGCATTCGAAGCAATGTGGGACGGCACCGTCGATCTCAACTGGGCAAAAGAGCACCACAGGCTGTGGGTCGAGAAGGAAATGTCCAACGGTGAGGTCGGCGCGCCCCCGCCGAAAGGAAGAATGCAGGCCGCCGAGTAATCGTCGGCAGATGGCCCAATCAACGCGCCCGGCACACCGCCGGGCGTTTTCTTTCTGGTTCTTGTTGATTGCCAGACGCCCGGGCGCGCTTCGGGCTGCTATATAATGCCGCATGCGCATCATCGGCCTCGCCGGCTGGAGCGGCTCCGGCAAGACCACGCTCCTCGCACAAGTCATTCCCCGCATCGTCGCCCGGGGACTGAAGGTATCGACGCTCAAGCACGCGCACCACGCCTTCGACGTCGACCAGCCGGGCAAGGATTCCCACACCCATCGCATGGCCGGGGCGACCGAGGTTCTGGTCGGCTCAGCGAAGCGATGGGCGCTCGTCCACGAGTTGCGCGGAGGAGCCGAGCCCGCGCTCGGCGCTCTGCTCGAGAAGCTTAGCCCGGTCGATCTCGTGCTGGTCGAAGGCTACAAAGGCGAGCCGCATCCCAAACTCGAAGTGTACCGTGCCGCCGTCGGCAAGCCGCTGCTGCACCCCGCCGACCCGGCAATCGTCGCCGTCGCTTCGGATGCGCCGCTGCCGGCCGCGCGCATTCCAGTGGTCGATCTCGATGACATCGAGCGCATCACCGATATTCTCATCCGGCATGCCGCGCCGATCGCAGCCGTGCTGGCGCACGCAGGAAACCGGTAATGGCACAGCTTACCGACGACTGCTTCGCCTTCTCGGGCCCGCTGCTTCCAGTCGACGAGGTCGAGCGCATCATCCGTGAACGCGTTGCGCCGGTCGTCGAGGTCGAAGCCGTTCCCCTGCACGCCGCCAATGGACGCGTCATAGCGCGCGCCGTGGTCGCTCCCATCGATCTGCCGCCATTCGACAATTCCGCGGTCGATGGCTACGCCGTGCGCCATGCCGATCTCGAGGGCCAAGCCGAGACCCGGCTCGCGGTGGTCGAACGCGTGACCGCAGGCCGTACCGCCGCCCGGGGCTTGGCGTCGGGTACGGCGGTGCGCATTTTCACCGGCGCGCCGATGCCGGCGGGCGCCGACACCGTTTTCATGCAGGAGGACGTCCGGCGCGACGGCGACTCGGTGATCGTGCCGGCGGGGCTCAAGCTCGGCGCCAATCGGCGGCTTGCGGGGGAGGACGTGCGAGCCGGATCGATCGCGCTGCCTGCGGGCCGGCGGCTTACCGCGCAGCACGTCGCGCTTGCGGCGAGCCTCGGACTCACCGCCCTCGAGGCGTTCCGCCGCGTGCGCGTTGCGGTGTTCTCGACGGGAGATGAGATCGTCGAGCCGGGAAATCCGCGCCCGGGCGCGGCATTGTTCGACGCCAATCGCTATCTGCTCATGGGGCTCATCGAGCGGCTCGGCGCCGCAGCGACCGATCTCGGCATCCTGCCCGACGATCGCGAGCGGCTCGCGCGTGCGATTGCCGCCGCGGCGGCCGAGCACGACCTCGTGATCACTTCGGGCGGCGTTTCGACCGGCGAGGCCGATCATGTGCGGCACGCGGTCGAGACGGTCGGGCGGTTGGTATTTTGGCGCGTCGCCATCAAGCCGGGGCGGCCGGTCGCGATGGGAGTTATTCCAGCCTCGGGCCAAAACGCGAGCGCGGCGTTCGTCGGTCTGCCCGGCAATCCGGCGGCGGTCTACGTGACGTTTGCGCGCGTGGTGCGTCCGCTGCTCCTTCGTCTCGCCGGTGCGGAGGTGGCGCCGCTCATGGCGCTGCCGGTGCGCGCAGCCTTCGCCTATCGCAAGAAAGCGGGGCGGCGGGAATATGTGCGGGTCAAGCTGATCCGTGCCGGCGACGGCGCGGTCGAGGCGGTCAAGCATGCGCAGGAGGGCGCAGGGATCATCACCTCGCTGACCGAGACCGATGGCCTCGTCGAGTTGGCGGAAGACACCACGACGGTGGCGCCGGGTTCGACCGTCGCCTTTCTGTCCTACGCGACGCTCGCCGCGTAGCGATCAGATCCTTACCGCCGAGGTCGTATACGCCACGTCGACCGGCTCTTGAAAGCGGTTAAGGACAACGACCGCGCAAACCGCGATCACGGCCGCCGCAATACAAGCGGCGATGAAAGCGCGCATGGGCAATCCCCCTCGTTTCGCTGACTGGTTGATTATATGGATTTAAGGGCGACCGCGATCAAGCGCTCAAACGTCGCATTGCTGCTCTGCAATACGTTCCGCCTCCGCGGCGTCGGCAGGAGTGTTGACGTTGAAGAACGGGTCGACCGGCGTTGCCGGCCAGTCGGCGACTGCGATGCCATGGCGCGCAGTCCAGCTCTCGATCTTGCGCAGGTTTTCCTCAAGCAGCGCCTTACGCAGGTCCTCCCGCAGCGCCACCGGCCACAGGCCGACCACGGGGTGGCGCCATTCGCCGGAGCGCGCGCAGGCGAACGGCGAGCCGGCCTCAGACCGCGCCGCCGACAAGCGTGCCACCAGATCGCCGGGCAGGAACGGACAATCGCCCGGCACGCTTACGACGTCGGTGATCGCAGGCGCATGCACCGCTGCCCAGTCGAGCCCGGCCAGAATGCCAGCGAGCGGGCCGGCGAAATCGGGCACGGTGTCAGCCACCACGGGAAGACCGGTATCGGCGAAGCGTGTGGGATCGCCGTTGGCATTGAGAATGACGGCCGTGCATTGCGGTTTGAGCCGCGCGAGCACGCGCTCGAGGATGGTCTTGCCGCCGATATGGATGCGCGTCTTGTCGCCGCCGCCCATGCGCCGCGCCAACCCGCCGGCGAGCACGAGGCCGAGAATTGGCGTACCGGGCATGACTATGATCGAGCGGGCGGCGCGCCGGTTGACTTTTGGATTGCGCTTCTCAGCATCTGGCCCACTTTCGTCGCATCCGCGATAGCGACGAACCCGTCGCGCTGCGTCATCCCCGCTCCGCTCCTGTAATACGGGGTGGCTTCTTGGAAGAGAACGTGCCCCGGGCCTTCGTTCGAAGAGCGGACGTCAACAAAGGGCAACTGATTAAACGGGACGCTGATGCGCCGTGGGAATGGACCGGAAACGTCCATGATGGCTCTTCGATCAGTGAGTGCATAGGTGGTGGCCGTAGCGCGAAAGAAATGCCACGCAGGAGCAAGCACCATGCACGCCCCTACGAACACGAACGGTATGCCGAACATCCAGAACTGGACGCCGAGCTGGTTGCTCGCGTTGCTCTTCGCTATATAGGCGCCATGAATCCAAAACAGCGAGAATACGAAAAAGAAAATTCCAAATGGAAAGATGTAGGCCGCTTTTCTCAGAGCGTAGCGTGCGGGATAGGGCTTCCCCTGCCAGATCAGCTGTTCGCCGGGATCGATCAGGGAAGGATCAATCATCGTGCACCGCGGCCTTGCGGTGATGCCTGGCGCTCTCCTCCTCGACGAATTTGAGGTCCTGATCGAAAACAATTCGTTCTTCGCCTGCGAGCGCGACGAAGCGCTTGCCGCGCGCACGGCCGACCAGCGTGAGATTGGCCTTGCGCGCCAGCTCGACGCCCCAGGCGGTAAAGCCCGAGCGCGAGACCAGGATCGGAATGCCCATCCGCACCGTCTTGATCACCATTTCCGAGGTCAGCCGGCCGGTGGTGTAGAAGATCTTGTCGTGGGCGGGAACGCCGTGTTTGAACATCCATCCCGCGATCTTGTCGACGGCGTTGTGTCGTCCGACGTCTTCCATATAGACGAGCGGCTTTTCCTCGTGCGCCAGCACGCAGCCGTGGATCGCGCCGGCCTCGAGATAGAGCGAGGGCGTGGTGTTGATCTTGTGGGTGAGCGCGTAGAGCCACGAGGTGCGCAGTTCCGCTTTGGGCAGCGTGACGTTCTCCAGCGCCTCCATCAGGTCGCCGAACACCGTCCCCTGGGCGCAGCCCGAGGTCTGCACCTTCTTCTTCAACTTTTTCT
The DNA here is from genome assembly GCA_045811545.1 of Xanthobacteraceae bacterium. GTDB lineage: Bacteria > Pseudomonadota > Alphaproteobacteria > Rhizobiales > Xanthobacteraceae > VAZQ01. Next base: position 879 of record JBJMTU010000062.1, on the reverse strand, counting down.
CGTAATTGGTCTTGCGTTTGGTGCGCACCACCACCAGCGCCAGCTCCTCGTCGTAGTCGACGCCGGTGACGACGTCGTCGGGAAGCAGCATGTGCTGGTTGAGCAGATAGCCGAGCGCGAGATATTCCGGATAATCGTTGATAGTCATCGCGGTCACGATCTCCTGCGAATTGAGGAAGATCGTGAGCGCCCGCTCGACGGTCACGCGCGTCTCGATCGTCTGCCCGGTCTGGTCGACGCCGGTCACGCGCTCGGTCAGCCGCGGATCGAGCGGGTCAGGTCGGATGGCGTAGTCGTCCTTCGGCACGGTCATGCCGCGATAATGTAGGGAATTGTGCTCGTCCGCGAAAGCGGTTCCCTCGGCGTGGAAGCCGATAAGCGTTGGCGCGGGCTTTTCACATCGGTGCGATCTTGATGGTGCCGCGGCTCGCGGCGGGATGGCCGAATGGGCTTAGCGCCCCTAATCCCAGGACGTTCCCTGTTGATCTAGTCGAAGGTAGCGCTCCGCGCGTGGAAGCTGATGTGAAGCTTCCACCGGAAACGCGCTCGGTTACGGATCGAACGTTGTTAGTACCCGTTACCGCCGAATGACGAGCTCGAAGGGGACACAGGGGCCGCCGTTGCGCTCTGAGTGAGCTGCGGGATGGCGATCAGCGAGATCAACGCGAGAGCAGCGATAAATTTCCGCATGACACGTCTCCATGTTGCGGAACATTGTCCGCGTTCTTCCGAGGATGCGTTCATTTAATCGAGAGCTTGTCGTTAATTATGCAATTCCCGCCTTTGCCTTCTTGTGCGAATTTGGCGGGAATCCATCGTTCTTGCTCTTTCTCGACGCATTATTGTGGAGACGGCGGGGCGGAGTATGAGAGCAGGAGC
>JBJMTU010000061.1:0-15757 GCA_045811545.1 Xanthobacteraceae bacterium | reverse complement strand
TCAACGCGTTGCCGTCGGCCGCCGCGCTCATCAAGGAAGGCAAACTGCGTGCGCTCGCGGTGACGAGCGCCGAGCGCGCGCCGGAATTTCCCGATGTGCCGACGCTCGCGGAGGCGGGCGCCCCCGGTCAGGTATCGCTGTTCTTCCAGGGCATCGTTGCTCCGGCTGGAACGCCGAAGGAGATCGTCCATCAACTCTATCGCGAGATCGCCAAGATTCTGGCGCGGCCCGAGCCGAAGGAGCGTCTTGCCGCCATCGGCTTCGCTGTCACCGTCAGCTCTCCGGAAGAATTCCAAGCCCAGATCAAATCGGAGACGGCACGCTGGGCGAAGGTCATTCGCGAGGCGGACATCAAGAAGATCGAATGATGAGGAAGCAGGCGAAGGGAGTGGCCGATTCGAGCGGGCTATACGAGGTTGAGCGCCGTGCCTATCACGCGGTGCGGCCGGGATTTCGTATCGCCGAGCTTGAGATCAGCCCCACGCAAAAGGTGCCGTGGCACTATCACACTAACGTGCACGACACGTTCTATGTCGTGACGGGAGTCATTCGAATCTTTCTCCAGAATCCAAAGGAAGAAGTGCGGCTGACGCCGGGACAGACCTATGCGGTGCCGCCCAAGCGCCCGCACCTCGTGACCAATGCCGGCGACACGTCCGCTGTTTTTCTCGTCCTGCAAGGCATCGGCGAATACGATTTTGTTCCTTTAGCTGATATGCGGACTGGCGAACGTCGGCGTTAACAAATAGCCGCGCATGACTTCGCTTCAGGGCGAGCGGCGCACGAATTGACGCCGCTCGCCTGCGCAGCGAACAAGCCACGCTTAGTCCGGACGTGCCTTGCAGGCTGTTCCGCCTAATTCGCGGCGAAGCAATAGAACAGACCGTTGCCTCCCGTGCTCCGGAGATCGTTCTGGCTGCAGCCGCCGTCGGGTCCGCGCGAAGGATGCGACGAGTTCCATGATTTGGACGCGGCGTCGTCCCGCAAGCCCCTGCGGTCGCTGTGGCCGACCATCGCCGCGCCTTGGGTGCCGCTCGTCCAGTTGCGGCAGGTTCTGTCCTCGCCAGGCGGAAAGGCGTGCCCGTCCGGTTGCGAGCCCGTCAGTACGTCATGGGCATTGGGCGTGTAGCCTACGCCGGCAACCATGGTGCCGCGCTCTGTCAGCGAGGTCTGCATGCCGAGCTTGTTGTTGTCGCTGTGAAGGTCGTCGGCGTTTTGGGCGACAATCTCGGCCTTGAAATTCTGCCAGGGGCCGCCTCCGATCCGGTCGCGGGCATTGACGGCTGCTGCGCCGCCGGTTGCCTGAGTGCTCAGATAGGCGCGCCAGGTCTTGTTGCCTGCGCCCGCGTTCTGCGCCAGCGTCTGGCACTGACGATCCGCGCCTTCGAGGCCGCCGAGGTCCGCGCCTTTGCCGGGTCCGGCGCTGGTGAAGAAAAAGGTCATGTTCGGGGACTGGGGCGGCGGCTGCTGCGCCTGGCTCGCTGTTGACGCGAGCGACACGGCCGCAACTGACACGACAATCGCGAGGCACTTGATCTTGGACATTTTCACTCTCCCGTTAGAGCTGGTGATCGCACCTTGGCAAGAAGCCCAGCAACGAAATCTAATTCGCGCCAAGGCCATGCCACGCCCAATGCTCTCCGTCGCCGCCATCCTAGATTGACCGGTTCCGGCTTTACGCTCACATTGGTTCGCAAATGAAAACAAACACCGGAAGGTCGCGGCTATTCCCGCGGTTGATGGGTGGTGATTTCACGGAGACACCAGCGTGATCATCGACTGGCATTCGCATATCTATACGCCGGAAGAGGCGGCCGACGATCGCGGCGCCGCGGATGGCAAGAGCGGCCCGAAATGGGGCGAGCGCGGCTGCCCCATGGTGCTCGAGAACTTTCTCGAGGCCCACTATCAGAACGGCATCGACATCAGCGTGGTGACCAATGCCGCCCACTATTTGCGCGGCAAGGCCGATCATGAAGAACTGCCGGCGGTCCAGAAATGGAGCGATTACGCGGCCGAGATTCAGCAGAAATATAAGGGCACGCTCTACTCTTTCGCGACCATCCTGCCGTGCGGGGGCGCGGCCTTCATCAAGGAGGCCGAGCGCGCGATTCGCGGGCTCGGGCTCAAGGGCATCTTCATTCATTCCAGCCACAAGGGCCATTATCCCGACGACGACGAGGCGCGGCCGTTCTGGGAGTTGGTGCAGGACCTGGACGTCCCGGTCATGATCCATCCGCCGCATCTCGGCTTCGGCGAGGAGCGGATGAAGGAGTATCGTCTCGCCTCAAGCATCGGACGGCCGTTCGATCTTTGCCTGGCGCTCGCACGGCTGATCGTGCGCGGGATTCTGGAGGATTTCCCGCGCGTGACGATCGTGGGCTCACACGCCGGCGGCGGCATCTGCGAGACCATCAGCCGTATGGACTATGCCTACGAATTGCAGGACGAGGCGTTCTTCCTCGGCTCTTACGCGCCGATGAAGATCAAGCATCCGCCGAGCTACTATCTCAGGAAGATGCATCTCGACACGGTCACTTACAATTTGCCGGCGGTGAAAATGGTGCTCGAGTGGATAGGCCCCGAGCGCGTCATCTACGGCAGCGACGCGCCGCCGCTCACCTCGCTCAAACCACGCGCGATCGAGCTGATTAAGGACCTCGATATTTCCGAAACGGACCGCGACGCGATCTTCTTCGCGAACGCGGCCAGGCTGCTGAAGCTGCCGATCGCGCGGGCGGTGCGTGCCGCCTGAGCAGTAGGAGCGCCAAGCCGGAATCTGCGCCGCGCAGCATCAGATGGCGAGCGGCACCCGCAGGAGTGGGTTGACGAGCCGGCGGCGCATCCCTACGTTGCGCGCAAATTTGCAAACCGTCGCAAGCCGAGCGCGGCTGTGCGTGTACAAGAGCCAGAGCAATGAAAGTCCGCAACTCCCTCAAATCGCTCCGCAGCCGCCATCGCAGCAATCGTCTGGTCCGGCGCAAGGGCCGGGTCTACGTGATCAACAAGGTCCAGCGCCGGTTCAAGGCCCGCCAGGGCTGAGCGCGTCCCGCGCGTCCGGTGCGATCCCTGGTAAGTGCCCTACGGAAATCCTATCTTTATCGTGCTGGGGGCGCCGAGTTAGTCTTCGTCCATGAGGCAGCGGTTCATTGGATGGCTAGCGGTAGCAATCGGGGCGGCGGCGTGGGTCTTGCCGGCGCCGGCCGAAACCATTGATCCCGAGCCGCTCAAGCCGGCCGAGCCGCCGAGCTCTTTGCCGCGCACCCAACGCGGCGACAAGACGCAAAATCTCGATCGGCTGTTCGCCGCGCTCAAAGTCGCGCCTGACGAAGAGAGTGCCAAGTACATCGAGAACCGCATCTGGGCGATTTGGCTCGCCTCCAGCAGTGACACCGCCAATCTGCTGATGGGCCGCGCCAAGACGGCCACCGACAGCAAAGATTTCGATTTAGCGATCCGGCTGCTCAACGCCATCATCGACATCCGGCCGGATTTCACCGAGGCGTGGAATCGCCGCGCGACGGTGTACTACACAAAAAAGGATTTCGGCCGCGCCCTCGCCGACATCCACGAAGTGCTGGCGCGTGAGCCGCGCCATTTCGGCGCGCTGTCGGGGCTCGGCATCATCCTGCAAGAGCTGGGCGATGAGAAGCGGGCGCTTGATGCGTTCCGCCGCGCGCTGGCGATTCATCCGCGCCTGGAGCGCGTTCCCGAGCTGGTCAAGAAGTTGGGCGAAAAGATCGACGGCCGCGAGATCTGAATCAGGATGAGGGGTCAGAACCTGCCCGGGTCTTCTGATCACTAAAGCCTGATGTCTTTAGATAGAGTCTCTCACCTTCGCCTGTCATGCCCCGCGAAAGCGGGGCATCCAGTAATCACGGAGAATCTTGCGGTTACTGGATCGCCCGCCTTCGCGGGCGATGACGACAGAGAAGGGAGTGATCGAACCAAAAATCACCACGGTTTAATGACCGATCACTGATTAGCGGCCTCCGGCCCGACGAAAGCGATACGCAGCATATTGGTTGCGCCGGGCGTGCCGAGCGGGACGCCGGCGACGATGATGACGCGCTGGCCGACATTGGCCAATCCATCCCGGCAGGCGAGCCGGCAGGCGCGTTCGACCATGTCGTCGAGGTCGTGGGCGTCCTCCGCCACGATGCAGTGCACGCCCCAAACGAGCGAGAGGCGGCGCCCGGTCGACAGCCTGGGGGAAATCGCCACGATGGGCGACTTCGGCCGCTCGCGCGCGACGCGAAATGCAGTCGAGCCCGAGCTTGTCCAGCAGACAATGGCGGAAAGCTCGAGCGTCTCGGCGATCTGTCGTGCTGCCGCGGCGATCGCGTCGGCCCCGGTCGCCTCAGGCTCCGTGCGTTGGGCATGGATGAGCGTCTGATACATCGGATCGCGTTCCACTTCCTCGGCGGTGCGGTTCATGGTGGCGACCGCCTCGACCGGATATTGCCCGGCCGCGGACTCAGCCGAGAGCATGATCGCGTCCGCGCCATCGAAAATTGCGGTCGATACGTCGGAGACCTCGGCGCGGGTGGGCACGGGACTCGTGATCATGGATTCGAGCATCTGCGTTGCGATCACGACCGGCTTGCCGGCGCGACGGGCGTCTCGCGTCATTTGCTTCTGTAGCCCGGGAACTTTCTCGAGCGGCATCTCGACGCCAAGGTCGCCGCGCGCCACCATTAATGCATCGGTAAGGTCCATGATCTCGCCGAGCCGATTGATCGCCTGCGGCTTCTCGATCTTGGCCATGACGGCGGCGCGCCCGCGCGTGATCTTCTTCGCTTCCGCGATGTCTTCGGGGCGCTGGATGAATGACAACGCCACCCAGTCGACACCGGCATCGAGTCCCGCTTCAAGATCGGAGCGGTCCTTTTCCGTCAGTGCCGAGAACGGCACGGTCGTGTTGGGTAGGCTTATGCCTTTGCGGTCGGACAGTTTTCCGCCAACCTCCACCCGCGTGAGAATGCGGTGGCTGTCCGCCTCGATGGCGACGAGCCGCACCTTGCCGTCGTCGAGCAGGAGCGTATGGCCGGGCTCGATGACAGCAAAGATTTCGGGGTGCGGCAGGTGCACGCGCTTGGCATCGCCTGGGGCGGGATCGGCGTCGAGCGTGAACGTTTCGCCCGCGGTAAGCATGGCTGGATTGGCCGTGAAAGTGCCGACCCTGAGCTTTGGACCCTGCAGATCGAGCAGAATGCCGATCGGCCGACCGTACTCCTCTTCGACATCCCGAATTGCCGCCCTCAGCTCACGCATGCGCGCATGCGTGGTGTGACTCATATTGATGCGGAAGACATCGGCGCCGGCCTCGAACAGGCTGGCGATGACGCGTCGGTCTGAGGATGCGGGGCCGAGGGTCGCGACGATTTTAGTCCGGCGCAGACGTCGCATCAGTTACGGCTTCGGGACGGAGGCGTCGGCGCGCTCGGCCGGCCGGCGGCCGGCGGTGTCTGAAGCATCGGAACGCGCGATTGCAGGGGCTGCATGGGCGCCTGATCGGCCGATTCGGTCAGCTGGACGGTCCAAGACGGCTGATCGCCGGTGTCGACCTCGAAAAATCCGGTGCGATCATAGCCGCGCGCGAGGCAATCGTCGGTGCCGCGGATGGTGAACTCTTTTTCCCGCGTGCACATGAAGGCCTGACCGGACCATTCGCCGCCGCGATCGTAGTCGACGGCGTAGATATAGTAGAAGCGCGCAACCAGCGAGCCCCGCAACACGGTCTCGCAGCTGCGGGCCGAGATGTTCCACCACCCCTCGGTCGTCCAGCCCTCGTTCTCTTTATATCCGATCGCGATCCCGACCCGATTGCCGGTATTGTTGCAAAGGCGGAAGTCGGCCTTGGCCGGTCCGGCGGCCCATGCGCACGCGGTCAGACCGAGCGCGCCAGCCAGGAGCATCCGGGCGAGGGCCAGAGGGCAGAGGGAGCTGCGCCGAAGTTGAGCTTTCGTGTATCGGTATCTCATACCGTCCGCACTCAAACCCGCCTGACGGTCCGCCCATCGATATCGCGTGAAGTCTCAAGGGCTGTCAACGAGGATCGCCCGGAAGTCGTTCACGTTGGTCAACGTCGGCCCCGGAGCCAGCAGATCGCCAAGTTTCTCGAAGAATTCCGTCGAATTATTGTCATTTAGAAACGCGGCCGGATCGAGGCCGAGACGGCCTGCGCGGGCAAGGGTCGTCGCATCGATGAAGGCGCCGGCGGGATCGTCTGGCCGACCGCTCCCGCCGTCGGTGCCGTCCGTATCGCCGGCCAGTGCCGCGATGCCGGGCGTTTCCGCAAGCGCAATTGCCAGCGCCAGAGCATATTCCTGATTGGGGCCCCCGCGGCCTTTGCCGCGCAGGGTGATGGTCAGTTCTCCGCCCGAGAGGATCACCGCCCGCCGCCCCTGGGCTTTGACATCGCCGGCAAGTCGCGCCTGCGCGGCGGCGACGTCACGCGCCTCACCCTCGATTGCGGTGCCGAGCAAGATGCATTCGTACCCGGCCGCGCGCACCGCCTTTTCCACGGCGCGGAATACCTCGGCGGGCCGTGTCGCCAGTTCGAAGGAGGTAGCGGCGAAGACCGGATCACCAGGTTTCGGCGTCTCGTTTGCCGGATCGGCGAGAGCCTGCACGACGGGCGGCGGCACCTCGAGCCGATAGCGCGCCACGATGGCACGCGCATCGGCGAGCGTGGTTGGATCGGGCACGGTGGGGCCGGAGCCGATCACCGCCGGATGATCCCCGGGCACGTCGGAAATGCCGATGGCCACCAGCGGCGCGGGAGACGCGTGCTGGGCAAGCCGCCCGCCTTTGATGCGCGAGAGATGCTTGCGAACGGTGTTGATCTCGGCGATTGAGGCACCGGAGGCAAGAAGCGCACGTGTCACCGCTTGCTTCTCGGCGAGCGAAAGGCCCGCAGCGGGCGCGATCCAGTTTGCCGATGCACCGCCGGAAACGAGCACCAGCACCAGATCGTCGCGGCCGGCGGAATCGGCCAAGGCGAGTGTCTCGGCCGTCGCGGCAAGACCCGCCGCGTCCGGCACCGGGTGACCGGCCTCGACGACGCGAACGAAGCGGCTCGGGCAGCCGTAGCCGAGACGGGTGACGGCGAGACCGCCGATGCGGCCTGACGGCAGGCCACGCTCCTCGACATAATGACGCTCGGCGACCTCGGCCATGGAACCGGCGGCCTTGCCGGCGGCCAGAACGAGCAGCCGTCCGGAGGGCGGCGCGGGCAAATGCGGCCGCAAGCAGCACTCGGGATGCGCGGCAGCCACTGCCGTGCGGAACAGCCCTTCGAGAAAGGCGCGGGATGATGCAGTCAAGACTCGAACTCGCGCGCGGCAGGATGCCCGCGCTTGGCCGAAATCTCGCCTCGTCCGTGGCGCAGTCGATCCGTTGTCACTGCTTGCAAGATAGCGGAATGCGTCGCGGCATAGGCACTATTTGTACGCTCTTCGGATGCAACATGCGCTGGAAAGCGGTCTGCTCCGTCCCTATTCTTAATGGTACGGGGGTCGACCTCCGGTCGCAGGTGAAAGGACGCAGCGATGGCGCTTGACGACAAGACCCGCACCGAGCTCGAAGCGGCCGCGTTTCGGCGCCTCGTCGAGCATTTGCGCGCGCGCACCGACGTGCAGAACATCGACTTGATGAATCTCGCCGGCTTCTGCCGCAATTGCTTATCGAATTGGATGAAGGACGCCGCCGATGCACGCGGCGTGCCAATGTCCAAGGACGAGAGCCGCGAGAGGATCTACGGCATGCCGTACGAGGAATGGAAGGCCAAGCACCAGAAAGAAGCCTCCCAATCTCAGCAGGCCGCGTTCGAAAAGGCCGGCCACAAGCACTAAAATTTCTTCCCCTGTGTACTCCGGGGATGACCGCCCTCTTGCCTTGACGTTGGCGCTCACGGTCCCGAAACCTTGCGCGCACTGAGTCACTGGAGGAGGGTTCGATGGCCACTGCTGCCGCTGCGGAACCGCCGGCCGCCCGTTTTGCGAAGGATCATCTGAAGGCTTTCGTCGAGCGAGTCGAGCGGCTGGAGGAAGAGAAGAAAGCAATCGGCGACGACATCCGGGACGTTTATGCCGAGGCCAAGGCCAACGGCTTCGACGTCAAGGCGCTGCGCTCGATTGTGCGGCTGCGCAAGCAGGATGCCGATGAACGGCGCGAGCAGGAGGCGATTCTCGAGACCTACATGCATGCGCTCGGCATGCTGAACTAAGCTGCCAGCCAACGCCGCACTGTTATAATGTGGTTCGCCGCAAGCCGGGTTTTCCGGCTTGCGGCGCCACGCCCCAACGATCCCCCCGGTAAAGGGAAGCAGAACTATCGCAACGACGCCGTGCGCGGCGGACCGAACGTGACGGTCCGCGTGAAGCCTACCGCGCTGCCGCTGAACGTTTCGCTGGTCATGCCGCGATACGGATCCTCCGAGAAAGTCGCCATCATGGTCGCGGCCGGCTTGTGCAGGTAGGGACCGAGCGTGCGGAAATCCGGTACGCCATACACGGTCGTCTTCATGAAATTCTGTGCGCTCGGGCTCACGATCATGGCGCGCATCCACGGATCATTGAAGCGATCGCCGACCCGCACTACGCTCGCGACTTTGGTTCTGGATGGCGCAACCGAATCGTCGCCGCGCTTCACTGAAATCGTTGTTTCCGGTAAACCGGCCGCACGCGTGAACGTCGGGCCGCTCGGCAGCGTGCGGGCAACGGCGATCGGAGTGGGCTGTGCCGCATAGGCCAGCGCATTCGGTATCGGCTCGTTGTCGGTGCGATCGGCCATTGGCCACGGGGCCGCAGCGGCGCTAGCGATCGCGCGCCGCGGCGTTGGCGCCGATGTCGCGCGCGCAGTGCTCACGGGCGCAGTATCCGCCGGCTCAGCGTTGGGCAGCCCTTGCCAATAACCGCGCTCGCTGATGATGTCGTTTGCCGAGACGGTCGGCGCCGAGATGCTCGCCCGCGCGATGAGGCTTGCCGGCTGCAGGGCTCCCGCAGATTTCGGCATTGCCGACGCGATCTCGTAGGTTGCGGATATGAAAGCAGGCTCGGAAGCGGCAGAGGCGAGCTGGTAGGTCTGGGGCGGTTTAGCCGCGGATGCCGATTGCTCGGTTGGCTTTGCGGGCTTCGCCGTCGGGAATGGCACGCGTGCAATTTTTTCGATGCGCGATTCGGCCGCTGCAGTAGCCGTCGCCGGCTTCTCGGACCGCGGCTCGGGCGTCGGCTTGCGCGGTGTTGCGGCGGCTTTGGCCGGCGCGGCTGCATTGGCGGCATCCTCCGCTTGGTCGCGGCCGGCGCCGAAGAGTCTGGCGAGCAAGCCGGGCATTCGGCTGCGCTGGGTGGCATCCGACGCCGATTGGCCGCCGAGCTGCCCCTTCGCCATCACGTTCGCGAGCTGCGCCTCCGGCATGCGCGGCCAATGGCGCACGCTGCCGGTGTCCATATGCACGAACGGAGCGCCCGAGGTGGGATAAAATCCGACGCCGCCGCGCTGCGCTCGCAGGCCGGATTCGCGCAATTGGTCGAGCGGCACGCCTGGGATGTAGAAATCGATCGCCTTGCCCAGCATGTGCTGGCTGAACTCGGCGACCCCGCCCGAACGGCGCCGCAGCATCGAATTGGTTTCGGGCGAACGGTATCCGCAGACGATCCAGATTGCCTCTTTGGCGCCGACCTCGCGGTGGACCTCCCAAAGGAGGTCGATGAGATGGGGATCTATCGCGATCGATTTCGATTCGCGCCAGTCGCGCATCAGGTTGTTGATTTTCCTGAGCGCCTCTTCGTCGTACCGACCGTTCACCTTGTAGGTGACTGTCAGTTGCTCGTCGGTGTGAATGTGGTGGAAGGAGATCGTCCGCGTTTCGCCTTGCGCGACCGCGTTCTGCAGGTTCTTGCTTCCGAAAAAGACGAGAAGCGCGGCGATGCTGCAGCAGTAGCCCGCCCGGGCGCAACGCAAGGACAATGCATTCCTGTGCGCGACTTTGACCGTCACGTGCCAACCCTTGATGGCGCCATCCGTCCCGCTCCGCGGCGAGCGCCGCGGGCGAGAAGCTTCGTCGCTCGCCGCGGCTGCTCGCCACGACGAAGACGCTTGGCGCAACACTCATTAGGGAAGGGTTAACGCGAGGTCAGCGAACCCGTCCCCCCCCGATGCCGGAGAGCGTGACAGGGGACTATGGCAAAAACTTGCCGCGGTTAACCGTGCTGCTAGAGAGTCCGGCGCACGAACCAGCGCGCCGCAAGAGACCGCATATAATTGCGGTCGTCAGCGGGTGATGCCGCGCGGCGGCACTGGTCTTGCCTGCACCGGGCGACCGAAACCGAACAGCGCCTCGAAGAACGAGACGTTGCGCGGCGCGGCCGCGGGGCGGCGTTGATTCGTCGCCACCGCCTCGTCGCGCTTGCGTTCCTGCGGCGGCTCGATCATGCCGCGCTCGGTCTTGATCGCCGCCAGCGTGCGGCTGTCGACGTTGTAGATATCGCGGCGAATTTGCAGCTTGCCGGCGTCGTCGACGAACGCGTTCTGATAAGTCAGCAGCACCCAGATTTGAGCCGGTAGTTGGATGTCCTGCTCGCCGGTGCCGAACATCCGCTTGATCTTGTCCGCCGTCCAGTTCTCGTTCGGACGGGCTATGTTGAGGAGAATCTCGGCGTATTTGGCCGGATCCTGCACGCGCATGCAGCCGTGGCTGTAGGCGCGCATATCGTGCGCGAACATGTGCTTGTCCGGCGTGTCGTGCTGGTAGACCAGGAAGCGATTGGGGAAGTTGAACCGTATGCGACCGAGCGCGTTGGCTTCGCCCGGCGGCTGATAGATGTGCACGCTGCCATCGCGATTGTAGACGAGCTTGAGGCCCATCCGCTCCAGCACCGTCGGATCCTGCTGCAGCGCCGGTAGATATTCATTCTGCACGATCGACGGCGGCACGTTCCACGTCGGATTGATGGTGATGTACTTCATGGTCTCGCTGAGAAGCGGCGTCGGCATCTCGGTCTTGCCGATGACGACGCGGGTGCTCCAGACCTGGGCGCCGTTGTGCGTCACGTGCAACGAGAAGTCAGGCAAATTGGCGATCACGTAGGCGTTGCCGAGGTCGCGCGGATACCAGCGCCAGCGCTCCATGTTGGAGATGACGGTTTCGATCTGCCTGTCGCGCGGCGGACCATTGAGCTCCTTGATCGTCCTCGAGTCGAGGTTGCCGGTGACCGGCAGCTCGTTGGCGCGCTGGAATTTCTTCACGGCCTCGACGACCTTGGCATCGTATTTGAGGTCGGAGGCATCGCCCCCAAGCCCGAGTTTCTCCCGCAGTAGCGGCACGCGCGGGTCTTCCATGGGCGCCTTGGCATTGAGCTTGAGCGTCGCCCCCTCGGCGATCTCCTTCCCAGCGGGAGCCTGGCCGCGCATCTGCGCGAGCATAGCCTTAAGCTTTTTGTAGCCCTCGTGCGGGGGGCTGAAATCCTCGAGCGCCGTGCCGGCGTTCGCGGCATCGGCGAACTTGGCGAGCACTGCGGCCGGATCGGGCGGAGCCTGCGGCAACTCGATGTTGTTGCTCACGCGGGTGTAGGGGAAGCGGCCCGCCTGCAGGTGGCGGGCATAGGTGAGCACGGTCTGGGTGAGCTTGAGCTCGGCCTCCGCCAGTGCCTCAGGGCTCAGGCCGACAAACGTCGGGTTCTTATAGTCGCTGATGTCGAGGCCGTCGGCGTCGGCGCCCTTGAGGCGGGCGATCACAGCCTGAGCGCGCGCATTCTCGACGCCTTTATCCAGCCACAAGGGTGCGAGGTGACGAGCCTGATAGAACGACTCGACCGCCGTGCGCTCGCGCTTGTTGGCGAAGATCTTATCCGTTTTGGCCGCGAGCAAATCGCGAATCTTTTCTGCCACCGCGCGATCGGCGGGATCAAGCGCTGCCAGCGGATCGGGTACCTGCTCCCTCGCGACGACGGGGGTGGTCGGCGCTGCGGGAGCATCTTTCGGCGCGGCCTCGCTCATTTCGCCGGCGCCTGCGCTCGGCGCGGCCTCGCTCGCCGACAGCGCAGCTGCACCCGCCATGGCTGCAGCTTCGCCGGGGCTCGCCGCCGTTGCCGCTCGCGCCGACGCGGGCGCGCTCACCACTGCCTGCGCCGCCGTTTCCGCGACATGCTGTGCGGACGGCGCTGCCGCCGTCGGCGCGCCCGCCTCTTGCGCAATGGCGCCGATCGGTGCCGCAAAGATCAGGGCCAGAGCCGTGCTCGCCAGGAGGCGCTCGAAGCGGGGGCCGCTCATTTAGACGTTCTCCCAATTCCGGAGGCCCACGGTGCGAGGCCCCGCGTTCTGATCCAGTTGCGCCATCCAAATGCGAAAGCCGGCTTGGATTCGCGCCTCAAACAGCTTGTTGCGCGCGAATTTGGTCAATTTTGGCGCGGCGTCACCGGCTCGCAACCTACGCTGCGGCCTTTTTCCCGGCGGTGTAGCCGGATTACCACGTGTTTTTGGTCCGGGATGTCGCGGCCCAGCTAATCGAGCTTGCGGTAGAGCGTGGGGCGCCCGATACGCAACCGCCGCGCGACCTCGGACATGCGGCCGCCATAATGCGTGATGGCGAATCGGATGGCCTCGGCTTCGATCTCCTCGAGCGCAGCCCTTCCCAGCGTGATTGTTCGCGGCGTCACGCGCGCGAAGGGGCTTGTCCGCGAACGGTCTTCCGTGCCGCGGCAGGCGCGGCGCGACGTTCGATGCGCAGCACGAACTTGACGATCTCCATCCCGATCAACAGCGTGCTCGAGAGGCCTGTCGCGATCGCCCAATCGAACAACGACAACGGTACGGTATGAAACGCCGTCTGCAGGAACGGAACGTAGATCACCAGCACGTGCGTGAACAGCGACAACGCCACCGCTGCGAGCAGCCACTTGTTTTCGAAAAACCCGCTGAAGGCACTGCGCCAATTCGAGCGGCAATTGTACACGTTGAAGAGCTGAAACATCATCAGCGTGGTGAACGCCATTGTGCGCGCGTGAACCTCGTCGGCCGCGTTCGGTTGCGTACCGTTCGCGAATAACGTGAACAGTCCGCCGGGATAATAGGCATCGAGCACGGCGATCGTACCGAGCATCATCACGAAGCCGATCGCGGCGAGGCGCCACCAGTCCTCCGCGGTGAGCACACCTCTGCCACGGCTACGCGGCGGCCGCTCCATGACGTCGGGGTCTTTGGGATCGATGCCGAGCGCGAGTGCGGGCGGCCCGTCGGTGATCAGGTTGATCCACAGGAGCTGAGCGGCGAGCAACGGAAGGAAGAGTCCTGGTTCCGCCGACACGAGGCCGAGCAAGCCGGCAAACATCACGCCCGCGAACATCGTGAGCAATTCGCCCGCGTTGGACGACAGCAGATAGATCAGGTATTTGCGGATATTGTCATAGATCCCGCGCCCTTCCTCGATCGCTCTGACGATGCTGGCAAAATTGTCATCGGTCAGCACCATATCGGCGGCCTCCTTGGAGACGTCGGTGCCGGTAATTCCCATGGCAACGCCGATATTGGCAGTCTTGAGCGCGGGGGCGTCATTGATGCCGTCGCCGGTCATAGCGACGATGTGACCTTTGCGTTGGAGCGCGCCGACGATGCGCAACTTGTGTTCGGGGTCGACACGGGCGAACACGCGCACCTGCTCGACGATTGCGTCGAGCTCGGCATCTCCCATGGTGCGCAGTTCGGTACCGGTCACAAGCCGCGCGCCCGGCTCGAATATCTCCAACTCCCGGGCGATTGCCTCGGCGGTCGCCGGGTGGTCGCCGGTAATCATCACTGAGCGGATGTGCGCGCGCTTGGCGATGGCGACGGCAACCTTGGCCTCAGCTCGCGGTGGATCGATCATGCCGACGAGGCCGAGCAGGATGAGATCGTCTTCGATGCCCTCTGGCAGCTCGATCGTCGTACGGTCGGCGCCGCCGGCGCCCGGGTCGAGGCCCAGAGATGCGGCGGACACCGTGCGCGTCGCAATAGCCAGCACCCGCAGTGCCTGACCGGCGAGCGCCTCGTTGCGCCGCGCAAGCTCGGCGCGGCGATCCTCGCCGAGCGGGACCACCTGACCGTCCTCCAGCAAGTAACGAGTATTCGCGAGGAGAATCTCGGGTGCTCCCTTGACGAAGATGCGCAGTTCACCGGGCTTCGCGCGATCGTGATGGACGGTGGCGTGGCGCTTGCGTTCGGAGGTGAAGGGGATTTCCCCAATTCGAGGCAAGGTCGTGAGCTCGTCCTCAGTGATGCCGAACTTGCGCGCCGCGACGATCAGCGCACCCTCGGTCGGATCGCCCTGCACGCGCCAGCGCCCCTCGCTGTTGGTGAGTGCGGCGTCGTTGGCGAGCGCCGCGGCACGGAGCGTTTGCGCAACAGCATCGCGAACGGGTGAAGTTTCTGCGAGCGGCGCTCCCTTGACGGTGAAGGCGCCCTCGGGGATGTAGCCGCTGCCATCGACGTCGACCAGCGCGCCGCACGTCGCGATCGCGCGAACCGTCATCTCGTTCCGCGTCAGCGTGCCGGTCTTGTCCGAGCAAATCACGGTCGCAGCGCCGAGCGTCTCGACCGCCGGCAGCTTGCGTACGATCGCGTTGGCCGCCGCCATGCGCCGTACGCCCAGGCTCAATCCGACGGTCACGATCGCTGGCAGCGCCTCGGGGATCGCGGCCACTGCCAGCGCCACAGCGAACAGGAACAGGCTCAGGATGGCATTGAGATTGAATACGGGACTGGTGAGCAGGCCGGCAGCGAACACGACGGCGCAAATCCCCAGCATGATGACACTCAACCGCTTGCCGGTGCGGTCGAGCTCCTGCTGCAGTGGCGTGGGCTCTTTCTCGGCGGCTTCGAGCAGCCCCGCGATGCGGCCAACCTCGGTTCCCATTGCGGTCGCGACAACGATTGCTCGACATCGCCCATAGGTGGCGACCGTGCTCGCGAACAGCATGTTGCGGCGGTCGCCGATTCCGACATCGCCATCGATTGGCTGAGTGTCCTTTGCCACCGGAACACTCTCGCCGGTGAGGGCAGCCTCGTCGGTGTGAAGATTTGCATTTTCGATCAGGCGGGCATCCGCCGGCACTCTATCGCCGGCCTCGACCATGACGATGTCGCCGGGAACGATCTCCTCGGCCGCGATCCGCTGGCGCTCGCCGTCGCGAATGATGGTCGATTCGGGCGCGGCAAGAGCCATCAGCGCGCGAACGGAGCGCTCGGCGCGCGACTCCTGGATGAAGCCGAGCAGGGCGTTGAGCACGACGATGAGCAAGATGACGATCGCCTCGTAGGGTAGATCGGTCTCGCGTGGATCCTGCAGGAGCCATTCGACCATCGAGATGACGGTGGCGACGAGCAGGATGATCACCAGGAGGTTCTGGAACTGCTCGAGCAGCCGTCGCCACCAGGGCGTTTCCGGGGCGCTCTTGAGTCGGTTCGGACCGTATTGCTCGAGGCGCTGCTGCGCCGCGGCTCGGCTTAAGCCGTGCGCCGCGTCGGAGCCCAGCGCCGAGACTACGGCTTGCGCCGGAGCACGATGGGGAGCGATCGCAAGAGTGCCGGCAAATGCAGCACCCTCTGGGGGGCGTAGTACGCTCTCGCTGTGCTGTATCGACGTCTCTCGACCGTTCATGCAAGTTCACGATGCAGGCCTCATATGTTCATCGACCCGCAAAGACGTGCGGGCTCTGTCGGTATTCAGGCGGACGTGCCAACAGGATGAAGCGGTTGGCCTCTATTGCTCGCGGGGCGCGCC
>JBJMTU010000060.1:0-8097 GCA_045811545.1 Xanthobacteraceae bacterium | reverse complement strand
CCAATTGGTGCCGCCGCCGGCGAGCGCGAAGCCCACCACCGTGCCCGGCGCGAGGCGATAATCGAGCCCGGCCGCGCCGCCCGCGGTGCGCGCGGACAGGTCGTGGCTGCCGACTACCGCGATGTCGCCGGTGGTGCGATTGCTGCCGCCGTAGCCTGCGCCCCATACGCTCCAGCGCTGCTCGAACGTCGCCGGCTTGGGCGGCGCCTTGAGCACCTTGCTATAGGCGAGCGCGATGTCCTCGGGCAGCTCCTCGCGCTCGGGCGCAAAGGCCAGCGCGGGACCGCTCACTGGTGCGCCGGCGCTCCTTCCGTCGACGAAGGGATCGAGCATGATGCCGAGGAACTGGTTGGTGAGTTGAAACGCCGCCTGCTGCGCGCCGGTCGCGGCTTCGCCTGAGAGCAGGGTGAGCGCGTTGGCAAGATTGCCGCCGGTGAGGCCGAAGACCGACACGAAGCCGGGCGGCAGCGTGCCGCCGTTATTGAAGAAGGCGTTGAGGGCCTCGGCGACGTTGGTCTGATTGATGCTCAAGCCGCCGGTGCCGACGTCGCCCGGCCTGCGGCCCAAGGTGGCGGTGAGATTTAGGATTGCGTCGGTTGCGGTGTAACCGAGTGAAGCCGTGAAGCCAGCAGGGAGATTGCTGGTGGTCAAACTGCTGAACGTGCCGCTCAATCCGCCCGCGGCCGAGAGGATCGTGTAGGTGCGCGCCGCGTAACTGCCCGAGGCAAATACCGCCTGTACGGTGCCAGCGAGCGCCGCGGTACCGCCGCTGGTCACATTATCGCGCGACGCGTTCGACGGATTGACGCGGACGAGATAGAGCGCGCCCGATTGGAATGCGAGATTGCCGAGCACGGTCATGGCGCCGGGCGACCCGGTCGGGCCGGGCGCCAATGTGCCGCCGCTGTTGACGGTCACCGCGCCCACTACGCCGTTGCCCGCAAGTGTAGCGCCGCTGTTGATAGTCACCGCTGAATTGGCAATCGAGCCGTTCACGATGAGCGTGCCGGCGGTGATCGTGGTCGGGCCGCTATACGTGTTCGCCGCCGTGAGCACCAAGGAGCCGGCACCAATCTTCTCGAGCGGACGCGGGCCATTGAGCTCCGAGATCACGCCGGCCTGCGTGGCGGTGCCGGTCGCGACCTGCAGTTGGGTCGTGTTGCTGTTGAGCACGATCGGATTGGCGATGGTCACGCCGTTGGCATGGTCGACCACTGAGCCGGTGGTGGTCAGCGCGCCTGACCCGAGCGCCTGGTTGTTGGCGAGGCGCAGCGTGCCGGCCGCGAGCGTCGTGCCGCCGGAGTAAGTATTGGCACCCGAGAGCGTCAGCGCGCCGCTGCCGATCTTGGTCAGGCTGCCGGTGCCGGAAATCGTGCCGGAGAACGTGGTGCTGGTGTTGTCGGTGCCGCTGGTAAGCGTGGCCGAGCCCAGGGCCACGGAGCCAGCGCCGGCGAGTGAGCCGATGGTTTGGTTGAAGCTCGCGAGGTTGAGCGTGGCGCCGGATGCGACGGTGAACGCGCTGCCCGGCGCGAAGGTATTGCCCGCGCCCGCCTGGAGCGTGCCGGCATTGACAGTGGTAGCGCCGGTGTAGGTGTTGGCGGCGGTGAGAATGGTGGTGCCGGCGCCATTTTGCTGGAACGCGCCGGTGCCGGAGATCACGCCGCCGAAAGTCAGCGTATCAGATCGGTTGATCGCCAAGGTGCCGTCGTTCGTGACGTTGCCGACGATCGATCCGCTGGTGCCGCCGTTGCCGAGCTGCAGGGTGCCGCCGGTGATCGTGGTGCCGCCGGTATAGGTGTTGCTGCCGGTGAGGATGAGCGTTCCCGGCCCGGCCTTGCTCAGCGCCCCGGCGCCAAAGACGGCGGCGGCGAGTGTGAGCGTGTCGGTGAAATTGGCGACGATGCGCCCCCTGTTGTCGATTGCCGGGGTATTGATCGCGCCTGCCAGTCCGCCGGTGCCGAGATTGAGCGTGCTGCCTTCGCCGATACCCGTGAAGCCGAAGGAATTGACCACGGCGCCGTCCGTAATCGTAACCCTTCCATCCGCGCACCCGCACGGGTCGCCGATCGTGAGTGAACTCGTGTTGACGACGCCCCCGTTGGAAACGATAAGCCTGCCGGGCCCCGAGGTGGATCCGCCGCCGACGGTGAGGCCCAAGCCGCCGACGTTCCACGTCGAGCCGGGCCCGGTCACCGTCGCCGTCGGAACGCCAAGCACGGGCACAAAGGTGTCGATTTCCGCGCCGCCCTGGCTGTTGAGCACGCCGCCGTTGCTGATCGTGAGCGACCCCGGCCCGAAGATGCCGACGCCGGTGAAGCCGCCGACCGTCACGGTCGAGCCGGCGCCGCTGACGATCATATTGCTCGCGACGAGCAGGTCGTTGGCGGCCGGCGTGTTGCCGACCTGCAGCGTGCCGCCGTTGATGACGGCGAGCGTTCCGCCGGTAACCGTCACGCCCATGGCGAAACCGTTGACGATGAGCGAGCCGCCGCTGATCGTGAGCCCGCCGTCGTCGCAATTGCACAGCGAGAGATCGCCGCCGATCGTGCCGATATTGCCTCCGTGGCTGGCGCCGGTGAGCGTCAGCGAGCCGCTGTCCAGCTCGAGCGAGCCCGGACCGGAGAATGCGCCGGAGAACGTCGTGCTGCTGTTGCCTGCAATGGTCAGCAGGGTGGTGGGGTCGGACGCTCCGATCTGAACCCCGCCGCCACCCGAAACTCCGTCAGCGAGCGACCCGATCTGAGCTGCGACCCCATCGGTGACCGCCAGCGTCGCGCCCAAATTGACGGCGAGAGCGGTTTGATTCGGCAGCGCGGTACTCGACGCTGCGGCGAGCGTGCCGGCGCTGATGGTGGTGGCTCCGGTATAGGTATTGTTGCCCGACAGCGTGAGTGTGCCGGTTCCCACCTTCACCAGCGATGCGACGCTGCCGCCAGCACTGCCGCCGTCCTGGATCGACCCGCTGACTGTGGTGGAAAGATTATTGCTGCCGACGGTGAGCTGGTTCGCGCCCAGCGAGTACGTGCCGGCGCCCTCGATTGAGCCGGCCGTGATCTGATTATTGCCGCTCGGCCCCGAGGTGCCGGAGAAGTCGACGCTGCCGCCGGCATTGGTAATGAACCGGGCGTTGCCGCCGGTACTATTGCTGGCGAATTGCGTGAGCGCGCCGGTGTTGGTGGTAATGGTGGCGTTGCCGGCGGTGCTGGTGTCGGTAAAAGACAGCAGGAAGCCGCCATTGTTGACGATGCTCGAATTTCCGGCTGAACTCGCGTTGATAAACGTTATCGCGCCATTGTTAGTGAAACTCGGCGCGGACGCGGAATTGTTGACGACGCCTGCGCCATTGATTTCGAAGAGCGCGAAATTGACGGCGAAGGAATACATCGGCGCGCCAGACGTGAACTGAATCGTGCCAATCGAGGTCGGGGCTGAGATCGTGACCGAGGTCGGGGCGCTGTTGTTCGTGAACGTCGCCATGCCGTCCGGCACGTCCGGGTTCGAGCTCCAGTTGTTGCCTTGAGTCCATTCGTTGGTAACTGGTGCTCCGCCGCCGAGCCACGTGCCGTCGATCGTTTGCGCCGAACTCGGCGTCAACGCGGCAAACGCGCCGATCCAGACGCTTGCGAGCAGCACCGCCCGCAGTCCCGGCTGCGCAGGCAGCAACGAAGTCGGCATCGCAGTGTGATGAATCGCAGCGCGGCGCGCGGCCTCTGCCGCGGCGCGCGTTGCCTGCGAACGCCGCCGATACGAACGCATCCCCCAACCCCTGGGCGCTCCCGCCGCACTCCGACGCCCCGACGGGGGACGGATACTGCCCTGCGCCCAACGCTATGGGCGAAGCCGGCACCGATCAATTCGCGACAGTGCGCCTCGGCGCGGATTGCCGCCGCCTGTGGCTTTCGCGCGACGCAGGCCCCGCGCAGGAGGCAAGGGCCGCACCAACTCTTGGCGCGTTGAAGCATGCGGCCATCGCGACAGCACAACCTTGGAACTTCTGCTAGAACGATCCCGCCTGAGAGCATCCTCTCCGGCGCCGGAACGTTAACCAATTCTGCGGAGCATATGATGTCGCTCGTGTCGCGCCGCTTCGTCCTCACCGGAGCCGCGCTGACGACCGCATCGCTCCTCGTTCCCATCGCCGTGCGGGGCAGCCGCGCCGCAGACAGCTACGAGATCACCGAGTGGATCGTCATCGCGCCGAGCGGGGAAGTCACGCTCGCGCTGTCGCAGCCGGAAGTGGGCCAGGGCTCGTATACGGCGCTGCCGCAAATTCTTGCCGACGAGCTCGACGCCGATTGGGAGCGGGTCAAGGTCCGGTTCGTGACCGGCAAGGCGGCCTACAAGATCGCGTTCCGGCAGGAGCCGCCGGCGCAGAAAGAGGGCGCCTCGATGTCGACCACGGCGCTTTATGAGCGCCTGCGTGCCGCAGGCGCTGCTGCCCGTGATGTGCTGACCCGCGCGGCGGCACAGGCGTGGAACGTCGATGTTTCGCGGTGCCGCACCAAAAACGGCTTCGTCATCAACGCGCGCGGCGAGAAGCTGTCGTACGGGCAACTCGCCGCTGCCGCCGCGAAGCTGCCGCTTAGCGCGGCTCCGCCGCTCAAGGAGCGCAGCCGATTTCAGCTCATCGGCAAACCGGTGCCGCATTTGGACACCCCGGCAAAGTGCAACGGCAGCGCGACCTTCGGGATCGACGTGGTGGTCCCCGGCATGCTCAACGCCGCCATCAAGACCGCGCGTTCCTTCAGCGGCCAAGTGACCGCGATCAAGAACGAGGCCGATATCCTCAAAATGCCCGGCGTGCGCGCGGTGGTGCAGCTGGCCGCCCTCGCCATCGCCAACGAAGACGCGGGGGCCCAGCATCCGCGGCTGCCGAATGCGCCGCGTCACAACGCCGTCTGCGTCGTCGCGGATCAGTTCTGGCAGGCCCAGCGCGCGCTCGAAGCTCTCGACGTGGTGTTCGACGGCGGTACTGCCGGCGACCTCTCCACTGCCAATATCGATGCCATGCTCGACGCCGCCTTGAACGCCGAGCACGGTGTCACCGCGCTCGTCAGGGGACAACCGCGAGAGATCTTGCAAGAGCGCGCCGCCGCGGTCATTGAGCGACGGTTCGTGCTGCCGCACATCGCGCATGCTCCGCTCGAACCGGTCAACGCCACCGCGAGCTATAAGGACGGCGCGGTCGAAGTCTGGGGGCCGATTCAATCGGTCACGGCGTGCCAGGAGGCGGTGGCACACGCCGTCGGTTGCGCTGCCGAGGACGTGAGAGTCAACGTCACGTTTCTGGGCGGAAGTTTCGGCCGCAAGATCGTGCCGGACTATGTGCTGCAAGCCGTGCAGGCATCGAAAGCGGTGGGTCGCCCGGTCAAGCTCATTCGCTCGCGCGAGGAAGACATGCAGCACGATGTGTACCGGCCGAATGCGGGCGGCCGCCTTCGCGCGGTTGTGGACGAGCGCGGCTATCCGCTCGCGGTGCATGCGCGCGTTGCCGGCCAGTCGCTGTTCGGTGCGGTCCGCAAGAGTTGGCTCGACCAGACGCCGGAGGGCGCCTGGGACGAGAGCATGGTCGACGGCATTTACAATCAGAGCTACCGAGTGCCGCACTTTCTGGTGGAGACGGTCGACACGCCGTTGCCGATCCCGGTCTATTTCATGCGCTCGGTCGGCTCGACCGCGGCGGTGTTCTTCTGGGAGAGCTTCATCAGCGAGCTCGCCCAGCGCGCCAACATCGACCAGTACGCCTATCGCCGCAATTTGCTGTCGGACGACCCGTTGGCGCTACGCGTGCTCGACGCCGCTGCGCAGGCATCCGGTTGGGGCAGGACGCCGAATACGCTCCGGGGCATCGCGTATAATTGCTACATCGGCCGCGGCGGACGGTTCAAAACCTATGTCGCGGAGGTGGCGGAGCTGGCGCGCATCGGCGAGCGCTTCGCGGTCAAGCGGATATTCTGCGCGGTCGATCCTGGTCTTGTGGTCAATCCGAACACGCTCAAGGCGCAGATCGAAGGCGGAATTGGGTTTGCGCTGACCACCACGCTCAAGAGCCGAATTACGTTCTCGAACGGCGGTACCGACCAGAGCAACTTTTTCGACTATCAGCTGCTGCGCATCGATGAGATGCCGGAGATCGTCCCGATCGTGCTGCCCAGCGATCGTCCGCCGCAGGGTTTCGGTGAAGTGGTCCTGGCGCCGGTTGCTCCCGCGCTGGCGCAGGCCTTGCTCCACGCGGCCGGGCGTCGGCTCGACGTGATGCCGTTCCCGGAAGATGCTTTCCGCTCCAACGCCTGAAAGGCTGCCCGAGATGTCGGTGAAATTCTTCGTGAACGGAATGCCGGCCGAATTCGACGGGCCGGAGGAGGTCCCGCTGCTATGGGTCGTGCGCGAGCATTTGAACCTGACCGGAAGCAAATTCGGCTGCGGCATCGGCATTTGCGGCGCCTGCACCATGCATGTCGATGGGGCTGCGATGCGGACTTGCATCATGCCGGTCATGATGGCGCAGGGCGGGCAGGTCACGACCATCGAGGGTTTGTCCCGCAACGGCGATCATCCCGTGCAGAAAGCCTGGACCGAGCTGGACGTGCCGCAATGCGGGTATTGCCAGTCCGGCATGATCATGGCGGCAGCAGCGCTTCTCAGCCAGCACCCGAATCCAAGCGATGCCGACATCGATCGCGAGATGACCAATCTGTGTCGCTGCGCGACCTATGTTCGCATTCGCGCAGCGATCCATCGCGCCGCAAAGCTGCGATGAGCCAACGGCGATGAGCGATTGAGGTCTATGTTGATAGAACGATCGCGACGCCGCGGACGCGGTGGGCTCCCGCTCCCACCGAACTCGGGTTTACCCGAATTCGGACGCGGAGAGGGAGCGCACCGGAGTGCGCGGCGCCCCTGCATCAGGGAGGAGAACCCGTGACGCACACCGAATCCCAGCCCAAGCACGAAACCAAGCTCCTGATTCCTGGCCTCGAGTCGTTCTACGCCGTCGCCATTCCGCTCGCCTGGCCGATCGTGCGCATCGCGGTGGGCTGGAATCTTCTGGTGCACGGTTGGGGTAAGGTTACGCGCGGGCCCTCGGCCTATATCCGCGCCTTTGTCGAGCAGGGATTTGATCCGGCGCTGCCCTGGATCTGGGCGGCACTGATCATCGAGTTCGTCGGCGGCATCGCGCTCATCGTCGGCCTGTTCACGCGCTTTTTCGCCGCCGCCGCGGCCATCGAAATGCTTATCATCACGATACTCTATTGGAAGGCCGGATTTTCCTGGCTCAACCGCGGCTACGAGTACACGCTGCTTTGGGGTCTCGTCTGCTTCGCGATCGCGCTGCGGGGCGGAGGGCCCTATTCCGTCGATCGCCGGATCGGCGTCGAGTTGTGATGTCAACGCGGCTGGCGTTGGCCGTCATTGCCGGGCTTGACACCACAAGTCGGGTATACCCGACTTGCGCTGCTTCATATTGCGCAACTCGAGCAAGCCCGAGTTGCGATGCAATCCATCTTCTTCGCAAGGACTCTTTTGTCGGGAGGATGGCTGCGCGGGTCATAAGCGCGTTCACGCGCGTCTTCGACGCGCTTCTGCCCGCGCATGACGAGGTGTGAGGTGAGCGATGGAATTCGGCGTTCAGTTCTTTCCCGCCGTCCGTCCTGATCAGAAGCCCGCCGACCAGTATTGGCGCGAGGCACTCGAGCTCACGCAACTCGCCGAGCAGCTGGGCTTCACCAATGTACGCACGGTCGAGCATTATTTCCTGTCCTACGGCGGCTACAGTCCCGATCCGCTGATCTTCCTGAGCGCCGCGGCGGCGCTCACGCGCTCCATGCGGCTGATCACCGGCGCGGTGTTGCCGGTGTTCAACAACCCGCTCAAGCTCGCGGGGCAGATCGGGATGGTGGACGCGATTTCCGGCGGCCGTCTCGAGGTCGGATTTGCCCGCGCCTTCTTGCCACACGAGTTTGCCCGCTTCGGCATCTCGATGGATGAGAGCCGCGCCCGCTTCGAGGAGGGACTCGAACAGATCCGCCGCTTGCTCGAGGAGGAAAACGTCACGGCCCGCGGCCGCTTCCACAGCTTCGAAAACGTGACGTCGCT
>JBJMTU010000059.1:0-14060 GCA_045811545.1 Xanthobacteraceae bacterium | reverse complement strand
TCGCAAGACCCGCATATCCGAGGGGCGGCGTAAGCGCCGGCGTCGTGTTGATCTTATCGGGGGTCGGGAAGGTGTTCACGAAATCCGGATTGATGTTGTTGCAGTTCATCAAATTCGGCGCCAGCGTGATTTTCTGCTGATAGACCGAATAGCGTAACTGCAGGCCGAGGTCTTCGCGCAGCGTGAAACCGAGTCGCGTGCCGACGCCGATCGTCTGCGTCTCGTACGAGACGTAACTCGTCGGCAGCTGCTGTTTGTAGAACACGTCGATGCCCAGCGCCACGCGATAGCCGAGGAAGTAAGGATCCACATAAGAGAGCTGGGCGCCCTTCGTATACTGGCCGTATTGCACCGCGATTTTTCCGAACAGACCGCGGCCGAGCAGGTTGCGTTCTGCGACGCTGACCTCGCCCAGGAACCCATCCGCGGTCGAATACCCGCCCGAGACGGAGAATTCGCCGGTCGACTGCTCCTCGACATCGACATTGAGAATGACGCGATCGGGTGCCGAGCCCGGCTCGGTCGTAATCCTCACGGTCTTGAAAAAGGTGAGATTCTTCAGGCGTCGCTCGGCCCGACTGACGAGCGCGCGGTTGTACGCATCTCCTTCCACCAGATCGAATTCGCGCCGGATCACGTAATCGCGCGTGCGCGTGTTGCCGCGGATATTGATCCGCTCGATGTAGATCCGTTGCCCCTCCGTGACGGTGAAGAGGAGATTGACGGTGCGCGTTTGTGCGTCACGCGTCGCGCTCGGGCGCACCGTCGCGAAGGCAAAGCCCTGCCTCGCGGCTTCGATAGTCATGTCTTCGACGGTCTTTTCGACCGCCTCGGCATTGTAGACATCGCCGGGATAGGTTCGCAGCTTCACCCGCAGCCATGAGGGGTCGAGCGACCGAATCATCGACTGCACGTCGACCGCTCCGACCCGATACTGCTCGCCCTCCTCGATTGTGAAGGTAATCACGAAACCGTTCCGAGTGGGATCAAATTCCGCGACCGCGGCGACGATGCGCACGTCGATGTAGCCGTGCTTGAGGTAGAACCTGCGCAACAGCTCGCGATCAGCCTCGATCCGGTCAGGATCGTAGATATCGCCGGTCTGCAGGAACGAAAGAAACCAGCTGGTCTCGGAGGTCTTGATGATGTCCTTGAGGCGATAGGTGGAATAGGCGCGGTTGCCGACGAACTGGATGAGCCTCACGCCGGTCTTTACGCCCTCGGTAATCTCGAACACGAGATCGACGCGGTTGTTCGGCAGATCGATGATCTTAGGCTCGACGCGAACGTCGAAACGTCCGCTGCGGCGGTACACTTCGACGATGCGGGCGGTGTCGGCCTGCACGACGGGACGAGAGAGCGTGCCGCGCTCCTTCGACTGGATTTCAGACTTGAGCTGCTCGTCCTTGACCTTCTTGTTGCCCTCGAAAGCGATGCGGTTGATGACCGGATTTTCCGTGACGGTGATGACCAGCCGCCCGCCCTGAATGTTGGAACGGACGTCCTGGAAAAGACCGGTGGAGATCAGCGCCTTGACGCCTTCATCGATTTCGAAGGCGCCCAGTTGCCCATTTGGCCCTGGGCGGAAATAGGAGCGGATGGTGTCAGCCTCGACCCGCTGATTGCCTTGCACAACGATGGAGCTGACGGTGGGCGCTTGAGCATAGGCAGAGCGCGCGGTGAGCGACATGACGCCACCACTCAATGCGTTCCCCCCGAGGACGAGGCACGCGAGGCCAAGCCCTCGAACAAGCCACTTACGAAGTTTCATTCCCCCACGCGCCCTTTGTCGTTCCCCTTTGGGCACCTCACAAACTTAGGCACCGCACGAGAAAGGTCGTCCCTAGCCCACAACGCACGTACGAGCCACGCCGCTCGTACAGACACCCTCACCTGTTGCGTCACCCAGCCCTACTACTTTACCCCCGAAAAGTTGCAGTCTCCCTACGACGCCGTCCATTGGGCGGCGAGATGGAGAAGATCGTTATACGTCGCAAAGATCATCAACATGACAACGATTGCGAGCCCGATCCGAAATCCCACTTCTTGAGCGCGCTCCGATAGCGGTTTTCCCCTGACGGCCTCGATTCCGTAGAACAGCAGGTGGCCCCCATCGAGCAGCGGGACCGGGAAGAGATTGAGTAACCCGATCGAGACCGACAGCACCGCCGTGAGACTGAACAATGACGCGAGTCCCTCGGTCGCGACCTGCCCCGATACCTGGGCGATCCGAATCGGACCCCCAAGCTGATCCGCGGCCTCGCGGCCCGAGATGACGCCGCCGATATAGGACAGCGTCCGCTCCACCACGAACCACGTCCTTTGCACGCCAAGCTCAAGCGCTTTCACGGGCCCGACCGGCTGGAAATGCGTGTCGTCCGGCGACGGCGAGCGGGTAATACCGAGCACGCCAATGCGATGGACATTGCCGAATCGATCCTTGGTTTCCCTGAGCGCGGGAACGGCTTTGAGTTCGACCTTCACGCCGCCGCGTTCGACCTCGAACGTCAGCAGCTCGCCCGCGCTGGTGCTCACGATCTGCTGCATATCCGGAAAGCTCTCGATCGGCCTCCCGTTGATGCTCAAAACTAGGTCGCCCGGCTGGAAGCCAGCCGCCTGAGCAGCGCTCCCGGGTTGGACCGCGTCGACGCGAGGCGATGTGCTCGGCTTGCCAAACACCATGAAGAGCCCGGCGAAGATCACCACGGCGAGAAGGAAATTGGCCACTGGGCCCGCAACCACGATGGCGGCCCTGCGTCCTACGGACTGATGAACAAAGCTGTGCCGGCGATCCTCTTCACTCATGGCGGCAAGCGCCATCGGATCGGGAACGCTTGCTGCGTTCTCGTCGCCGAAAAATTTTACATATCCGCCGAGGGGGATAGCAGACAGCTTCCAGCGGGTACCATGGCGGTCATTGAAGCCGAACAACTCGGGACCGAATCCGATCGAGAAAACCAAGACCCGGACGCCGCACCGGCGGGCCACCAAGAAGTGTCCGAGTTCGTGGAAGAACACGACCACGGTCAAGACGAACAGAAACGGGATGAGATAACCGAGCACGCCGCCTCCCAGCGCGTTGATTCCGGCCAAAAAGTCGAAGTTCATCAGTACTTTTCCCCGCCGGTCCCGACCTAGTTAAGCGAACGCCATGCTCTACGGTGCCTTTGCGGCAATTTCGGGCAAGAGCGACCGTGCCAACAATCTCGCATTATGGTCAATAGATAGTGCCTCGGTGACGCTTTCGGGCTCTGCGGTCCAATTTCGGGACAGGGCCGCCTCAAGGGTGGCCTCAACCAGGGCCGATATGCCGGCAAAATTCAGCCTGCGCGCGAGAAATTCGGCCACTGCTACCTCATTGGCGGCGTTAAGCACCGTGGGCGCCGCCCCGCCCGCCTCCAGCGCGCGCCGGGCCAGAGCCAAGGCCGGAAAACGCGCAAGATCGGGCTCCTCGAATGTCAATGTCGCCGCGCGCGCGAGATCAAGTCGCGCGGCTGGCCCCGCCATGCGCTCAGGCCAAGCCAGGCAATAGGCGATCGGGATGCGCATGTCTGGGCTCCCCAGCTGCGCAATGAGCGAGCCATCACAAAACTCGACCAAGCTGTGCACAATGGATTGGGGAT
This sequence comes from Xanthobacteraceae bacterium, assembly GCA_045811545.1. GTDB lineage: Bacteria > Pseudomonadota > Alphaproteobacteria > Rhizobiales > Xanthobacteraceae > VAZQ01. The sequence goes on along the minus strand of JBJMTU010000059.1, from coordinate 10,437 downwards.
GCACCAGGACGTCGATCTGCTGCGGAGCGAGCGCGAAAAGGTGATGGGCCTCAATGAGTTCCAGCCCTTTGTTCATCAAAGTCGCCGAATCGATCGTGACCTTCGCCCCCATCGACCAGTTGGGGTGCTTGAGCGCCTGCTCTACGGTAGCCGTCCGCACCGCCTCGGCAGTAGCGGTCCGGAATGGGCCGCCGGAGGCGGTGAGGATCACGCGCCGTACGTCCTCGCGCCGGCTGCCGCTCATGGCCTGAAACAGGGCGTTATGCTCCGAATCAACCGGCAATACGGTCGCGCCCGCTGCTGCTGCGCGGCGCATGAACAGCGCACCGGCGCATACCAGCGTTTCCTTGTTGGCGAGAGCAACGATCGCGCCACGCTCAGCGGCGGCGAGCGTCGGCTTGAGCCCCGCCGCGCCAGTAATCGCTCCGATCACCCATTCCGCCGGCCGCTCGGCGGCCTCGAGCAGCCCGCTTTCGCCCGCAGCCACCTTGATTCCGGTTCCGGAGAGCGCGCTTTTGAGATCGCGGTAGGCGGTGGGATCGCCGATTGCGGCAAAACGTGCACCAAGCTCGCGCGCGATCGCGGCGAGCGCAGCCGCGTTCTTGTTGGCGCTCAATGCCTCGATGCGAAAGCGGTTGCGCTCACGCTTGAGCAGATCGACGGTGCTCGCCCCGATCGAGCCGGTGGCGCCCAGGATGGTAACCGTGCGCTCCGCCGGAGCTCGATTCATCGCCGCGCGCAAAATATCGGATTTCATCAAGTCACCATACCAACAGACCATGGCCCGGTGCCTCGAACCCACCGCGCGCAAGTCCAATCAGCGCAGCGGCGACGCTGGCGCTCACGAAGCCGTCGAGGCGATCCATCAGCCCGCCGTGTCCGGGAATGAGATGACTGGAATCCTTGGCATGGAACCGGCGCTTGAGGAAGGACTCGAACAAGTCTCCCCCCTGGGCGAAGACCGACAACACCACGGCGAGCATGGCAAGCGCAACCAATGCGGTCAGCCCCGCCATTTTGGCGAGTGCGAGGGCGACCACGACCGATGCGATCAAGCCTCCGACCGCCCCCGCCCAGGTCTTGTTGGGGCTTACTTGTGGCATAAGCTTTGGGCCGCCGAGCGCGCGGCCCGCGAAGTAGGCGCTGATGTCAGTGGTCCAGACGATTGCAAACAAAAAAATCACGGCGAGGAAGCCATCCGCATCGTCGGCCCGCAGCACGATGGGCGCTAACGCAAGCGCGCCAGCGTAAGGAATGCCGCCGGCCACCCAGGTCCGCCGCTCCGCCAATGCCAACGATGCCGCGCCTATTGCGCCCATGGCTAATACCACCACGGCTGCCAAGAGGTGTCCGGCGGCCACGAGGACGACAGCAAGCGCAAGCGAGGCGCCGCCGGTCAGCAGCACGGATCGCTGGTCGTTGCGCGCCACCAGCGTGGTCCATTCCCACAGCACACCCATTGCCGCTGCGCCCCAGAACAGGGCGAACAGCCATCCGCCGAGATAGGCTGTACCGATCGCGAGTGGCACGAGCACCAATGCCGAGCTGACCCGCAGCGCAAGCTCGCTGCCAAGCCAGCCGGCGCGCAATGGCTGCTCCGCGTCCGCCACGGATTACGACCCGGTCCGCGCGACAAGACCGCCGAAGCGACGTTCGCGCCGTCGATACTCGTTAATCGCGCTTTCGAGCGCTGCGCGGTCGAAATCGGGCCAATAGGCCGGCACGAACACGAGTTCGCTATAGGCCGCTTGCCAGAGCAGGAAATTGGATAGCCGTTGCTCGCCGCTGGTGCGGATGATGAGATCGGGATCGGGCAAGTCGGGCGCGTCGAGGTAACTAGCGAGCTTATCGGCGGTGATGGCGCCCACCGACAGATCCCCGGCCGCGACGGCGGCGGCCATGCGGCGGGCCGCTCGCGCAATTTCCTGCCGCGCACCGTAGTTGAAGGCGACGACAAGGACGAGCCTGTTATTGCATTTGGTCAACTCCTCCGCTTCCTCGAGCAGCCGCCGAATCTCGGGGTCGAGATCCTCGCGCTCGCCGATCACGCGTACGCGCACGCCGCGGCGATGCAGGTCCGCAAGATCGTGGCGAATGAAGCGGCGTAATAGCGCCATCAGCTCGCGAATCTCGGTGGGCGGCCGCGACCAATTCTCGGCACTGAACGAAAAGATGGTGAGAAAGCCTATTCCGAGATCACCGGCGGCGCGCACTGTGCGCCGTAGCGCTTCAACCCCACGGCGATGTCCTTCCCCGCGCGGCAGCCCGCGTGCCGCTGCCCACCGTCCGTTGCCGTCCATGATGATGGCAACGTGCCGCGGCACGGCGAAATCGCCGATCTCGGCAGTGTGCAGCGGCCCGCTCTTCGGCATCCGCTAGACCTCACACCGTGAGGATTTCCTTTTCTTTGTTCGCCAACATCTTGTCGACCTCGGCGATGGCTTCATCCGTCGCCTTCTGCACTTGCTCGGACGAGCGTTTGCCCTCGTCTTCACTGATCTTGTGATCCTTTTCGAGCCGCTTGAGCACGTCAAGGCCGTCGCGCCGGACGTGCCGCACGGCAACGCGCGCCGCCTCGGCGTACTTGTGCGCGACTTTGACCAGCTCCTTGCGCCGTTCTTCGTTGAGTTCAGGGATGCGCAGACGCAGCACCTGGCCCTCGGTCGATGGTGTGAGACCGAGATCGGAGGCGGCGATTGCCTTTTCGACGGCATGCACCATCGATTTGTCCCACACCTGCACGGAGATGAGTCGAGGTTCCGGCACACTTATGGTCGCGACTTGGTTGAGGGGCATGCGGGTGCCGTAGGCTTCGACGTGTACCGGCTCGAGCAGGCTTCCCGAAGCGCGTCCCGTGCGCAGTCCGCCCAATTCCTGTTTCAGCAACTGGATTGCACCCTGCATGCGGCGCTTGAGCTCGTTGATGTCGTGCGTCGGGTTTGCCATGACGTTCCCTCGAACAAATGGTCGATCCGTGTCTTGATTTTCGCGTGACGTGGTGGCGAGACCGCGTCAACTGCTGACGACGGTGGAGCGCCCTTCGCCGCGCAGCACCGCCGCGATCGCTCCCTTTTCGCGGATCGAGAACACGATGATAGGCATACGGTTTTCCCGAGCAAGCGCGAAGGCGGTACTATCCATCACTTTCAGGCTGCGCTCGAGCGCCTCCTGGTGGGTCAAGCGGTCGTAGCGCTTGGCATTTCTGTCCTGCTTCGGGTCCGCGCTATAGACGCCGTCGACGTCAGTGGCTTTGAGCACTGCCTCGGCTCCCAGCTCGGCCGCCCGTAGCACGGCTGTGGTATCGGTGGTGAAGAACGGATTGCCGGTCCCGCCCGCCAGCAGCACCACCCGCCCCTGTTCGACGTGGCGCAACGCGCGGCGGCGCTCGTAGGTCTCGCAAACTTGCGGCATTCCTAGCGCGGACATGGTGCGCGCTGGCAGCCCTGCCCTTTCGATCGCGCTCTCGAGCGCGAGCGCGTTCATGACGGTTGCGAGCATTCCCATCATGTCGCCCGTGACGCGCGGGGTGCCTTGTTCGGAGACGTTCACCCCGCGAAAGATGTTGCCGCCGCCGACCACGACGGCGAGCGCCACGCCGAGACCCTGCGACGCCAGGAGGTCGGCCGCGATCCGGTCCAGCGTCGGCTGATGGATGCCGAAACGATCGGGGCGCATCAGAGCCTCGCCGGAGACCTTCACCACGACACGCCGGTAGACGGGTTTGGTCATGGCATCTCCCGCGCTCGACCGCTGGCGCGCGGCTGCTATCGCCTCGCCGAGGCGCTCAGTTCGATTTGACGAGCGCCGCGACCTCGCCGCCGAAATCGGTCTCCGGCCGGTCGATGCCCTCGCCCAGCGCGTAACGGACAAAGCCCGTCACCTTGATCGGTGCGCCCACTTTGCCCTCGGCTTCCTTGATCGCCTGGGAAACGGTCTTATCCGGATCGTGGATGTAGGCTTGATCGAGCAGGCAGACCTCTTTGTAGAAAGTCTTGAGTCCCGATTCGACGATCTTGTCGATCACATTCGCGGGTTTTCCCTGGGCTTTGTACTTGTCTGCAAGCACCTCCTTCTCCCGCCGAACGAGATCTGGATCGAGGCCGGAGGGGTCGATCGCCTGCGGATTGGAGGCGGCGACGTGCATCGCAAGCATACGGCCGAAGCGCTTGAGCTCATCGCTCTTGGCGTTCGATTCCAGCGCCACCATGACTCCGATCTTGCCAAGGTCTTGGTCGACGGAATTGTGGACGTAGGTACCGATGACGCCGTTTGCTACGGAAAGCGACGATGCCCGTCGCAGCGACATGTTCTCACCGATTTTGGCGATGGTCTCGCCAATGCCCTCCGCAAGCGTGATATCGCCGACTTTGGCGGCCTTGATCTTCTCCGCGTCGGTGCCGACGCTCAGCGCGACATTCGCGATCATCTTCACCAGACCCTGGAACAGATCGTTGCGAGCGACGAAATCGGTTTCCGAGTTCACCTCGACCACAACACCCTTGGACTCGTCGACCGCCACACCGATGAGGCCTTCGGCCGCAATACGGCCGGATTTTTTAGCGGCTTTGGCGAGCCCCCGCTTGCGCAGAAGATCAACGGCCTGCTCCATCCCGCCGCCGGTTTCCTGTAGCGCCGCCTTGCAGTCCATCATGCCCGCGCCGGTGCGCTCGCGCAGCTCCTTCACCATTTGCGCCGTGATGTTGGCCATCTCTACGATTCCTTGTCCTCTCCGCGTTCGTCACCACAAGCCACGCTTCGACAACCACCGCTCGGACCAGCACGCGGGTGTTCGTCATCTCACCGTGGCGAGAGGCCCGAACCAAGCGCGCCGCGCTATTCTGGGCTCAGCTCTTTCGACTGCGCGATCCAGCCTTCCACCCGGCCGGGCAATCCGACTTCCTCGCCGATCTTGCGAGCAGCGTCGGGCCCGAGCCCTGCGATCTGCCAGTAGTGGAAGATCCCGAGGTCATTGAGCTTCTTCTCGATAGTGGGAGACACATGGGGAAGCTTCGTGAGATCGTCGGCAACGCCCCGCGGGCCGGACAGCACCTCGTAGCCGGGCCCTTCGGCGGCCGCCGGCAGTTCTTCCACGATCGGTTCGGCAGCGGCGCCCGTATCGACCCCAAGTTCACCTTGCGCGCGCGATATTCCGTCGATGGCGGCCTTCGCCGCGAGATCGCAATAGAGCGTGATGGCGCGACTGGCGTCGTCATTCCCGGGCACGACATAGGTGATGCCGTCGGGGTCGCAGTTGGTGTCGACCACGGCGGCGACGGGCAGACCGAGGCGCCGCGCCTCCTTGATCGCGATGTCCTCCTTGTTGGTGTCGATAACGAACAGCAGGTCGGGAAGGCCGCCCATATCCTTGATGCCGCCAAGGGCGCGGTCGAGCTTGTCGCGCTCGCGCTGCAGCGTAAGACGCTCTTTCTTGGTGTAGCCCGTGGCCTCTCCTGAGGAGAGCATCTCGTCGAGCTTGCGCAAGCGCGAGATCGACTGGGAGATGGTCTTCCAGTTGGTGAGTGTGCCACCGAGCCAACGCGAATTGACGTAATACTGCGCGGAGCGCTTGGCTGCGTCGGCGATGGCATCCTGCGCCTGGCGTTTGGTACCGACGAAGAGGATGCGACCGCCGTTCGCGACCGTGTCGCTGACGGCCTGCAAAGCCCGGTGCAGCATCGGGACCGATTGGGCGAGATCGATGACGTGGATGTTGTTGCGGGTGCCGAAGATGTATTCCGCCATCTTCGGGTTCCAGCGGTGGGCCTGATGGCCGAAGTGAACGCCAGCCTCCAAGAGCTGGCGCATGGAAAATTCCGGAACTGCCATTTTCTTCTCCGGTTGAGCCGCCGCGGACCCGTGAGCTCTCCCTTCCTCGCGGTCGGGATGAGCCACCGGACGGCTGCAAAGCCAAGGTCCGCGTGTGAGATGCCGGCGCTTATATAGGCACGAATTGGCCGAGGCAAGGATGAGGGCGAGAGCGCCGGTCGATTAAACCGCCTCGACCGCCACCACGCCGGGTACCGCCTTGATGGCGCCGGCGATCTGAGGCGAGACCTTGAACCGACCTGGGAGCTTCACCTCGACCTCAGTCCCTTCGGCCAGCATCAGCACGATCGCGACCTCACCGTTGTCGGTCGCTGCGCGGCCTGGACCTTCGAGCCGCTTGGCCACGCTTTCGATCGGCGTCTCGTCGCGCAGGAAGACGCGCAGGCCCTTGGCAAGCTTGGCCGCCGCCTGATCGAGCGCCTCGACCATCTGAATGCGCGCACGCACGTCGTCACCCTGTAGTTCGGCCGTGAGCATCAGCAGCACCGCGGCACCAGGCTCGAGCAGGTCGCGGAACTGCGCGAGCCCCTCCGAGAACACGACCGCCTCGTAGTGCCCAGTGGGATCGGAGAGCTCGATGATGCCCATCTTGCTGCCGGTGCGCGTGCGCCGCTCGGTGCGAGCCACCACGGTGCCTGCAACGCGGCCTGCGCTCGCGCCCGCGCGTACGGCGCGCGCAAACTCGGCCCACGATTGCACCCGCATACGCTTGAGCGTAGCGGCGTAGTCATCGAGTGGATGGCCGGAGAGGAAGAATCCGATGGCGGCAAACTCCTTTTGCAGCCGCTCGGCCGGCAGCCATGGCTCGACATGACTGAGCGCGAGCGGGGTGCGCGCCGCGCCGGCGCCAAATAGTTCCGACTGCCCGACGGAAAGGTCGTCATGGGCGCGCTGTGCGGCCGCAAGCATCGCGTCGACGGCTGCAAACACCCGCGCGCGATTTGGTTCGAGCGCATCGAAGGCGCCTGCCGCAGCGAGGCTTTCCACCACCCGCTTGTTCACGGCATGCGGATTGATGCGGGCCGCAAAATCGGCGAGGTCGGAGAACGGCCGCTCGCCGCGCGCTTCCACGATTGCCTCGACCACCTGGCGGCCCACCCCTTTGAGCGCCGCGAGCGCGTAGTGGATGGTTGCGCCCTCCACCTCGAAATCGACACCGGACCGGTTGACCGACGGGAGCTCTATTTTCACACCCAGCCGCTCGGCTTCCGCGCGAAATTCGGAAAGTTTGTCGGTATTGCCCATGTCGAGGGTCATGGACGCCGCGAGAAACTCGACTGGATAGTTCGCCTTCATGAACGCGGTTTGATAGGCAACCAGCGCGTAAGCGGCGGCGTGGCTCTTGTTGAAGCCATAATCGGCGAAACGCGCGAGCAACTCGAAGATCGCTTCGGCCTGACCGCGTTCGATGCCGCGCTCGACGCAACCCGAGACGAAACGGCTGCGCTGCTTCTGCATTTCGCTGCGGATTTTCTTTCCCATCGCGCGCCGTAGCAGGTCGGCTTCGCCGAGCGAGTAGCCGGCGAGGATCTGCGCCGCCTGCATGACCTGCTCCTGGTAGACGATGACCCCGAAGGTCTCGCGCAGGATCGGCTCGAGCTTAGGATGGATATAGTCGGGCTCCTCCATGCGGTGCTTGCGCGCGCAGTAGGTCGGGATGTTGGCCATCGGGCCGGGCCGGTAGAGCGCAACCAGCGCGATGATGTCCTCGAAGCGGTCCGGCCGCATGTCGAGCAAGGCGCGCCGCATGCCCTGACTTTCCAGCTGGAAGATGCCCATTGCTTCGGCCCGCGCCAGCACGGCGTAGGTCTTTTCCTCGTCGAGCGGGATCGCCGCCAGGTCGATCTCGACCCCGCGTTTGCGCAACAACGCTGCCGCCTTTTCCAGAACGGTGAGCGTCTTGAGGCCGAGAAAGTCGAACTTCACCAATCCCGCTTGCTCGACCCACTTCATGTTGAACTGGGTCACCGGCATATTGGATTTGGGATCGCGATAGAGCGGCACCATCTCGGTCAACGGCCGCTCGCCAATGACAATGCCTGCGGCGTGCGTCGAGGCGTGGCGATGCAGCCCTTCGAGCTTCTGCGCGATATGAAAGGCGCGCGCGACCAGTGGATCGCTGTCGCGCGCCGCCTGCAGCCGCGGCTCGTCGTCGATCGCCCGGTTGAGCGTGACGGGATTGAGCGGGTTCTGCGGCACGAGTTTGCACAATTTGTCGACTTGGCCATATGGCATCTGCAGCACGCGGCCGACGTCGCGCAGCACCCCGCGCGCCTGCAGCGTGCCGAAGGTGATGATCTGCGCCACGCGGTCGCGGCCGTAGCGCTCCTGGACATAGCGGATGACTTCATCGCGCCGGTCCTGGCAGAAGTCGATGTCAAAATCCGGCATCGACACGCGTTCGGGATTGAGAAAACGCTCGAACAGGAGCCCAAACCGAATGGGATCGAGATCGGTAATCGTCAGGGCGTAGGAGACCAGCGAGCCTGCGCCCGAGCCGCGGCCCGGCCCGACCGGAATCCCATGCGCCTTCGCCCACTGGATGAAATCGGAAACGATTAGGAAATAGCCTGGATACTTCATGCCTTCGATCACGTTGAGTTCGAAGGCGAGCCGCTCGCGATACTCCTCGACGGTGTGCCCGGGCGCGATGCCGTGAACCTTGATGCGGCTTTCGAGCCCGGCCTCGGCGCGTTTGCGCAATTCGGCCGCCTCGTCGACCGCGACACCGTCCGCCTCGACCGAGAAGCGAGGCAGGATCGGCGCCTGCACCAGCGGCCGGAATGCGCAGCGCCGCGCGATCTCGACCGTGGTGGCAACCGCCTCGGGCAGGTCGGCAAACAGCGCGGCCATCTCCGCGCGCGTCTTGAAGCGATGTTCGGGCGTGAACTGGCGCCGCTCGGTTTCGGCCACCAGGCGCCCTTCGGCGATGCAGATGAGCGCGTCATGCGCCTCGTAGTCGTCCTGGGTTGCAAACAGTGGCTCGTTGGTGGCGACGAGCGGGATCCCTCGCGCGTAGGCGAGCTCCATGAGCGCCGGCTCGGCGCTGCGTTCCGCACGGCTGCCGTGGCGCTGCAGCTCGATGTAGAGCCGATCGCCGAACAACCGCTCGAGCGCCTCGCAGCGGGTCTGCGCCAGGTGTCCCTGCCCGGCGGCAAATGCCGCATCGAGCGGCCCGCCGGGTCCGCCGGTTAAAGCGATCAACCCTTCGGTCTCGCCCTCGAGCCAGAACACACGCAGATGCGGCGGTTCGCTCGGCGCAGTTTCGAGAAACGCGCGGGAATTGAGCCGCATGAGGCTGCGGTAGCCGGCCTCACGCGCCGCCAGCAGAACGATGCGCGGGCGGTCGAGGTGCGCCGCACCTCCCGCGCGCTGGAGGGCTTCTTGATCGGCAAAATCGATCGCGAGTGCGCAACCGACGATCGGCTGGATGCCGGCCGCCGCCATCTTGTCGGAGAATTCGAGCGCACCGAACATGTTGTCGGTGTCGGTGAGCGCGAGCGCCGGTTGCCGGTCAGCCTTGGCGAGCTCGCAGAGGCGCGCAATCGTCAGCGCGCCTTCGAGCAGCGAATAGGACGAGTGCGTGTGTAGATGAACGAAGCCGGGCATTCACCCCCTCAGCGATTCTCCGATAGGCTTGCGAATGTGAGGGTGCGTGCGGGCGCTGTCCATCGCGAGCGAGACGGCTCGAGGCAGCTTGTCCCCAACATCGTCGCTCTTAAAGACCAAGCCCAGTTCACTCGTCGGCGCCCGGGGCGCATTCAAAGCGCTGCGATCACCTGCGCCCAGATCGCAACCATGCCCAAAAACAGCGCCAGCGAGGTCAATGTGGCGGCTTCTTCAACAACAGCGCGGACCATGTCACCTAACTCCTCACGGATGAGAACGAGTCGTGAACATAGTTCGTGTTATGTTCACTCGTCAAGCCGCGGTGAGCGTCCGTTCGACGGTCGGCCGGAATTGATAGGCCGCGCAAGCTCTTAGCATTGCCTGCTAAGGCGCGTTGTGCGGAGACAAGCGATTGGCCGACTTTGGCGTCCCTGGGTTCCTGCTCGCGCCGTCAGTCCTGTTGCCGTACGTCGCCCGGCTTCATTCTTCGATCGAGCAATTCGTCGGCGGCCGCCTCGGCAACAGCTTCGGCCTGCTCTCCTTCGCGCACAGGGACCCGCCTGCGAACTAGCTCCACGGCCCTTGCCTTGTCGGGCTCGTATGCAAGGAAATTCCGCACATTTCCCGGCTTTGCCTCGGCATCGAAACTCGTGACGCGCACGTTCCATCCTGCTGCCATTGCGGCACTATGCGCTGCAGCTGTCGCCGGTCAATGGCGTGCCGTTTGTTCATGCCTCAATCCAGCTCGACCACCAGCCCGTCCTTGATGGTCACGCGCCGGTCCATGCGGGCCGCGATGTCCATGTTGTGGGTGGCGACGACGACGGCGAGGCCGGAGGCCTGCACCAGCTGGGTGAGCGCGGAGATCACGTGCCCGGAGGTGCGCGGGTCGAGGTTTCCGGTGGGCTCGTCGGCCAGCAGAATGCGCGGCGCGTTGGCGACCGCGCGCGCGATCGCAACGCGCTGCTGCTCGCCGCCGGAAAGCTCCGCCGGCCGGTGCGT
>JBJMTU010000058.1:0-5899 GCA_045811545.1 Xanthobacteraceae bacterium | reverse complement strand
TCGTCGGCGAGAATGGTGTTCGGAGCCTGGATCAGCGCGCGCGCGATCCCGACGCGCTGTTGTTGGCCGCCGGACAGCTCGTCGGCGCGGCTGAGCGCCCGGTCCAGCAATTCAACCCGATCGAGAACCTCGAGCGCCAGCCGGCGCTCGGTTCGACCGGGCGGGAGCAGCGAGCGCAGGGAGGTGTGGAAACCAAGCCGGCCGAGCAGCACGTTTTTCAACGCCGTATGCCGGGCGATCAGGTGATGCTGCTGGAATATCATGGCCGTCCGCCGGCGGTGACGGCGCAACGCTGCTCGGGTCGCGAAGATCGACTGGTTATCGCTGCCGATAACGGCGCCGCGCGAGGGCCTTGTGAGCCCGTTCAGGCATCGCAGCAGCGAGGATTTGCCGGCCCCGGACGGACCGAGCAGCACGGTGAATCGGCCGAGTTCAAAGCTGAGGCTGATCCCGTCCAGTGCGCAAACGCCGTTCGGATAGACGAGCGAGCATCCTTCGATCCGGAGCACAATCCTGCTTCGCAATTGGAATTTCGGGCTGCTCAAGGCCTATCGACCCGAGTTAAAGGTTTTATGACAAAGCCTGCGTGACCGGGCGGAACGATCCGCCCGAAGGGCGAAACGACATCCGCTCCCCGCAAAATCAAAATCGGCCACGGGTGGCTGCGCGCGGCTTACCGAGCGTGCGGCCGGGGGCACCGGTTTGAATGAGTTATTCAGACAATGCGTTGGTCTGCACCGCCTCCATGCCGCAGGCCGCGCAGGTAAGCTTGATCTGTTCTTCGCCGTTCGCGACTTCAATTTCGCGCAGGCGCATGAGTTTCTGGCAGGAAGGGCAGATCCAAATCGGCGGGGGAGATGATGGATCGGGCTGGCGAGGACGGGGCATGACCGCTGCTGTGCCGGCTTATGATCAGGTAAGCTTGTACCGAGCTCATAAGGGAGGCCAGTCATTTATTTCTGCCCGCGCGCGGAACTTTGCCCGGTCGAGGGGATTATGTTCTTTCGCCCCGAATTTAAGAGAACGCGGAATTAAGCCGTCAGCCAGAGCCACGGGGGATATTGGTGATGCGCCTCAATTGTTTCTGTTATGTTCCCAAAGGGCCAGGTACTGCCTCGGTTTGAGCCACTACCCTATCATCCATCCGAGTTGGGCCGTGGCATCGGGACGATCTGGCCCGCGAGCGGTCCCTTGTCTAGCTTCGTTTCGGCCCATGAGCAGGTATCGATTTCGAGCACACCAGGGGCCTTCGGATAGCAAATGAAGTCGCAGCCGCCGACGCCAAAGACATGGAAAACCAAGCGGTCGACATTGTCCAATCCGTCCGCCAATAGGTTTGCGAGCTCTCCCCGTGCGCACTCCTCCACTGCTGCAACGGACGCCTTTGCTTTGCGGAAGCCACGTAAGCCACCTTCCCCTCCTCTGATCGCCGACAACGCACGTCAAGCAGCGTTCACGTCTCTCATCGAAAATCCGAGGCTGCCTTTGAATTAAGATCGAACGCGAAATCCAGGGCAGCGCCAGCGATGCCGCCGCAACAAGAGCCAGTTGAGGGTCGGAATCAACGCTACCACCAAGGCCGCCGTCGACCGATGATTAGCCCGGGTTGAAAGTCGACCCATGCAGTGCCAAAGAGTCGAAGATTATCAACTGCGTGAACAATCATGACCCGCCCGGGTCGTCGATCACGCTGACGTGGCCCACGACCACGCGCCAGCCGTCGTGACATCGCACCCATGTCTGAGTCTGACGTCCGACCTTGCCCGGCGCGGTGTCGCGGCGGAAGAGCGTCGAGGCGACCGCATAATCGCGCCCGTAGGTGGTGATGACTGTCTTCGACAGCACGCGCGCGAGGCCGATCGGCGAGCGAGCGGCGCGGAAGCGCTTGATCGCGTCATAGCCGTATAGGTTTTCCGTCGCGCCATAGCGAATCGTGCGGGGATCGTCGCGGAACAGCGCATCGAGCGTGCCGACGTCGTTCGACACCACGGCCTGCTCGTAACGTTCGAAGGCTGCCGTCACTTCGGCCACGATCTCCGGCAAGTCGATATCCATCATTTCCCTCCCTTGAGCGACGGTTTGCTCGCCCCGACGACCCCCGCCTGCTCGAGCGCCTGCGCGATGCGCAGCGCGACATCCTCGCGCCAGGGCGCCGCAATGATCTGCACGCCGATCGGCAGTGGTTTTAGCGGCACGGGCACCGTTACCACCGGCAAGCCGATGAACGAGATCGGCTGGGTGTAGATGCCGAGATTGGCGCGCACGGGAAGCTCGACCCCGTCGAGCACGAAGGTCTGCCGGCCGATCAGCGGGGCAGTGCACGGGGTCGCCGGCGCGAGTAGCGCATCCACTTTGCCGAAGAGCGCGAGCACCTGCTCGCGAAACCAGCGACGGAATTTCTGCGCCTTGCCGACGTGCGCGGCGGGAATCAGTGCGCCGGCGATCAGGCGGTCCCGCACGGCGGGATCGAAATCGCGCGCCCGCATGCGCAGGCGCGCGAGATGAAGCGCGCCGCCCTCCGCCGCCGTGATCACATAGGCGGCGGCGCGGGCGCGCTTGGCTTCCGGCAGTTCGATTTCGTCCGCAACGCCGAGCGCGGCGGCAACGCGATCAAGCGCGGTTCGCGCCTCGGGGAAGGCGCCGGCGCGGAAGTACCCGCCGGCGATCGCGATGTGCAGCCCCTCGCTGCCGCGCGCGATGAGCGGCGCCACCGGTTCGACGGGACCGTCCACGCAGACCGGATCGTCGGGATCGTGGCCCTGCATGGCGTCGTAGGCCAGCGCGAGATCGCGCGTGCTTCGCGCCAGCGGGCCGACGTGATCGAGGCTCGCGACGAACGGAAAGGTGTGCGCGCGTGAGAGCCGCCCGTAGGTCGGCTTGAGGCCGAAAATGCCGCACAGCGAGGCCGGCACCCGGATCGAGCCGTTGGTGTCGGAGCCGAGCGCGAGCGGGACAAGGCCGCCGGCGACCGCGCCGCCCGAACCGCCGGAGGAGCCGCCGGTCATACGCGCCACGTCGTGCGGATTGCGCGAGGGCCCATAGTGCACGTTCTCGCCCGTGAAGTCATAGGCGTATTCGCCCATGTTGAGCGCGCCCACGAGCACGGCGCCACTCGCTTCGAGCCGCGCGATGAGGGTGGCATCGCGCTCAGCCGGCGCCCGGTCGCGATTGATCTTCGAGCCGGCGAGCGTCGGCAGCCCCGCAATGTCGAACAGGTTCTTGACCGCGAACGGCACGCCGGCGAGCGCGCCGAGCGGACGCTCCTCGAGCCGTGCAGCATCAATTCGGCGCGCCTTGACGAGCGCCCGATCCTCCAACACGGCGGTGAACGCGTTGAGCACGGCGTCGTCGGCGGCGATGCGCGCGAGCGCCGCACGCACCACCTCGCTCGCGCTAGTGCGCCCGTCCGAGACGGCCGCGGCAATCTCGCTCGCATGTGTCCAGGCGGTGTCCACGTGAGGCACCTCAGCGCATTTTCCACGGACGCCGCGCCAGTACGACGGCCAGCGCCACATCGTCCCCTCCCCCGCTTGCGGGGGAGGGATAGGGAGGGGGCACGCAAGCTGATAGGGCCTTTCCACGCGCCCCCTCCCCAGCCCTCCCCCGCAAGCGGGGGAGGGAGCAGACCGAGTTCGCCGCGCGAGTTGATGCCGTCATGGCGAGTCCGCCTAGGCCGAAAAGATCGGCGCGGGTTCGGCGTCGTCCGGCAGCGGGAAATCCGTGAACAGCGCCGCGAGCGCGAACGTCACCGCGAGATTGGCCTTGACCGCACCCTTCCAGGCCGGCTCGATCTTGAGATCGAGCGCGTGCGCCGACGCGTCGACGAAAGCGTCGAGCGGATCGCGGCCTGCAGCTTTGCGGGTGCTCCTGGCGCGCGTCGATTCGGCACGCGTTCTCGCTCGCGCGCGCGATGTCTTGGCTTTGCCTTTGATCCGGGATTTGGCTTGCTTCTTCATTTGGGTCTGATCCGAAGTCTTTCAGCGCGCGCACCCCGCCCGCGTTTGCGCGGGGGGCAACTCCAGCGGGAATCCAGAGGCCGCAGTTCGTGGTCCTCGGTCCCCAGTTGCGTGGGGACGAGTGGAGTCATTCTACATCGGCTACGCGAACGGCGCAGGCGCGATGCCGAGGCGCGCCGAATTTCGCGCCGCGCTGCTCGAAACTTCAGCGATTGCCTAACAAACAGGCGTTCAATCGGGATTTGCGGCTGCCAGGATCCAGTCGAAACGGGAAATCGCCGCCCCATCCCATCCGGTGGATTGGCACGGCCATTGCTAATTCGCTGACAAGATGCCGGTGCGCAGCGCCGGCGCAAGGATGGAGCGCGCCGCCATGTCGACCTTCGACAACCCCTTCGATGCCGAGCGCCGGCTCAATCGGGCGGGATGTAGCTGCGGGCGCCACCGCAGCCAGGGCGAGCACGAGTCCGAGGCGCAGCGCCAACTCTCCTGCGCGTCCGTCCAGAGGCTGGAGAGCGAAGAGAAGCGCTACGAAGGCGTCGTCGCCTCCGCCGTGATGCGCGCCGTATTTCCGAAGGATCGCGCCCGCCGCGCCTTCCTCAAATCAGTCGGCGCCTCGACTGCGCTTGCCGCGCTCTCGCAGCTCTTTCCGCTCAAGACCGTGAGCGAGGTGTTCGCGCAAGCCGGCGCGCCGGAGAAGAAGGATCTCAAGGTCGGATTCATTCCCATCACCTGCGCCACGCCCATCATCATGGCGCACCCGATGGGCTTCTACAGCAAGCACGGATTGAACGTCGAGGTGATCAAGACCGCTGGCTGGGCGGTCATTCGCGACAAGACCATCAACAAGGAATACGACGCCGCCCACATGCTCTCGCCGATGCCGCTCGCGATCACGCTGGGCGCCGGCTCGAATCCGATCCCCTATACCATGCCGGCGGTCGAGAACATCAACGGCCAGGCGATCACGCTCGCCGTCAAGCACAAGGACAAGCGCGATCCGAAGTCCTGGAAGGGCTTCAAGTTCGCGGTGCCGTTCGACTACTCCATGCACAATTATCTGTTGCGCTACTACATCGCCGAGCACGGCATCGACCCCGACCAGGACATCCAGATCCGCGCGGTGCCGCCGCCGGAGATGGTGGCCAACCTGCGCGCCGACAACATCGACGGCTTCCTCGCGCCCGATCCTGTCAACCAGCGCGCGGTCTACGACGGTGTCGGCTTTATTCACATCCTGTCAAAGGACATCTGGGACCGGCATCCGTGCTGCGCCTTCGCCGCGTCGAAGGAATTCGTGACCGGCTCGCCGAACACCTACGCCGCTCTGCTCAAGGCCATCATCGACGCCACCGCATTCGCGACCAAGCAGGAGAACCGCAAGCAGATCGCCGAGGCCATCGCACCGGCGAACTACCTCAACCAGCCGGTGACGGTCGTCGAGCAAGTGCTCACCGGCACCTTCGCCGACGGTCTGGGCAACGTGAAGCGGGTTCCCGACCGCATCGATTTCGATCCCTTCCCGTGGCAATCGTTCGCCATCTGGATCCTCACGCAGATGAAACGCTGGGGACAGATCAAGGGTGATGTCGACTACAAGGCGGTGGCCGAGCAGGTCTATCTCGCCACCGACACGGCCAAGCTCATGAGAGAGGTGGGGCTCACCCCGCCCAACGGCAGTTCGACCGCTCTTAATCTGCGCCTGCCCCAGCGCAAGCCTTACCTCTAGAGCTCCCAACAGGTCTCCACTCCGGACGAACGCCGTTTCGAACCGCTCCAGGTTGCGGATCGCCTCTGCAACCGGCTGTATCCGGGCCGCGGCAACCCCTACTCGCGCCGCCACGTCGGGGCGTTCCGGGTGCACAGCCAGTCGCATGGCTGTCGTTAATTCCGCCTGCGCCTCTGCCCCTTGACCCAAAGCGGTCTCGGCCAGCGCGGCGGCG
>JBJMTU010000057.1:0-11920 GCA_045811545.1 Xanthobacteraceae bacterium | reverse complement strand
TCACCGGCAAGTCAATTCACTTCCTCTCCTGGAATGTGGATGCGCTGACGCTGATCTGCTTGCTGTTGTTCATGGGAGCGATGGGCAAATCGGCGCAGTTCCTGCTGCACACCTGGCTGCCGGACGCCATGTAGGGTCCGACGCCGGTGTCCGCGCTCATTCACGCCGCCACCATGGTGACGGCTGGCGTGTTCATGGTGGCGCGCCTGTCGCCGCTGTTCGACCTGGCGCCGCAGGCGCAGAGCTTCGTCATCTTCATCGGCGGGACCACTGCGTTTTTTGCCGGAACGATTGGCGTGGTGCAGAACGACATCAAGCGCATCGTCGCCTATTCGACCTGCTCGCAGCTCGGCTACATGTTCGTTGCCATGGGCACGGGTGCCTATTCGATCGGCATGTTTCACTTGTTCACGCACGCCTTCTTCAAGGCCCTGCTGTTCCTGTGCTGCGGCTCGGTGATCACTGCCATGCATCACGAGCAGGACATCCGGCACATGGGCGGGCTCAAGGACAAGCTCCCGATCACCTACTGGACGATGGTGATCGGTGCCCTCGCGCTCACCGGGTTCCCGCTCACTGCCGGCTATTTTTCCAAGGACGCCATCATCGAAGCGGCCTATCTGAGCACCAATCCGATGGCACTCTACGGGTTCGGCACGACTGCCATCGCGACTGCGCTGACGGCGATCTATATCTGGCGGCTGATCTTCATGACCTTCCACGGCAGCCCGCGCGACCGCCGCCACTACGACGAGGCGCGCGAAAGCCCGATCACGATGCTCATTCCGCTCGGCTTCCTCGCCGCCGGCTCGATCTTCGCAGGCTACCCGTTCAGGGACCTATTCGCCGGTCATGCAGTCAGCGAATTTTTCGGCGATTCGCTCAAATTCGCGGCGAGCAACCACATTCTCGAGGACATGCATCACATTCCCCCCGTCGTCGCCCTGGGGCCAACGATTCTGATGGTGCTCGGGTTCGCCATCACCTGGGAGTTCTACATTCGCCGGCCCGAGCTGCCGGCCGAGCTCGCGCGCCAGCAGCAGCCGCTGTACAAATTCCTGCTCAACAAATGGTACTTCGACGAGATCTACGACTTTCTCTTCGTTCGCCCGACCTTGTGGCTGGCCCGCGCGCTGTGGAAGTACGGCGATGGCTGGACTATCGATGGTCTCGGGCCTGACGGCATTTCGGCGCGCGTGCTCGATGTGACTCGCGGCGCGGTGCGGCTGCAGACCGGATATCTCTATCACTATGCCTTCGCCATGCTGATCGGCGTCGCAGCGCTGATCACCTGGTTCATGTTCGGCGCGCGGGCAGGCTGACGATGAGCTGGCCCATCCTCTCCGTCACGACGTTTCTGCCGCTCGTCGGCGCGCTGTTCATCATGGTCATGGGCAGCGACGGCGAGGCGGAAAAGCGCAATGCGCGCTGGATCGCGCTGTGGACCACCCTGATCACGTTTGCGATCTCGTTGATCCTGCTCTACCGCTTCGATCCGGCGTCGGCCGAGTTCCAGTTCGTCGAGAAACGGCCTTGGCTGGGTGGCACGATCACCTATCACATGGGTGTGGACGGGATTTCGCTGCCGTTCGTCATCCTCACGACGGCGCTGATGCCGGTGTGCATCATCGCGAGCTGGCTGCCGATCCAGCACCGCGTCAAGGAATACATGGTCGCGTTCTTGGTGCTCGAGACGCTGATGGTCGGGACCTTCGCGGCGCTGGATCTCGTGGTGTTCTACCTGTTTTTCGAGGGTGGGCTTATTCCGATGTTCCTGATCATCGGGGTGTGGGGCGGGCCCCGCCGCGTCTACGCCAGCTTCAAATTCTTCCTCTACACGCTGCTCGGCTCGGTGCTCATGCTCCTCGCCATCATGGCCATGTACTGGAGCGCCGGCACGACGGAGATTCCGGCCCTCCTGCAGCACAGCTTCCCGCGCAGCCTGCAGACTTGGGCGTGGCTCGCCTTCCTTGCCTCCTTTGCGGTGAAACTGCCGATGTGGCCGGTGCACACGTGGCTGCCCGACGCCCACGTCGAGGCGCCCACCGCGGGCTCCGTAATCCTCGCCGCCATTCTCTTGAAGATGGGCGGCTACGGTTTCCTGCGATTTTCGCTGCCGATGTTCCCCGCGGCCTCGCACGATCTCGCCCCGCTCATCTTCGCGCTCTCGGTGGTGGCGGTGATCTACACGTCGCTGGTCGCGCTGGCACAGGAGGACATGAAAAAGCTCATCGCCTATTCCTCGGTGGCGCATATGGGTTTCGTCACCATGGGCATCTTCGCGGCCACCACCCAGGGGGTTGCCGGCGGCATCTTCCTGATGATCTCGCACGGCATTGTATCGGCAGCTCTGTTCCTTTGCGTCGGCGTAGTCTACGACCGAATGCATACACGCGAGATCGCAGCCTATGGCGGGCTCGTCAACCGTATGCCGCTCTATGCCGCCGCTTTCATGGTGTTCACGCTTGCCAATGTGGGGTTGCCGGGCACCACGGGTTTCGTCGGCGAATTCCTCACGCTGATCGGCACGTTCCGGGTCAATACCTGGGTGGCGACGCTAGCGACCACCGGCACCATCCTGTCGGCAGCCTACGCGCTGTGGCTCTACCGAAAGGTGATCTTCGGGCCGCTCGTCAAACCAAGTCTCGCGGCGATCAAGGACCTCGACTACCGCGAGATCATCACGCTCGGTCCGCTGGTCCTTCTTACGATTCTGTTCGGCATCTATCCCAGGCCCGTGCTCGAGCTTTCTGCAGCTTCGGTCGCGCAGCTGCTCGAGAACTACGAGCGTGCCATCGGGGCGGCCAAGACCGCTGCCCTGTTGACGCATTGAAGGCCCGAACTCTGGCGATGACCAATCCGCTCGAAATCCCCACGCTGCTCCCGGCCTTGCCGGAAATTGTGCTCGCGCTGGGCGCCATGCTGTTGCTGATGGTCGGCGTGTTCCGCGGCGAGCAGACGACAAAGGGCATCGAGGGCGGGGCGGTCCTGCTGTTGCTGCTCACCGCTGCCATCGTCGTTTGGCTGCCCGCGGGCAAGCTCGTCACTTTCGACGGCAGTTTCGTCGTCGACAGCTTTGCCCGCTTCCTCAAGCTTCTAGCGCTCGCCGGATCGGCCGCGGCGATCGTGATGTCGTCGAACTACCTCGCGGTCGAGAAGCGCGGGACGTTCGAATATTCGATCCTAATCCTGCTCTCGACCGCCGGCATGATGATGCTCATCTCGGCCGCCGACCTGATTGCGCTCTATCTCGGGCTCGAGCTGATGAGCCTTGCGCTCTACGTCGTGGCGGCGATCGACCGCGACTCGGTGCGCTCGACCGAAGCGGGACTGAAATATTTCGTCCTCGGCGCGCTGTCGTCAGGCATGTTGCTTTACGGTGCTTCGCTGGTCTACGGCTTCACCGGCACCGTGAGCTTTGTCGGTATTGCCAAGGCGGCGGCCCAGGGTGGCACGAGCACGGCGAACCTTGGGCTGGTGTTCGGGCTCGTTTTCCTATTCGCCGGCTTCTGCTTCAAGGTCTCGGCGGTCCCGTTCCACATGTGGACGCCCGACGTCTACGAGGGAGCGCCGACGCCGATCACCGCCTTCTTCGCCGCCGCCCCCAAGGTCGCCGGCATCGCCATGTTCGTGCGCACCACCATAGTGGCGTTTCCCGGAATGTTGACGCAGTGGCAGCAGATCGTGGTCTTCGTCGCCATAGCCTCGATGGCACTCGGCTCTTTTGCGGCCATCGGCCAGCGCAACATCAAGCGCCTGATGGCCTACTCATCCATCGGCCACATGGGATTCGCACTGGTGGGGCTTGCCGCCGGGACAGCGGAGGGCGTCCAGGGCGTGCTTGTCTATATGGCGATTTACATCACCATGACGCTGGGGGCGTTCGCTTGCATCCTGTCGATGCGGCGCGACGGGCAGATGGTCGAAAATATTGCCGACCTCGCGGGCCTCGCCCGCACGAAACCCGCCATGGCGTTTTTCTTCGCCATGCTGTTGTTCTCGCTCGCGGGGATTCCGCCGCTCGCGGGGTTTTTCGCCAAGTTCTACGTGTTCCTGGCGGCGATTAAGGCGGGGCTATTCACGCTCGCCGTGATCGGCGTGGTCACCAGCGTGGTTGGGGCTTATTACTATCTGGCAATCGTGAAGACGATGTACTTTGATGAGCCGGCCAAGGCATTCGAGCCGATGCCGCACGAACTCAAGGCCGTGCTCGCGGTCACCGGGCTGTTCAATCTTCTGTTCTTCGCTTATCCGGGCCCGTTGATCGAGGCGGCGGACGCGGCGGCAAAGTCGCTGTTCTGAATGACGCTTGACGTGGAATGAAACTCGAGCCCAGGGCGACCGCGGCGGGCGTGCGGCTCATCGCGCACGAGGTGCTCGGCTCGACCAACACCGAGGCTTTGCATCTGGCGGGCCAAGGCGAGCGCGGGCCGCTCTGGGTGACCGCCGATCGGCAGACCGCCGGGCGCGGTCGGCGCGGCCGCGTATGGATGTCGCCGACGGGCAATCTCCACGCGAGCTTGTTGCTCACGGAACCGGCGGCCGCCGAGCATTGGCCGCAGCTTGCATTCGTCGCGGCGCTTGCGATCCACGATTCTGTCGTCGAGGTCGCGCCCGACCTCAAAGCGCTGCTGGCAATCAAATGGCCCAATGATCTTCTGCTCGCAATGGCAAAGGTCGCCGGTATCCTGATCGAAGCGGAGAGCGGTGTGAGCGCCGTCGCCGTCGGCGTCGGCGTCAATTGCGCCTGGCATCCGGCGGACACCGATTTTCCCGCAACCGATCTCGCCGCCGCCGGCGCGCCGGTGTCGCCGGCTGCGCTGTTCACGGCGCTTTCTGTCAAGATGATGGGCCGGGTCGCGCAATGGAACGCCGGCGAGGGCTTTTCGAGCATCCGCGCCGACTGGCTCGGCCGCGCCGCCGGTATGGGCGAAAACGTGCGGGTGCGTCTTGCCGATGGCGAACTCGCCGGCCGTTTCGAGGCGCTCGACGCCGGCGGCGGCCTCGTGCTGCGCTTGCCCGACGGCAATGCCACTACGATCGCCGCCGGCGACGTGTTCATAGTGTCTCCGCCTGATAAGGCCAGCTGACCAAACGCGATGATGCGTCCGTCCGATGAGCTCGTGTTTGCGCCGCTCGGCGGGGCCGGCGAGATCGGCATGAATCTAGCCATTTACGGCTTCGGCGACGAGCAGCGCAGGCAATGGCTCGCGGTCGATTTCGGAGTTGCCTTTGCCGACGATGCGCTGCCGGGGATTGACCTCATCATGCCGGACATCCGCTACCTCGTGGAGGAGCGGCGCAATCTTCTCGGGCTCGTGCTCACGCACGCGCATGAGGATCATTTCGGCGCGTTGCTCGATCTTTGGCCGCGGCTTGAGATCCCTATCTACGCCACGCCGTTTACCGCGGCGCTCATCGAGGCCAAGCGGGAGGGCGAGCCGGGCTCGCCGGAGATCCCGCTGAACGTTGTACCGCTCGGCGGCCGATTCACGCTTGGGCCGTTCGACGTCGAATTCGTGTCCATGGCCCATTCGATTCCGGAATCGAATGGCCTCATCATTCGCACGCCGGCGGGCGCGGTGCTCCATACCGGCGATTGGAAGATCGATCCGACGCCGGTCATCGGAGCGCCGACCGATGAAGCCAAGCTGCGTGCGCTCGGCAACGAGGGCTGTCTCGCGCTGATCGGCGACTCCACCAACGCGTTCCGCGAGGGGCGTTCTCCCTCGGAGGCGGACGTTGCCAAATGTCTCGCCGAGCTCATCCGCAGCGCCCCGGCGCGCGTTGCGGTCACGACCTTTGCGTCGAACGTGGCGCGGATGCGAGCCGTCGCGCAGGCGGCAGCCTCGTGTGAGCGCGAGGTCGTCCTCATCGGGCGCGCCATGGAGCGCATCGCGCAGGTCGCACGAGAGACCGGCTACCTCGACGGCATTCAGGATTTCCGTTCCGCCGAGGTGTACGGCCATTTGCCCCACGACAAGGTGGTCGCGCTCTGTACCGGCAGCCAGGGCGAGCCGCGCGCCGCGCTCTCCCGCATCGCGCAGGACGATCATCCCGAAGTGGCGTTTTCGCGCGGCGATCGTGTGATCTTCTCCTCGCGGGCGATCCCCGGCAACGAGAAGGCGATCATGCGGGTCATCAACGGTCTGGTCGCCCAAGGCATCGAAGTCATCACCGATCGCACCCATCTCGTGCACGTCTCCGGGCATCCGCGGGTGAGCGAGCTGATCGATATGATCGGCTGGGTACGGCCGCAGATCCTCGTTCCGGTGCACGGCGAGGCGCTGCACATGGCCGAGCACGGCGAGGTCGCGCGCCGCGCGGGCGTCGGCAAGGTGATTCTGTGCCGCGACGGGGAACTGCTGCGGTTGGCGCCGGGTGATGCGGGAAAGATCGACGAGGTGCCGGCGGGACGGCTCTACCGCGATGGCTCCTTGGTGGTCAGCGCAGATGAGCGCACCGTCGCCGACCGCCGCCGACTGGGGTTTGCCGGAATGGTCTCGGTTGCGCTCGCCGTGAGCGAGCGCGGCGAGTTGATGTGCCACCCTCGCGTGATGCTCACTGGTGTTCCCGAAGCCGACAGGCTGGGACATAGGATCGAGGACGTCGCCTATGAGGCGGCAGTTCAGGCATTCGAGTCGATGCCGCGGGGGCGTCGACGCGACCCTGACGCCGTCGCCGAGGCGATACGGAGTGCGGTGCGCGCCGCGGTGAGTAGCATTTGGAACAAGAAGCCCACATGTCACGTGCATGTGCTCGAGGTTTGATGCGTGGGGACGACCATGATCGGACGGCTCAATCATGTGGCGATTGCGGTGCGCGACATCGCCAAGGCTGCTGACATTTATCGGCGCACCTTAGGCGCGCAAGTATCCGAGGCGCTGCCGCAGCCGGAGCACGGCGTCACTACGGTTTTTATCACCTTGCCCAATACCAAAATCGAGCTGCTCGAGCCGCTTGGGGAGGCTTCCCCAATTGCGAAATTTCTCGAACGCAATCCCGACGGCGGCATTCACCACGTCTGCTATGAAGTCGACGATATCCGTGCTGCACGGGACGAGCTCAAGGCGCAAGGTGCAAGGGTGCTCGGTGATGGGGAGGCGAAGATCGGCGCTCACGGCAAGCCGGTGCTGTTCCTGCACCCGAAGGATTTTTGCGGAACTTTGGTCGAGCTCGAACAGGCATGATGATGCCGCGCCGAGGCGCCGCCGGCTGCGCTTGCTCTTCCCGCCATCGCGGCTCGACCGGAGCGACGTACTGAAAGCGCTGATACGATGTCGCTGCCAACCTCGATCGCGATCTATTTCATCATCTGGTGGGTCGTGCTGTTCGCGGTTCTACCTTGGAGTGTGCGCAGCCAACAGGAGCAGGGGACTGTCACGCCCGGCAGCGATCCCGGCGCGCCGGCGATCCCGAGCCTCAAGCGCAAGCTCGTCTGGACGACCATCGTCGCGGCGGTCGTGTTCGCGATCTGGCACGTGGTCTACACGTATCGGCTGATCGCGCTCGACGATCTCGCTCGACTCATGGGCGTCCCGCCGCGTTAGCGACGGATCGGTCGCGATACGACAGGAGCACAACGATGGACAGTGACCCCAGCGGGTGGCTTTGGCTCGTGATTGACGTCGCCATGGTCGCGGTACTCGCGATCGCCCTGACTTACGGGACCATGTTGTGGCGGCTCGTCGGCGTGATTACGCTCGCCGATCTGGGCCGCAGCGGCGTCTCACCCGCGATGAAAGCTTTGGGCGGCGTATCCGAGCCAACGGACCAGCCGCGGCGATAGCGAAAAAAAATCGAGCAGGGCCGATAACCCTGCTCCCAAAGACGCAAACTTACTCCACGCTACCCTTACGCCTCGAACTCTTGAGCTGTCGATCGAGACGGCGCGGCTTTACGCCGACTTTTCCTCCCAAGACTTGGACCGTTCGGCCGATGGCGTCGATTGCTCCCTGCCTCGACCTCACTTGGTGACGCTATCCCAACTTGCGGGACTTGTCATCAAAGTCCAAACGCCGCCCAACCGTGTGAAATAGCGTCTTCACGCTGTTGCGGCGCGGTATAGTGGCGCAGCCGCCGCGGCCAGAATCACAAAACTCCGGCGGAAGGCTTTGATAGCCCTTGTTTTTTTGCCGGCGATCCGGTTTCACTCGGCATATCTCAACGATTCTCGTCCCCATGCGCCTTTCCCACTATCTCCTGCCGATCCTGCGCGAGACTCCGAAGGAGGCGGAGGTCATCTCCCATCGGCTGATGTTGCGGGCGGGGCTCATCCGCCAGGAGGCTGCCGGCATTTACGCCTGGCTGCCGCTCGGCTTCCGCGTGCTCAAAAAGATCGAGCAGATCGTGCGCGAGGAGCAGGACCGCGCGGGGGCCATCGAGCTTTTGATGCCTACGTTGCAGCTTGCCGATCTCTGGCGCGAGAGCGGGCGTTACGACGCCTACGGTCCGGAAATGCTGCGCATCAAGGACCGCCACGAGCGCGATATGCTTTACGGACCCACCAACGAGGACATGATCACCGAGATTTTCCGCGCCTACATTCGCTCCTACCGCGAGCTACCCAAGATCCTCTACCACATCCAGTGGAAGTTCCGCGACGAGCAGCGGCCGCGTTTCGGCGTGATGCGCGGTCGCGAGTTTTTGATGAAGGACGCTTATTCCTTTGATATCGATGAAGCCGCGGCGAGAATTTCCTACAACAAGATGTTCGTCGCTTATCTGCGCACCTTTGCGCGGATGGGACTCAAGGCGATCCCGATGGCGGCCGAGACCGGCCCGATCGGAGGCAATCTATCGCACGAGTTCATTATTCTGGCGGAGACGGGAGAGTCCGGCGTTTTCTGCAATCGCGACGTGCTCGATCTGCCCATTCCCGGCGAAGACGTCGATTACGAGGCGGACTTGATGCCGCATATCCGCCCGTGGACCAACCTCTATGCCGCAACCGAGGACGTGCACGATCCCGTCTGCTTCGAACGCGACGTTCCCCCGCAGAAGCGCCTGCACACCCGCGGAATCGAGGTCGGGCAGATCTTCTATTTCGGGACCAAGTACTCCGAACCCATGAAGGCTCTCGTTGCAGGTCCCGACGGGATCGAACGCCCCGTCCATGGCGGCTCCTATGGAGTGGGCGTCTCGCGTCTGGTCGGCGCCATTATCGAGGCGTTCCACGACGAGGCCGGGATCAAGTGGCCAGAGACGGTCGCCCCCTTCAAAGTCGTCATCCTCAATCTCAAGCAGGGCGGCGCCGACACCGACGCAGCGTGCGAGCGGCTTTACCGCGAGCTCGCCACCGAAGGCGTGGACGTGCTCTACGACGATCTCGACCAACGTCCGGGCGCAAAATTCGCCACCGCCGATCTGATCGGGATTCCTTGGCAAATCCTCGTGGGACCGAAGGGCCTTGCCGAGGGGAAGGTCGAGGTCAAGAAGCGCGCCGATGGCAGCCGCGAACTAATGACAGGGGGGGATGCGGTCAAGCGGCTGTGTGGATGAGGCGCGGGCTCGCCACCCTTCTCCCGCAAGGGGAGGGTGACCGAGCACGCTGCACGCTTTGTTGGTACTGAAGCCCCTCGCGGACGAGGGCCTGAAACGGCCAGAATCCTGTGAAAATCGGAGGCGGGGAACAGAACGATGGACGAGCCGACCCGCACCCGCCCGTTCGCGCCGTTCGAATGGATGCTCTCGCTGCGCTATCTGCGTTCGCGGCGGCAGGAGGGCTTTATCTCGGTCAATGCCGGATTCTCGTTTCTCGGCATCATGCTTGGCGTCGCCACCCTCATCATCGTGATGGCGGTGATGAATGGTTTCCGCAAAGAGCTGCTGGACAAGATCCTGGGCATCAACGGCCACCTCCTGATCCAGCCGCTGGAGCAGCCGCTCACGGATTGGGAGGCTGTGACCGAGCGCATTTCGAAAGTGCCTGGCGTCCTGCTTGCCGCGCCGGTTGTCGAGGGGCAGGCGCTCGCATCTTCTCCCTTCAATGCGTCGGGCGTACTGGTGCGCGGCGTGCGCGCCGCCGATCTCGCCAAGCTTCCCTCTGTTGCCAGCAACATCCGACAGGGCACGGTCGAAGGCTTCGACGAAGGGCAGGGCGTGGCGATCGGCAGGAGGCTTGCCGATCAATTATCGCTGCGAGCGGGCGACAACGTGACACTAGTCGCCCCGCGCGGAGCGATCACGCCGATGGGCACGACGCCGCGGATCAAGTCGTACCGCATCGCGGCCGTGTTCGAGGTCGGGATGTCGGAATACGATTCCGCGTTCGTATTCATGCCGCTGCCCGAGGCGCAAGCCTATTTCAATCGCGCCGGCGACGTCACTGCGATCGAAATCTATGTCGATAAGCCGGATCAGATCGATTATCAGCGCAGACTCATCACCGAGGGCGCGGGACGCCCGATCTTTCTGATCGACTGGCGCCAGCGGAACGCGACCTTCTTCAATGCGCTGCAGGTCGAGCGCAACGTCATGTTCCTCATCTTGACCATCATCGTGATCGTAGCGGCATTCAACATCGCCTCCGGCCTGATCATGCTTGTGAAGGACAAGGGCCGCGACATCGGCATTCTGCGCACCATGGGCGTGACCCAGGGCGCGATCATGCGCGTGTTCATGGTCACCGGCGCCTCGGTCGGGGTGGTCGGCACGGTCGTGGGCTTTCTGCTGGCGCTGCTTGTGTGCCTCAACATCGAATCGATTCGCCGCTTTCTATCGTGGATGACGAATACCGAACTGTTCTCGCCCGAGCTCTACTTCTTGTCGAAACTACCCGCCGACCTTGATGCCGGCGAGACCACGGCCGTAGTGATCATGGCCCTCACGCTCTCGCTGCTCGCGACGCTCTATCCCGCTTGGCGCGCGGCACGTCTCGATCCGGTCGAGGCGCTGCGCTATGAGTGATACAGTCAGTGTCGAGACGAGGCCGCAGACCGGTATGCGGGAGAAGGAGGAGCCGCCGATCCTGTTTCTGCACGGGATCGACCGGCATTATCGCCAAGGCGATGTCACGCTCGACATCCTCAAAGGCGCAGAGCTTGCCATCTGGCCCGGTCAATCGGTTGCGCTGATCGCGCCGTCCGGCGCCGGCAAGTCGACGCTTCTGCACATCGCGGGCCTGCTCGAGCGTCCCGATTCCGGCGAAGTCTATGTCGACCAGATCGCAACCTCAGCACTGTCGGATGCCGAGCGCACGCGCCTCCGCCGCACCGAGATCGGCTTCGTCTACCAGTTCCATCATTTGCTGATGGAATTTTCCGCGATCGAAAACGTGATCATGCCGCAGATGATCCGTGGCCTCTCGCGCCAGGAAGCCACGCGCCGCGCCGGCGACCTGCTCGGCTATCTCGGACTGAAGGAGCGCCTCACGCACCGGCCGGCGGAGCTTTCCGGCGGCGAGCAGCAGCGCGTTGCGATCGCGCGCGCGGTCGCCAACGCGCCGCGCATTCTGCTGGCCGACGAGCCCACCGGAAACCTCGACCCGCGCACCTCCGGGCACGTGTTCTCCGCGCTCACCCAGCTGGTGCAGGCCTCCGGCCTCGCCGTCGTCGTCGCCACCCACAACATGGACATCGCGGCCCGCATGGACCGGCGCGTGACCATCAAGGACGGGCTGGTGGTCGAGCTGGATTGAGGCGTGAACGAACGGCCGGCCATTGACCGGCGACAGCTGCAGCGCACAGTGCCGCAATGGCAGCAGGATGGAATGTCCGCGTCACGAGTTTCGATGCGGAAGGAAAGCCGGGAATGTGCGGAATTTCCTTGCATACGAGCCCGACAAGGCCAGGGCCGTGGAGCTGGTTCACAAGCGGGTCCCTGTGCGCGTAGGGGAGCAGGCCGAAGCTGTTGCAGAGGCGGCCGCCGACGAATTGCTCGATCGAAGAATGAAGCCGGGCGACGTACGGCAACAGGACTG
>JBJMTU010000056.1:0-8186 GCA_045811545.1 Xanthobacteraceae bacterium | reverse complement strand
AGGCGGGAACCGACACGCGCAAGGCCGCGTTCTTAATGCATTGCAGTGTAGCGCGGCCATTTTCATGCGCGAGCGCGATAGTCGCGATTATCCGGTCGTGGAGAACATGCGGCTCCAGAACGCGTTCTGGACGTGGGAGCGCGCGACGTGGGTCGTACTGGCAATCATTCTTCTGATCGCGCTGACCGGCTTGTTGGCGCACGGACCGCTGAGCCAGAGAACAGTGGCGGATGCCGGACTGTCGCTGACCTACGAGCGTTTTCAGCGCGTCACCGCGTTGGCGCGATTGACCGCAAGGATATCCTTGTCCTCCGGCGATGAAGCGAGTTTGACGCTGAGTCCCGCCTTCGCCGAAAACTTCCAGATCACGGACATCGAACCCCGCCCACTGCGAAGCACCGCGGGACCGGGCGGCCTCGAATTCGTATTTCAGGCGCCACCCGCGGGCGAGCTCTCGCTCGTGATCTGGGCCCATCCACGCTCGTTCGGATTCTTCGACCTATTTGCTGCCGCTGGCCCGGGAGGTCGAGTGGCGTTCTCCATCCTGGTCTATCCGTGAAACCGCCATGGACAGTGTCATCAAGTCACTCGTGGTCTATTTCGTACTCTGGCTCGTGATCCGGTCGACCGGCCGACGCACGCTCGGTCAGTTGACGGTGTTCGACTTCATTCTCTTCCTAATCATCGGCGGCGCCGCACAACGCGCATTGATGGCACAGGACTATTCGCTCACCCATGCCTTCCTGGTGATTGCGACCTTCGTCATTATCGACATTGCGGTCTCCTTCGTGGAAAGAGACGTACCGACCATCGCCAAGATCTTGAAAGGCGTTCCGACGGTGGTGGTCGAGAACGGTCAGGCGTTGAGCGGGCGATTGCGGCGCGCCCGTATCACCGAGGAGGAAGTGCTCGAAGCGGCGCGGCGCACGCACGGGCTCGAGCGGATGGACGAGATCAAATTTGCGATTCTCGAAGCCAGCGGCCGGATTTCCATCATTCCGAAACGAAAAATCGTCGCCAGCGAGGAGGCGAGCGCCCCAGGCACGGATTAACGCAGGTGGCAGCAGCGCAGTGAACCGCGGGCGGAACCGATGTCCTTGGTCCGCTTTGCCCTTTATGCCGCCGCCGCTTTTCGCGCGGCGACGATCTGATCGGCGGTGCGGCCCATCAGTTCGGCCATGTGGTCGAACTTAAAGGTGAAGCTGCCGACGCCGGCGGTGGCCGAGCGCACCTCCACGATGAGATCGCCGATCTCGGATTCCGGCATCTGCACGCGCACCACGTCCCAGCCGTCCCAACCCTCACGCGTGTCGAAGCCAAGAATCTGGCCGCGCCGTCCGGACATGAGCGCGTTCATCTTGGCGGTCGCTTCCGACGGGCAGACGATCTCGACCTGGTAGATCGGCTCAAGCAATACAGGATGACACTGCGGCAGTCCCTCGTGGATCGCGAGCCGCCCGGCGAGCTGGAATGCCATGTCGGAGGAATCGACCGTATGGTATGAGCCGTCGATCAGCCTGGCCGAAACGTCGACCACCGGGAAGCCTAGGGGGCCGTGCTTGAGCGCCTCAATGACGCCTTCCTCCACCGAAGGGATGTAATTGCGCGGCACCACGCCGCCCTTGATCTCCTCCATGAAGCTGAAACCCGAGCCGCGCGGCAGCGGCTTGATGTCGAGAACGACGTCGCCGTATTGGCCATGGCCGCCCGACTGCTTCTTGTGGCGACCGCGCTGCACGATGCCCTTTTTGATGGTCTCACGATAGCCGACCGTCGGCTTGTGGCTGGCCGTGGCTATGCCGAAGCGATCGGCGAGCCGCTCGGTGGCGACGCGCAGCTGCATCTCACCCTGTCCCCACAGCACCACTTCATGCGCTTCGGCATTGTGGACGACGCTGATCGAGGGGTCCTCCTCGAGCAGCTTCGCCAGTGCCTGCCCGAGCTTGACGTCGTCCTTGCGCTCCTTGGCCACGACCGCGATGGCCAGCACCGGCGGATGCGCAACGACTTTGGCGACCGGCGGATGTGGCTGCTGGCCGTCGCTCAACGTGTCACCAGTTTTGGCGTGATCGAGCTTTCCGAGCGCGACCGTATCGCCCGCCTCCGCGGCCGCACGCTTCTCGGTGTGTTGGCCCGTGAGCTTGAAAACCGCCGCGACCCGTCCGACCTGCCCGTCGCTGTTCATGAGATTGGCACCGTCTCCGATTTTTCCGGAGAGCACGCGCACCAACGACATCTTGCCGCCGTGAGCGGTGTTGATCGTCTTGAGCAGGTAGGCAACAGCTTGGCTCCCCTTCAGGCCGATCCGCTTTGCGGTATCGGCAACGCCAGGCGACTCGTGCCGTAATGCCTTCATCAGCCGCAGCACGCCGTTGGTGCGGGTCGCCGAACCGAGCAACACCGGGCATACGAGGCCTTCCCGCAACTCCTTGGAAAGATCGTCGAACACCTTGTCGCGCGGTGGCTGAACGTCTTCGAGCAGCTGCTCCATCAACTCGTCGTCGTGGTCTGCGAGAGTCTCCAGCATCGAGAATCTTGCCGTCTTCTCGCGATCCAGCGCATCGCCTTCGAGCGGGATGACTTCCGACGGCGCATGCTCCTTGTAAACGAACGCGCGCTCGAGCGCGAGATCGACGAACCCGGTGATGATCTCGCCGGCGAAAGTCGGAATCTGTCGCAGCAGCAGCTTGCTGCGCGAGGCGGGCTGCAAGACCCTGAGCACCTCGTGAATTGTGGAATCGGCTTTGTCGATCTTGTTGACGAAGAGAAAGTGAGGAATTTTCTGATCTTCGAGCTCGCGCAGGATCAGCTGAAGCTGCGGCACCTTCTTCTCGTCGAGCTCGCAGACAACGACCGCCGCGTCGACCGCCGGCAGCGCCGCGTGCATGTCATGGACGAATTCAACCGAACCGGGACAATCCACGAACGTATAAGTATCGCCCTTGAAATTGGCGCTGGCCACGGAGAGCTCGACGCTCATTTTGTGGTGACGCGCTTCCTTGCTCCCGTCGCCGACCGTGTTCTCCGCGTCGACCGTGCCCTGGCGCTGGATCGCGCCGGTGCGGGCGAGGATCGCTTCGAGCAGCGTCGTCTTGCCGCTCTGGAACGGGCCCACGAGCGCGATGCACCGTGGACCCGTAGCTCGTGTGCCGTTCTGTGCCATCTTCCGCCTCCCATAGCGACCGAGACGCGGCCCGCTTCGAGACCGTTTGAACCATCGTTTCAGGCCGGAGGGGGACTTGGCAAGAGGCGTCGTGTCTCGCGCACGCGCGCGCGGCCCGGATGAACATGCGCTTGCTGTATGCCAACGAAAACGGCCGCCTTGAGAGGCGGCCGTTCCTCCAATCGAGCTAGCGTAACGTCAGGGGCCCGCACGCAGACGGAGTTCCGCCACACCGAGGGCGAGATTGAGCCCCACCGCGGTGGAGACCGAGACCGGCTGCAAGGCGATCGTGCGGTTGGAGCCGCCGATGAGAACGTTGGCGCCGAGCCCCGCGGCGACCGTTACCTGGCCGGTCGCGCCGAAATAGTCGCCGGCGAGAAAGCCGGCCCCAGGGGGCGCGACACTCTCGGTGAACACCGCCCATACCATCACGCCGCCGCCCGTGGCTCCGATGTCGAGCCCGAACTTGGTGATCGAGCCGCTGTAGGCCTGTTGCGGGCCGGCCGGTTCGGGCGCGAACGTGCAAGCGACCGACTTCTCCGAGCCGATGAGGAGTCCGATGCCGGCCGAGACATCGCAGTTCAGGACACCGGCCCGCACTCGCTGGGCGGCTGCTGGAGTGGCGGACGCAATGGCCAATGCAAGCGCGGCTGCCCCGACGGCGTAACGAAACATTTGGACCCTCCTTTTGCTCGATCGCACAAGCCCCACCGGATTGCGCGAGCCGGACCTTACGCAAGATCGCAATCGTTATGTCAAGTTGCCGCAAAAGCGCTGGATGCGCCGGCACGCTTCCTCCAGATCCTCGGTCTTGGTCGCATAGGAGATGCGGAAGGCGGGACCGAAGCCGAACGGCGTACCCTGCACCACCGCCACCCCCTCCGCCTCCAACAGTTCGGTGACGAAGTCCTCGTCGGTGGCGAGCTTATGGCCGGTCGGCGCGGTCCTGCCGATGGTGCCGGCGCAGGACGGATAGACATAGAACGCGCCCTCGGGCTTCGGGCAGCGTATGCCGCGTGCCTGGTTTAGCATCGAGACGCAAAGGTCGCGCCGCTCCTTGAAGATGGCATTGTGCTTGGCGATGAAGTCCTGCGGCCCGTCGAGCGCCTCGACCGCCGCCCACTGCGCCACCGCCGTCGGGTTCGAGGTCGACTGCGATTGGACCATCGCCATCGCCTTGATCAGCGGCTCGGGTCCGCCGCCGTAACCGATCCGCCAGCCCGTCATGCAGTAAGTCTTGGAGACGCCGTTCACCGTCAGCGTGCGATCGTAGAGCCGCGGCTCGATTTGGGCGGGAGTCGTGAATTGGAACTCGTCGTAGACGAGGTGCTCGTACATGTCGTCCGTCATGACGTAGACGTGGGGATGCCGGACCAGGACGTCGGTCAGCTGCTTGAGCTCGGCGCGCGTGTAGGCCGCCCCCGTCGGATTGGACGGCGAATTGAGCAGCACCCATTTGGTCTTCGGCGTGATCGCGCGCTCGAGCGCCTCAACGCTCATCTTGAAACCCGACTCGAGGGTGGTGGGCACGCTGACCGGGTCGCCGCCGGCGAGCATGACCATCTCGGGATAGCTCACCCAATAGGGCGCCGCGAGGACCACCTCGTCGCCCGGATCGAGCGTCGCCACGAACGCGTTATAGAGCACCTGCTTGCCGCCGGTGCCGACGATGATTTGGCTTGGCTTGTAGTCGAGGCCGTTCTCGCGCTTGAACTTGCGGGCGATGGCGGCCTTGAGTTCCGCGATGCCGTCGACAGCGGTGTACTTCGCCGCCTTGCCGGCTTCGATCGCCTTGATGGCGGCACGCTTGATGTTCTCCGGCGTGTCGAAGTCCGGTTCGCCGGCGCCCAACCCGATCACGTCACGGCCGGCAGCTTTAAGCGCCCGCGCCTTATCCGTCACCGCGATCGTGGCGGACGGCTTGATGCGCTTGAGCGATTCTGCGAGCAGGGCCATGAGAATCTCCGATTGCCGGGCGCGAGCTTCCTAATAGGCGCAGCCGCCGGCGGCAAGTCTCAATCGCTGACGCACACACAACTGTGACGTCGCCGCTATGCCGCGGCACCAAAGGCGCATTGGAACCGAGGTCGCCAAATTCTCGCGTAACCGCATGCGCCTCGCGCGATCGCGGTGCCTAAGATTCGCCCCACCCGCATACGTGCCGGCTCTTAGAACGGGTGATTTCGGCGGCGCTCCCCGCTAGACTGCTGCCGCCGCGAAACGCCGTCCCCGGGAGGACGCCATGAAGCTCACGCCGCAGCAGATCGACGCCTTCGAGAAGCAGGGTTACCTCTTTTTCCCGAATTGCTTCGCCGAAGAGGAGGTCGCGCTTTTGCGCAGCGAGGCCGAGAAAATTTTCAGAACCAACCGCCAGGAGGTCTGGCGCGAGAAAACGGGCGCGCCGCGCACCGCTTTCGCCGCCCACACTTACAACGAGGCCTTTCGATTGATGGCGCATCACCCGCGCCTGGTCGAGCCTCTGCAGCAATTTTTCGGCGAAGGTGTGTACGTCCACCAGTTCAAGATCAACGCCAAAGCGGCGTTCGAGGGCGATGTCTGGCAATGGCACCAGGACTACGGCACCTGGGCGCGCGACGACGGCATGCCCGAGCCGCGCGCCATGAACATCTCGATCTTCCTCGACGAGGTCCTGCCCATCAACGGCCCGCTGATGTTGATCCCGAAGAGTCACAAATACGGCACGCTCGCCGCCGGCCACGATACGAGCACGACCTCATATCCGCTGTGGACCCTTGATGCGGAGACTGTGACGCGGCTCTGCGCGGAAGCGGCGCCGCCCGGCGGCATCGGCATTGTGGCGCCGACCGGCAAGCCGGGCTCGGTGCTGATGTTCCATGGCAATCTCGTGCACGCTTCGCCGCCCAACATCACGCCCTACCCGCGCAAGATCGTGTATCTCACGCTGTGCGCCGTTTCCAACCACATCACCAAATTCACCCGCCCCGAATGGATTGCGCACCGCGACTTTACGCCCATCGTGCCGGTGGAGGACGATGCTCTGATCACGCATGCCCGCGCCCATCGCGTGGCGGCGGAATAACGATGAAATGATTTTCTGCGCGTGACGGGCGCGCCAGCAGATGTGGACTGCGGTTCGCCGCTGCGGTAGTCAGCGACCGCTTCCCGGGGCGCGCTTGCGTCATGACATTGCCGTCGTGGCGATTTAACACCATGTCGAAGAACGCGGCGGAAGAGTACAGGGAAGGCGATGTATACGCTCTATTCCATGCGGCGATCGGGCAACAGCTACAAGGTGCGCCTTGCGCTCGCCCAGCTCGGCATTCCCTATCGCTTGGTCGAGATCGACATCCTCAAGGGTGAGAGCCGCACGCCGGAATTTCTGGCCAAGAATCCGCACGGTCAGGTGCCGCTGCTCGAAGCTGCGCCCGGCCGCTATCTCGCCGAATCCAACGCCATCCTCTGGCACCTGGCGAGCCGAACGCCGCTGCGGCCCGAGCACCGGATCGACCGCGCCGAAGCGCTGCAATGGATGTTTTTCGAGCAGCACAGCATCGAGCCCAATATCGGCGCCGCCTATTTCTGGCTCACGCTGGTCAAAGGCGGCCGCGAGCTACAGCAGCACGCGCTCGAGGACTGGATCGAGGAAGGCTACCGCTCGCTGGCCGTGATGGAGCATCACCTCAAGCACCATCGCTATTTCGTGGCCGATCACTATAGCGTCACCGATATCGCGCTTTATGCCTACACCCATCTCGCGCATGCGTGCGACTACGATCTCACCAGCTTTCCCGAGATCCGCGGCTGGCTGGAGCGCGTCGAGTCCCAGCCGGGGCACGTGCCGATGGATTGGCAGCCGGCGAACGCGGTGCCGGCGGAGTGAGGCGCCAGCGTTCCCGCGAGCAGTGCCGGGAATGAACTGAGGGTTGTCGCTCTTTCCGGTCGTTCCCGCAAAAGCGGGGGACCCATGATCACTGATCTATGGATATTGGTTCCCGCTTTCGCGGTAACGACACAGTGAGAGCGCTCACGCTTGGCTTCGCGCCGCGAACAAGCGAGCCCGCTTTTCCAGCAATGGACGGCGAAATTGCTGGCGTTAACGGTTCGTTAACCCAAAACACAAATTTGCCCTCGTTCGCTAAATTCTTTGCCTAACTCCGGCCGAACCGACGCCGGCATCGGCCTCACAAATTGCTCGACTGATTCGAGGAGACTGACATGCCCAAATTCCCAGCCCGGCGCAGCGCAATTGAGCGCGAGACCCGCCAAGGCTCGGCGGGGCAGCGCCCCATCGCTCTCATCGAATTGATCATCACGGCCGCGCTCGTCCTATCGACCGCCGTCGCCGTCACCGCCGTCTCGATCGGCATCGCCCGCGCCGAGATGGTGGGCGCCGTGAGCAAAGGCGAGGGCATCTCGTTCGCGATTGCGCTGGGACTGCTGCTCGCTCCCGCGGGGGGCCTCACCGCCGTGGCCTGTCTGCGACGCCACTAATCATCCTTTCGGCGGCCGGTCGGGGGAAAGGTGCTGCCGCGCGTCATCGATGCGCGGCAGTGCCGTTTGCGACAATCATTGCGGCTTGACGTTCGCCCCCTTGATGATCGGCCACCAAGTCTCGATCTCGGCCTTGTGAAAGGCGGCGAGCGCCTCCGGCGTCTGCTCCTCGCGCGTCGCAATGACGTGGCCAAGTTCGATGAGCCGCTGTCGCACGGTCGGGTCAGCGAGCGCGTCCACGACCGCACTATTGAGCTTGGCAACGATGTCCATGGGCGTGCCTTTGGGAACCCACAGTCCGTTCCAGAACGAAATGTACATCCCGGAGACCCCCACCTCGTCCGGCCCCGACGTGGCTCGTCCAGTTCCCGATGCTAAGCGTGTAGCCATCGGGGGCCGCTTGCGCGGCGCGGGCCACGCCGATGCTGGCGCCGGCGCCAGTCACGGTCTCGATAATCACAGGCTGACCGAGCGAGACCCTCATGCGCTCGCTCAAGATCCGCGCGAGCGTATCCGTCGGACCGCCTGCGGGAAACGGCACGATGATGGT
>JBJMTU010000055.1:0-6688 GCA_045811545.1 Xanthobacteraceae bacterium | reverse complement strand
TCCTGCGCTCGATGAATTGCGCGCCGCGAGCGCCAAGGCGATCGATATGCTCAAGTCCGGTTGTCCGAAGGACCTGCCCAGCACCCCGGCTGGACGGCTTGCCGCACTGGAGAGCCGCCTGCAGGTCATGCTTGCGGCGGTGCAGACCGTGCGCCCCGCGCTCGAGCGCTTCTATCAATCGCTCAGCGACGAGCAGAAGGCGCGCTTCAACACCATCGCGGCGTCGGATGATCACGACGCTGCCGCCAAGGACCGGCGCGATCTCACGAAGTTCTGCGATGAGAAGACGCCGGGGGTCACCGACCTGCCGATCGAGCGTATCGCCCAGGCGGTCCAGCCGACGCCGGCACAGCGCGCCGCCCTCGACGAATTGAAGGATGCCTCGGTCAAGGCGGCGGAGCGGCTCAAGACCGACTGTCCGACTTACCAAACGCTGACTCCGACCGGTCGGGTCGAGGCGATGGAGAAGCGGCTCGACGCCACGCTCGGCGCGGTCAAGTCCGTGCAGCCCGCGCTGGCTAAATTCTACGATTCGCTCAGCGACGAACAGAAGGCGCGCTTCAACTCGCTGCGGTCGGTGTCCCGACCGGTGGGGTGATGCCAACTTGCGCCGAGGCGCTTTCCCCCTATAGTTCGCGCCTTTTCCAGGGCTGCCATTGTCCGTGCCCGATCCATCCTCGCCCCGCAGATGAGGGTGCTCGGGTCGAGGCTGGGCATCATGACGTAGGGCGCCGGCCTTTTGCCGGCCAGGAGGAGGGCCGGCGCGCCGGCCGAAGTCAACGATGCCCTCAAGGGACACCAACAAGCGCGAGGTGAAAAAGGTCGTGCTCGCCTATTCCGGCGGGCTCGACACCTCCATCATCCTCAAATGGCTGCAGACCGCCTATGGCTGCGAGGTGGTGACGTTCAGCGCCGATCTGGGCCAGGGCGAGGAGCTTAAGCCGGCGCGCGAAAAGGCGCTGCTGCTCGGCATCAAGCCACAGAATATTTTCATCGAAGATTTGCGCGAAGAGTTCGTGCGCGACTACGTCTTCCCCATGTTTCGGGCGAACGCGCTCTACGAGGGTCAATACCTCCTGGGAACGTCAATCGCGCGGCCGCTCATTGCCAAGCGGCAGATCGAGATCGCGGAAAAGGTCGGGGCCGATGCCGTCGCGCATGGCGCAACCGGTAAGGGCAACGACCAGGTGCGTTTCGAGCTGAGCTACTACGCGCTCAAACCCGATGTGACGGTGATTGCGCCATGGCGGGAATGGGAGCTGCGCTCGCGCGAGGCGCTCATCGCTTTTGCCGAACAGCACCAGATCCCGATCGCCAAGGATAAGCGCGGCGAGGCGCCGTTTTCCGTCGACGCGAATCTGCTGCATGCCTCTTCCGAGGGCAAGGTGCTGGAAGATCCGGCGCAAGAGGTGCCGGATTACGTTTATTCGCGCACGCTTGATCCGGAGGCGGCGCCCGACGAGGCCGCTTATGTCGACGTCGAGTTCGAGCGCGGCGACGCCGTCGCGCTCGACGGCAAGCGGCTCTCGCCCGCGAATTTGCTCGCTGCGCTGAACGCGCTCGGGCGCGCACACGGTATCGGGCGGCTCGATCTCGTCGAGAACCGCTTCGTCGGCATGAAATCGCGGGGCATGTACGAGACGCCGGGCGGCACCATCCTGCTGGCGGCGCACCGGGGGATCGAATCCATTACGCTCGATCGCGGCGCGGCGCACCTCAAGGACGAGCTCATGCCGAAATACGCCGAGCTCATCTACAACGGCTTCTGGTTCGCGCCGGAGCGCGAGATGCTGCAGGCCGCGATCGACGCGTCGCAGGAGTTCGTGACCGGAACGGTCAAGCTCAAGCTTTACAAGGGCCATGCCTTCGTGGTCGGGCGGTCATCACCCTATTCCCTCTACGACCGCGACCTCGTCACCTTCGAGGAGGGCGACGCCGCCTACGACCACCGCGACGCGGAGGGATTCATTCGACTGAACGCGCTGCGACTGCGCACCCTGGCGCAGCGAAGGAAGAAGTTGAAATCGGACAAGTAGCAGCCGGCGTTCGCCGATCTTGCTCGCCCAGCGAGTGAAATAGAGTCTCTCACCCTTCGCCTGTCATGCCCCGCGCAAGCGGGGCATCCAGTAGTCACGGACGATCTTGTGGTTACTGGATTGCCCGCCTTCGTGGGCAATGACGACAGAGGAGCGAGTGACCGAATCAAAAATCATTACGCTTTAGCGTCTGTTCCGATGAAAAGAGCCCGCCAGGCAGTGCCCGGCGGGCCAACATTCCGCATGCGAAGGGATCAATAGCAAACCCATACGCGACGGTAAGCGCCGCGTATGTAGCGGTCCGCCCAGCAGCCGTTGTCTCCGTAATAGGAGGAATAATACGGCCAACTGTCGTCGTAGAAATACGGCGCGGCAAAGCCGTAAGCGAAGAAAGCTCCACGGTGATGGCGTCGGGCGTGCCCGTGCCGATTGCCGCTGCCTTGCCAATTGCCGCCGCTCGCTCCTGCGACATTGCGACCCGACCACGAGCCGCGCGGCGACCCTCCGCTCATCGCGGGCGGTCCGCCGTCCCTTGCTGGCGGCGCGCCTGTCACGCCTCCCTGCGGAGCACCCATTATCGCCGCGCCACCCCGCCCAGCGCTCATAGTCGGCGCGCCGCCTCGGCCGCGCGGTCCGCCGGCCGCGAAGCCGCCGCCTCCCCCACCACCTCCGGCCGCGGCGCCACCACCGCCGCCACCGCCACCCCCACCGCCGCCGCCGGCGCCGCCGCCCCCACCAGCGGCGCCACCGCCGCCCGCGCCCCCGCCACCAGCCGAGGCGCCACCGCCGCCCCCTCTCTGCGCATCGGCCATTGGGGGCAGCATGGCGGCGAGCACCAGCGCCGTTGTGATCACCAATAGGGTTCGCTTCATGAGTATTCCTCTCGCCAGTGTTTCCTCACGACGGCAACGCGTGGCAGTCCGCAATGTTTCGGCGTTGCGGCAGCCTACGGAGGTGGAACCGTAAGGGCATGAGCGAAACAAAACCCGTCAGCCGCGCGAAAAGAGCTTTCTGCGGCTACTCAATCGTCCAAGTCAGCCTAGGTAAAAGCTTTGACGGTTTGGGGTAGGCGGTCGCGACGGGTGCGCCAACCCCGAGCTACGCTTGGCCACCCCGCGACCAGGTTGCGGTTCGCGGGGGGGAGGGGGATGGCGGGGGTATCCTGAAAGTCTGCCGAAATGAACGTCTGCCTCTTTTTGGCCCGAATTGCTCGTCCGGATCATTACGTCCCCACGAGTGTCCGTGGAGGAGAGCGATGATTGCTCCGGAGCAAGTGGCTTCAAGAATTCCGCAATGGTTGAGAGTCCTGCTGGTCGGGTCCTTCGTTGTCCTCGTGACCGGCGTCGGATTATTCGCGTACCGGCACTACACGGCTCCGATGACCATCACGATCGCGGCCGCATCGTCCGATAGCGACGCGGCTCGTCTGATTTCGACGGTCGCGTCGCTGCTGACGAAGACCGGCGCTGCCCGGGTTCGTCTTAAAATCGTTGAAAGCGGCACCGAGCTCGAAGCATCCCGGGCCTTCTCTGCGGGGAAGGTCGATCTCGCGATTGTCCGCGCCGACCTGGACGATTTATCGGCCGCGCGCACGGTCGTGCTCGTCGGCTACGGTGTCGTGATGCTCATGGTGCCGCCCGGCTCTTCCGTCACCCATATGGAGGACCTCAAGGGCAAGACAGTCGGGGTCGTTGCCGGCGAATTCAACCATCGGGTCGTCGAGGTGCTCACGCAGGAATACGATCTCGCCCGCAGCAAGGTCCGATTCAAGAATCTTTCGGTTGGAGAAGTCCAACAGGCGCTGCAATCCAAGCAAGTGGCCGCTTTGCTCGTGGTCGCGCCCATCTCGGAAAAATATCTATCTCTCATTCGAAACTTCTTTCCAGCGAATGCCAAGCGCAAACCGGGCCTGATACCGATCGACTCCGCCGAGGCGATTGCGAACGTTGCGCAAGCCTACGAAAGCTACGAACTGCCGAAGGGAAGTTTGCGAGGCTCACCGCCCGTTCCGGAAGAAGACGTGACCACCTTGCGAGTTCCCATCTATCTCGTCGCCAATAAGAATGTTGACGCCGACCAGGTGACCGATCTGACGCGAACCATCATGGATGCGCGTCGAGACCTCCGCGATCAGTATCCGTTCCTCGCCCAGCTCAGCGCACCGAGCACGGACAAGGACGCATACATTCCTATCCATCCCGGAGCCGCAGCTTTCTATGAAGACTCGCAGAAAACCTTCTTAGATAAGTATAGCGATGAGATCTATTATATTCCCATGTTGCTCGGGATCTTGGCTTCATTTGTAACAGCGGCCTGGAAATTCGTTAGGTTCGACTCCAACCGAAAGGTCGAGCATCCGATGAACTCGCTCTTCTCACTGGCTGGTCCGATTCGAGACGCGCGCAGCGAAGCGGATCTGAACGCCATCGAAGAGAGAATCGATGAGATACTCAAGGCAGAGCTGGTTAAACATGCGAAAGGTGAACGCCAAGTGGCGGACTCGGCCGCATTGAGTTTGGCGGCGCAACGACTTGAGCATCTGATCGAGTACCGCAGAACCAGGCTGACGGCCGGCTGACCCGCTGTCATTTCGGGAGCAGCTTTGCAGTGCGATAGGCCACATCTCTCGACGGACAGCTCGGGGGTGACAGGAGTAGCAGCGACCGAGCGAGTCGCAAGCGCGACGCTTCGAGCTAAGGGCCGTGATCGGGTCTTGCACGCGCGCGTGCCACAGCCGATTTGAAGGTCGTGCCGAATGTTGATATGGAAACGGCACGCATGGCCCGCATTCTCGAGTTCGTCTTGAACGGCCGCCGCCGCGTCGATGCGGTGCCGGATAATCTGTTGCTGCTGGACTATTTGCGGGAAGTCGTCGGCCTCACTGGAACAAAAACCGGCTGCGACGGCGGCGAGTGCGGCGCCTGCACCGTGCTGGTCGATGATCAACCGCGACTCTCGTGCCTCACGCTGGCGGCCGGCGTGAACGGCCAGCGCGTCGATACCGTGGAGTCGCTCGGTCAGGACGGCCGCCTTTCGGCAGTGCAGCGCGGCTTCCACGAGAAGCTCGGCTCTCAATGCGGCTACTGCACGCCAGGATTCATCATGGCGTCGGCAGGGTTGTTGCGGCGCAATCCGCATCCGAGCGAGGACGACATCCGCGCCGCGCTCGGTAGCAATATCTGCCGCTGCACCGGTTACGTCAAAATCATCGAGGCGGTGAAATACGCCGCCGAGCTCCACGCCGGCGGACTTGCGCCGTGAACGAGGTCGTCCCAGCGCACAATATCGGCGCCTATGTGCCGATGGTCGATGGACCGGACAAAGTGTCGGGGCGGGCGAAATACACCGCCGATCTCGTCACGCCGGGACTGCTCGCGGGGCGCATCTTCCGCAGTCCCTATTCCCACGCCGAAATCCTCGAGGTCGATGTCGCCGACGCGTTGCGGGTACCCGGCGTGAAGGCGATCGTCACGGGCGCCGATTGCGACAAGACCTTCGGCGTGTTGCCGATCGCGCGCAGCGAGCACCCCTTGGCGCGCGACAAGGTGCGCTACCGCGGCGAGCCGATCGCCGCGGTCGCGGCGATCGACGACGCCACCGCCAAGCGCGCGCTCGGCCTCATCAAGCTCAAAGTGCGGGAGCTGCCCGCCCATTACACTTGCAAGGAGGCAATGGCGGCGGACGCGAGCACGATCCACGCGCATCGCCCCAACAATATCGAGCGCGACGTCCTGTTCGAGCTCGGCAGCGTGGAGCAGGGCTTTCGCGAGGCCGACCTCGTGCGCGAGGGCAGCTACGATTGCGCTGAGGTCTGCCAGAATCAAATGGAGATGCATGCCGCGGTCGCGGAATACGACGCCGTGCGCGAGCGCATGACCGTCTACGCCAGCACGCAGGTTCCCTATTACGTGCATCTGATGCTCGCGCAGATCCTCGACATGGACATGTCGCGCATCCGCGTGATCAAGCCGCATGTGGGCGGCGGCTTCGGTTGCCGCACGGAGGCGCTCAACGTCGAGCTGATCGCCGCACTGCTCGCGCGCAAGGCGGGCGGCAGCGTGCGCCTGGTCACGACCCGCGAGGAGACCTTCATCACCCATCGCGGCCGGCCACAGACCGATATTCGGCTCAAGGTCGGCATGCGCAAGGACGGAAAAATTACCGCCGTCGAGTGCGAATGTTATCAGCGCGGTGGCGCGCACTCCGGCTACGGCATCGTCACGATTCTCTATTCCGGCTCGATGCTTTATGCCATCTACGATGTGCACAACGTCAAATACATCGGCAAGCGCGTGCTCACCAACACGCCGCCTTGCGGCGCGTTCCGCGGCCACGGCACGGTCGACATCCGGTTCGCCTTCGAAAATCTGCTCGACGAGATGGCAAGCGAACTCGGGCTTGATCCGATGGCGGTGCGGCGCGCGAATTACCTGACCGCGCCGACCTTCACCGACAACGATCTGATGGTGAACAGCTACGGGCTGCCCGAGTGCGTGGACTGGGTGGAGAAAGCGAGCGGCTGGCGGCAGCGCAAAGGCAAGCTGCCTAAGGGCAAGGGCAGCATACGCAAAGGGTTGGGCTTTGCCTGCTCGCATTACATCAGCGGCGCGTCCAAGCCCGTGAACTGGACCGGCGAGCCGCACGCGACCGTC
>JBJMTU010000054.1:0-13794 GCA_045811545.1 Xanthobacteraceae bacterium | reverse complement strand
CCGAAGGGCGAGATCATCGAGCGCCCGATCAAGGCCAACTTCATGGAGGGCCTGACCGTGCTCGAGTACTTCATCTCGACCCACGGCGCCCGCAAGGGCCTCGCGGACACCGCCCTGCGCACGGCGGACTCGGGCTACCTCACGCGGCGGCTCGTGGACGTGGCGCAGGACTGCATCATCACGTTGGAGGACTGCGGCACGTCCTCCGGCATCAAGGTGCGCGCCATCATCGATGCCGGCACCGTCGTGGCGTCGCTCGAGAGCCGTGTCCTCGGCCGCACCACCGCCGAGGATGTGCGCGATCCCTCTTCGCACGAGGTCATCGTCGAGAAGGGCACGCTGCTGGAGGAGCCGCAGGTCGAGGCCATCAAGGCGGCCGGCGTGCAGGAATTGCGCATCCGTTCGGTGCTCACCTGCGAGACCACCGGCGGGGTGTGCGCCAAATGCTACGGGCGCGATCTTGCCCGCGGCACACCGGTCAACATGGGCGAGGCGGTGGGCGTGATCGCCGCGCAATCCATCGGCGAGCCGGGCACACAGCTCACCATGCGTACGTTCCACATCGGCGGCGCTGCCCAGATCTCCGAGCAGTCGGTGATCGAGT
This sequence comes from Xanthobacteraceae bacterium, assembly GCA_045811545.1. Lineage (GTDB taxonomy): Bacteria > Pseudomonadota > Alphaproteobacteria > Rhizobiales > Xanthobacteraceae > VAZQ01. Next base: position 13,190 of record JBJMTU010000054.1, on the reverse strand, counting down.
CCAATTTCGAGGGCAAGATCAAGATCAAGAACAAGAACGTCGTGAAGAATTCCGACGGCCAGACGGTGGCGATGGCTCGCAACATGGTCATCGCGGTGCTCGACCCCGACGAGACCGAGCGCGCGGTGCACCGCATCCAGTATGGCGCACGCTTGCTGGTCGAGGATGGCGACAAGATCAAGCGCGGCCAGCGAATCGCGGAGTGGGATCCGTACACGCGGCCGATCCTCACCGAGGTCGAGGGCACGATCGGCTTCGAAGACCTGGTCGAGGGTCAGTCGATGTCGGAGACGCTCGACGAATCGACCGGCATCGCCAAACGCGTGGTCACCGACTGGCGCGCCAGCCGCGGGGTGGATCTGCATCCGGCCATCGTGATCAAGGACAAGCAGAACAAGGTCTTGAAGCTGGCGCGTGGCGGCGAGGCGCGCTATCAGCTCGCGGTCGACGCCATCATCTCCGTCGATCCGGGAACCCACGTGAAGGCGGGCGACGTCATCGCGCGCATCCCGACCGAGAGCGCCAAGACTCGTGACATCACCGGCGGCTTGCCGCGCGTGGCGGAGTTGTTCGAGGCGCGCCGGCCAAAGGAGGCCGCGATCATCGCCGAGATCTCCGGCACCATCCGCTTCGGGCGCGACTACAAGAACAAGCGGCGCGTCATCATCGAGCCGGCCGATCAGGGGGAAGAGCCGAAGGAATATCTCATCCCCAAGGGCAAGCACGTCCACCTGCAGGACGGCGACGTCATCGAGAAGGGCGACGCCATCGTCGAGGGCAACCCGGCGCCGCACGACATTCTGGCGATCAAGGGCGTCGAGGAGCTCGCCGCCTACCTGGTCAACGAGATCCAGGATGTGTACCGGTTGCAGGGCGTCGCGATCAACGACAAGCACATCGAGGTCATTGTTCGCCAGATGCTGCAGAAGGTCGAGATCGACGACGCGGGTGAAACCGACCTGATCCAAGGCGAGCAGATCGACAAGATCGAGCTCGACGAGATCAATGCGCGGGCGAAGGAAGAGGGCAAGAAACCGGGCGTCGGCCACCCCGTGCTGCTCGGCATCACCAAGGCTTCGCTGCAAACGCGGTCGTTCATCTCGGCGGCGTCCTTCCAGGAGACCACCCGGGTGCTCACCGAGGCGGCGGTCAACGGAAAGATCGACACGCTCGAAGGCCTCAAGGAGAACGTCATCGTCGGCCGCCTGATTCCGGCGGGCACCGGCGCCATGATGAACACGTTGCGCGAGGTCGCGGTCAAGCGCGACGCGCTCATCCTGGAAGAGCGCGAGAAGGAGGCGGCCGCGCAGGCGGCTGCCGCGGAGGCGCCGCAACCGGCGCAATTGCCGGCGGCGGAATAGCGCCGGCAATCAAACTTGAATTGCGCAGGGGGCCGCCCGCAGGCGGCCCCACTTGATTCGCGCAGTCGTTGCGGCCGCCGGCGGACATCGGCACTCGCGCCCGGCGTTGGTACTTGTCGTGTGATGGGCAACCGCGCTCGCGCCACAAACGGCGGGTCGCCAAATTTACCGATATTTTCCAATGAGATGTTCCTCCCGGCGGAGCCGGGCAACGAATGTGCCGGATGCGGTGTCTCCAGCAAAAGGTCGCAAGCTAATTTTGCGCGGAGAAGGAACCAGACACGCCAAAAAGCCATTTTGTATCGCTGAGTTAGGGGTGCGGCCACTCTCGCCTTGGGCCTCTGGTCTTCGCGCGGTCAGATGGAATCGATTCTAGTCAAAATTTTTGCGACCGCGCTGGCGCTCAGTCAGGTAACAACCGCGCCGGAAGCGGTGAAGCCGCGCTTCGACCGCGCTCAAGATCAGCAGCTTGTGGCGCAACTGCTGCGCGCGGGTTGCGCGCACATGCGCAAGGCATTCGACATCGAGGACATCAACCTCGAAGATCTTCTGGCCACCGCCATGGACGACCCACAAGCGGTCACCAGCGAGAACAAGGCGTTTCGCGGCATCAATTTCGCCGATCTGCAAACGGCCTACCGGCAGTTCTGCAAGAACGAAAATGTTGCCGTATCGGCCGTGGATCTCGGCGATGTCATCGATTTCTACAACAAGGCGACGACCGACCTGCCCGATCATACAAAGCTCAAGGGCATGAGACTTCCCGGCGCGAGCATCGTGCTCGATCGCAAAGGCGAACGCTTTGCAGAGGTGTTCGAAGAAAACCAGCGGCGGGTCTGGGTGCAGCTCGCCGACATTCCGGAACACGTGCAGAAGGCCTTTCTGGCGGCCGAGGATAAGCGCTTCTATCAACACAAAGGTGTCGACGAGCGCGGCTTGATTCGCGCCTTCATCGGCAATCTCGCCTCGTCCGGGCGCCCGCAAGGCGGCTCCACGATTACTCAGCAGATCGTCAAGAACCTGCTGGTAGGCGAAGACCTCACCTATGAGCGTAAGATTCGCGAGATGATCGTGGCCTCGCGCCTCGAGCGCGCGCTGAGCAAGGCGGAAATTCTCGAGCTTTATCTCAATTCCGTCTATCTCGGGCGCGGCTCGTGGGGCATCGAACTCGCCGCGCGCGGCTATTTCGGTAAGCCAGCGAAAGAGCTCACACTCGAGCAGGGCGCGCTTCTAGCCGGGCTGACCAAGGGGCCGAACTATTTCAATCCCGACCGGCATCCCACCCGGGCGCAAGAACGGCTGGCCTACGTTCTCAGCCGCATGCAGGAGGATGGTGCGCTTGCCGCTGAGCAGACCGGGCGGGGATTACCCGCGTTGCCAACGCTTGTGCCCTACGCACGTCCGCGTCGCGAAATCGGCTACCATTTCGTCGATCAGGTTGCCCGCGAAGCGAAGTCGCTCGCCGGCATCGACGCGATCACGGCAAATTCCTACACGGTGCGCTCGACCATCGTTCCGCAATTGCAGCGGTCTGTGGAGGAGGCGTTGCAGGAGGGGCTTTCGCGCTACGAGCGCAGCGCCGGGCGCGTTCAGTTTCGCTCGGCCGAGGCCAATCTCGGTCAAGCCATCCAACGCGAGACGGACAAGAAGATCGCCGATAAAAGGCCGGCCTGGCAGCGGGCGCTGGCGAACGCACGGCTGCCGCTGTACGACGTGCACTGGACGGCGGCCATCGTGCTGGAGAAGCCGAGCGGCAAAGGCGGGGCTTGGCGCGTGGGCTTGGCCGATGGACGTATCCTGCCGCTCTCGGTCGACAATGCCATCGCCCAGCGCAAGCTCGCGCTCCACGATGTGGTGCTGGTGCGCGTAGCCGACGGCAAGGGCAAGACCGCCGGGCGCGCGGAGCTGCGCGTGCGGCCGGTGGTGCAAGGGGTGGTGGTCGTCCTGGAGAACAAGACCGGCCGCATCCTCGCCATGACCGGCAGTTTCTCGTACCCGCTGAGCCAGCTCAATCGCGTGACGCAGGCCGTGCGCCAGCCGGGTTCGGCGATCAAGCCGCTGAGCTATCTCGCGGCGCTGCGCAACGGCTTGCAACCCAACACGCTGGTCAGCGACGAGCCGATTACGCTTCCACCGCTGGGCGGCGGCCGCGCGCGCGAGCAGGATTACTGGACGCCGAAGAACTACGACGGCGGCTACGGCGGGATTCTCACGTTACGCCGGGCGCTCGAGAATTCGCGCAATCTCGCCACCGTCCATCTGCTCGATGGCGGCATCGAGAGCAGCCCGGAAGCGAGCCTCGATCGCCTTTGCAAGCTCGCCTTGGAAGCACAGATTTATCGTGAATGTTTGCGGTACTATCCATTCGTGCTTGGCGCGCAACCGGTGCGGCCGATCGATCTCGCGGCATTCTATGCGACCATCGCGAATGAAGGGCTGCATCCCGCCCCGCACGTCATCGATTCCATCGAACGCAACGGCACGGTGATCTATCGCCATGACCCGAAATCGTCGGTGATGGTCTCCTCGGTCGATCGCGCCGCCTTTTATCAACTCAAGACCATGCTGCAGGGCGTGTTGGCGCGGGGAACGGCACGGTCGATCTCCGGCCTTGCGCCCTATGTCGCGGGCAAGACCGGCACCTCCGACAATGAAAACGACGCCTGGTTCATCGGCTTCACCAACGATGTCACCGTCGCCGTCTGGATCGGCTACGACAATTCCGCCGGCAAGCGGCGCACGCTGGGCGGCGGTGCCACCGGCGGCCACGTCGCAGTCCCGATCTTCGAGCCGGTGATCCAGGCGGTATGGTCCAACGTGGCGCCGAAAACCGCGCTGGCCCCGCCGTCGCCTGAGGCCAAACGCCATCTGGCATGCAAATCCATCGACCTCGATTCGGGGGAGATGCAAGTCAGCAGCGGAAGAGCAATCACCGAATGCTTCCGCATCGATCGCAGCGGCCAGATCGTCGATACCCAGCATCAACTCGTGTCGCAGGGGGATACCTACGGCTCGCGCGAGTTTTACAGCGTGGCGCCTAGTCCATACGGTTACGGTCAGTACGAGCAGCGCGGAGGGTATTACTACTACGACAATAACGGCCGGTACGTTCCGGCGCCGCGCGATCCGTGGCGGCAGCCCGGACAATACTACTACGGCCAATCCGGCCAGTACGGGCGTGATCCGCGATTTCAGGCGCAGCCGCCGCGCGATCCCTACGGGCGCGAGTACCAAACGCCACAACGCATCGACCCCGGATATATCTGGGGCAATCGGCGATACCACTGAAAGACCCCGTGATGAGGACCTGGAAGCGTGCCGCCTTGCTCCTGGGGCTGGCGGCATTTGCCGCCGGTGAGGGCACTCATGCCGGGGCGCAAGAGTTCCGCATCGAAGAGGCGGCGTCGCCCGCCGAGCTTGCGGTCGATCGGCTCAAGCCGAGAACCATCGCGTTCATCGACCGGCCCAGTGAGGAGTTGATCGATACGGATACCGGACTGATCCGCTTTGAGGATTGGGCGCAGACGCGACCGCTCGAGAAGCAATTCTTGACGCCCTTTCCGAGCTACCTCGAACCGACCGTCGAAGTCACGGTCGACGGCGTGCGCAAGCGCTTCAAGGAAAAGCTCCACATGTACGTAGGTGAAGCCCGCTTTGCGCTGGCGCGGCCGCCCGGCTCGATCGACCTCGCAAGCTTCGTGGCGCTGCCTTTCGTCGAGCGCATCGATCCCGCGATCAAGCACAACTTGATTGCCCCGGCCGAGGCAGTCTCTGCCAAGGACCCGCGCGCCGTGCATAACCAGCACCCGCTGCGGCGCTGGTGTGAAACACGGCCGGTCACGATCTGCATCCACTCGCGCTACCAGTTCGAAGGCAAATTGCCGGTCGGCATCCAGATCGCCAACAAGCTCCGCGAGGGCGCCAAAAAAATCCCGGACTACCTCGAGTTCGAGAGCGAATTGACGCTGCGGCCCGCGGCAGAGGTCACCGAGATGGGCCTTGCAGCACTGACCGGGTTCGACACGCCGCCCGCGGGCGCGCTCGAACAAAATATCTTCTTCGTCAACCAGGTGATGCAGTTCGGTAAATTGCTCGCCGTCTTTCAGGCGCATCCGACCGACGCGAAACAGACTGTTGTCACGGTCTTCATCGCGCTGGCCGTGGAAAGCAATGTGCTGGCGAAGAAAAAAGAATTCGTGAAAGTGCCGGTGCTGCGAAACCTGGTGCCCGCTCAGGTGCTTGCCGGCAAGAGCTCGTTCAACAGCGGCAACTCGATCAGCGCCGGCCTGCCGCTCTATGCACGCAACCAAGTCAAGGCGATCGCCGCGATTCTCGAGCGCAAGTGAGCTTGCGCACAGCATTTTACGCCCGGGCAGCAATTTAGATTTGCACTAGTCGCGCGTGCCGTCTTCCGGCGGGACCAGCAGCAGGCCTTCGGCCTCGGCCCAGGCGCGAAACGCCTTGCCGGCGGCGTCGGCCTGTTCGAGCGTCTTGGCACTCTTGATTTGGCGTAGCAGGTTCTCGGCGTTGCGATCGCGATGCTCGCCGGCATGGCGTCGAATCACTTTGGCCGCCGCTTCCAGCGAACGGATCGGCTCGTCGGGATGCGTGACGAGATGGATCGGAGGATGAATCGCGTGCTCCGCCATGGGCGCCAACGGCGCCCGGACGGGAAAGTTCCGGACCGCTATGGAGCTCAAAAGAAATCGGCCTTCCCATAATACCGATTTTGTATGGAACTCACAGGCGGCTTCTCAAAAATGCCGCCTTTGCGCATTCTGACTCTCGGAGCAAGCACGACGTCCTGCGTCATGCGTGAGCGCGGTGTGGGGCGCCGCTTGAGAGGAGGGGTGGCCGGTTGCACGGGGCAGCCGGCCAAAACCGACGCCGTAATTCCCCTACGGCGCCGGAGATTTAGGGCTGTCAGCGCTAGCACTGGAACTTGACGGCGGTCGGCTGGGCCGCCGCGCCGAGGTCGGTTTTGCGCCATCGGCGACATTCAAGCAAACGGCGCCCGCAACACGCGATGCGGCGTCGCGCGCGAGCGCGCGCGGCCTTGACTGGTTCACCTTTTTCCTCGCCGACATCCAAACCGGCTTCGGTCCTTTCGTCGCGATCTATCTGACCGCGCACGCCTGGACCCAGTTCGACATCGGCCTTGTTTTGACCGCCGGCGGACTGGTGGCGCTCGCTTGTCAGTTGCCCGGCGGGGCGCTGGTCGATGCGGTGCGTTCCGCCCGGCTGGTTGCCATACTTGCGGTAGCGGCGATCTGCTTGAGCGCGCTTGCCCTTGCCATTTGGCCCACGTTTTTGGTGGTGATGGGATCGCGCGTGCTGCATGCGGCAGCGAGCTGCGTGCTCGGGCCCGTCATCGCCGCAATCAGCCTAGGCCTCGTCGGTCACGCCGCGCTCGGAACCCGACTCGGCCGCAATGCCCGCTTCGCATCGATCGGCAACGGCTTTGCCGCCGCGGCAATGGGCCTGTGTGGATACCTCGTCTCCAATCAGGCGGTATTCTTCCTCACGGCCGCGCTCGCCGCCCCAGCGATACTGGCGCTGGGGCGCATCCGCGTCGGCGAGCCTGACCATCCACGCGACACCGAGACTGCGTCCGCAAGCATAAGCGTGTGCACGCTCTTGCGTGACCGCCGGCTGCTTATATTTGCCGCCTGCATCTTGCTGTTTCAGCTTGCGAACGCGGCGATGCTGCCGCTGATGGGCGGGATTTTGACCCTGCGCGCGAGCGAGTGGGCGACGACCTTGATCGGCGCCTGCATTCTCGTGCCGCAACTCGTCGTCGCGGGGTTTGCTCCCTGGGTTGGGCGAGTTGCGGATTCGTGGGGGCGCAGACCGCTACTGTTCTTCTGCTTTGCTGCCTTGGCAGCGCGCGGGGTGCTGTTTGCATTCGTGACCAACCCCTATTTGGTCGTTGCCGTGCAACTTCTCGATGGCGTGTGCGCGGCAGTTCTGGGTGTGATTCTACCGCTCGTGGTGGCGGACATCACGCGTGGGACGGGACGGTTCAATCTCGGTCTCGGCATCGTTGGTAGCGCGGTAGGCATCGGCGCCGCGTTGAGCACCACCCTCGCCGGTTATGCGATGGATCACTTCGGCAGCAGCGTCGCGTTCTTCAGCCTTGCATTCATTGGTGCTTGCGGTCTGATTCTGGTTGGACTGCTGCTGCCGGAGACGCGTCCAGATCCGAGGCGACTCAAGGCTGCTGGTTAAGCCCGTCTCCCCTCCGATCAGGTTGCTGGCGCAGCTCTGCTGTTCCCGACATTCTCATCTCCCATCAACTGGCTGGGTTCCCGCGGAACCCCAGGGCCTGTTGTTGCGTTGCTGGAACTCATAGGGCGTGCGTAGCCGACTGGGAGCTTCCGGCCGCAAATGCAAGACGCTGACGCTTGTCGGTATTCCGACCGACCCCTTGCGTTTCTCGCCCGCTATGTAAGGAGGCGGCCGCTCGCGCATGCCGCAATCGTGACAGCCGTCGTCGCGGCGGTCGGTTGCTCGGTCGGCGCCCAGTACGGCGTCAAAGTTCTAGTCGACACACTTGCAGGAGGGCTTACCTCCCATGCGAAAGACGCGTGGCTGGGCTTCATGTTGCTCGCCGCGCTGATTGCAGCCGACAACTTTTTGTGGCGCGTGGCCAGCTGGATCGCCAGCTACACCTTCGTTGCGGTCACCGGTGACCTCCGGCGCGACTTGTTCCGGCATCTTACCGGCCATGCGCCGAGCTACTTTGCCGACCGCATGCCGGGGACGTTGACCAGCCGGATCACCGCGACCTCCAACGCCGTCTTCACTTTACAAAACATGTCGGTATGGAACGTGATGCCGCCCTGCATGGCGACGCTGATCGCCATCGGCTTCGTGGTGACCGTGAGCCTGCCGATGGCCGCCGTCTTGCTGGCGCTGGCCGGTATTTTGGTCGTGGCGATGTTCCGTCTTGCCGCCGCGGGCCGGCCGCTGCATCACGAATTCGCCCACCGAGCGGCGGCCGTCGACGGGGAAATGGTGGATGTCGTCGGCAACTTGCCCTTGGTTTGGTCGTTTTGCGGGCTCGGCCGCGAACACCGACGGCTTGACGTCACCATCGACCGGGAGATGACGGCGCGCCGGCGCAGTCTGATCTATCTGGAAAAGCTGCGCCTGTTCCATGCCGTGGTGACCGTTGTTCTCATCATCGCTCTGTTGGCATGGGCCATCGTGCTTTGGCAGAACGGAGCCGCGACGGCAGGCGACGTGGTGTTGGTCTGCACGCTTGGCCTTTCAATTCTGCATGCCACACGCGATCTTGCCGTGGCGCTGGTCGACGTCACCCAGCATCTGGCGCGCCTTTCGGAAGCGCTCGCGACACTCCTTATTCCGCATCGTCTGCGCGACCACCCGGAGGCCACGTCGCTGGTGCGCTCGGGTGCGACCGTCGAGTTCGAGAACCTTGATTTCTGTTACCCCGACGGGCGCAGAGTGTTTAGCGACTTCAGCCTGCGCATCGAACCTGGTCAGCGCGCGGGCCTGGTCGGGCCGTCGGGTTGCGGCAAATCGACTCTCTTTGTCTTGCTGCAACGTTTCTACGACCTGCAAGGCGGGCGCATTCTCATCGGCGGCCAAGATATTGCGCGCGTGCGGCAGGAGAGCTTGCGCTCCGGCATTGCCGTCGTTCCGCAGGACATCTCGTTGTTCCACCGCTCGATCATGGAGAACATCCGCTATGGTCGGCCGGAGGCCTCCGACGCGGATGTGCGGGAAGCAATTGCCGCGGCCAATTGTGACTTCATCGACAAATTGCCGGAGGGCGCCGCAACGATTGTCGGCGACAGAGGCGTGAAGCTCTCACCAGGGCAGCGCCAGCGCATCGGCGTTGCCCGCGCCTTCCTCAAGGATGCACCAATACTCCTGCTCGACGAAGCAACCTCCGCGCTCGACAGCGAATCGGAGGAGGCCGTGCGGGAGGCCTTGGATCGGTTGATGGGCGGCAGGACCGTGATCGCAATCGCGCATAGGCTGTCAAGCTTGCGCAACTTCGATCGGATCGTCGTGTTGCAGGCGGGCCAGGTCTGTGAGGACGGCCCGCCGCAGGTGTTGGTGCGAAGCAAGGGCGTCTATTGCAACCTGGTACGGCGAGAGGTGGCGCGGCTCGAAAAAGCCGCCGCCTAACGCCTGTTTCGGCAATCGCCCATTCGCGTCAAAACATTGAAAACGTCGGATATTTCCGCCCTTTTGCGCCTTGACTTCGCCCCCTCCCGCCGATACATACCGCCCACTTTTCGGCAGGCGGTGAGCTTCGCTTGCTCGGAACGGCGCGCCGGTCCGCTAAACCATTGAGATTGAGGTCTCTTTCGGCGGCGGGCGGGTGTCACCAGCCTCGATGAATGAAGCTCAGACGCTGCCTCTGACGACTGTCAGACGAGAAGGTGCATGACCGTTTCGCGTTCGCGCGGGACGGTCCTCTGTGAAACGGGTGAGCGCCAACGCACCGGGAGCGGAAGGCGCTCTTCCGTTTTGCGCGTTGGGATGAACCCTTCTTCGCCCCGCCCCCCGGGATGGGACAGCGAAGGCTAGCAGGCGAGACGATGCCGACCATCAATCAGCTGATCCGCAAGCCGCGCGTGACGCAGCATGCGAAGAGAAAAGTGCCGGCGCTGCAGCAGAGCCCGCAGAAGCGTGGAGTGTGTACGCGCGTTTACACCACGACGCCCAAGAAGCCGAACTCGGCCTTGCGCAAAGTCGCGAAGGTGCGGCTCACCAATGGATTCGAGGTAATCGGCTATATCCCGGGCGAGGGCCACAATCTGCAGGAGCACTCGGTGGTAATGATCCGCGGCGGCCGGGTGAAGGACCTGCCCGGCGTGCGCTACCACATCCTGCGTGGTGTGCTTGACACCCAAGGCGTGAAGAATCGCAAGCAGCGACGCTCCAAATACGGGGCAAAGAGGCCGAAGTAATTTCGGCCTCTTTTAGCTCAGATCCGCGGGCGAGCAAAGCGAACCCCGGGATCCGAGAGGCAAGACGTGGGTGGCCGGGATAAGCCCGGCCATGACCAAAGACAGAGAAAAGCGATGTCCCGCCGTCACAGTGCCGAGAAGCGAGAGATCAACCCGGACCCGAAATTCGGGAACCTGGTGGTTTCGAAACTGATGAACGTGATCATGCGCGCCGGCAAGAAGTCAGTCGCCGAAAAAATTGTCTACGGCGCGCTCGACATCATCGAAGGCAAGACCAAGCAGAATCCGATCGGCGTCTTCGAGCAGGCGCTCGAAAATGTCATGCCCTCGATCGAAGTGCGCTCGCGACGCGTCGGTGGGGCGACCTATCAAGTCCCGGTCGAGGTTCGCACGACGCGGCGGCAGGCGCTCGGCATCCGCTGGATCATCTCGGCCGCCCGCGAGCGCAACGAGAAGACGATGACCGAGCGGCTCTCGGCCGAGTTGCTCGACGCATCCAACAGTCGGGGGAACGCCGTCAAGAAACGCGAGGACACGCACCGCATGGCGGAGGCCAACCGCGCGTTTTCGCATTACCGCTGGTGACGGCCAGCAAGAGATTAGGGAACTCGCCGCTCATGCCCCGCAGCCATCCCATCGAGGACTACCGCAATTTCGGCATCATGGCCCACATCGATGCCGGGAAGACGACGACGACCGAGCGGATCCTCTACTACACCGGCAAGAGCCACAAGATGGGCGAGGTGCACGAAGGCGCCGCGACCATGGATTGGATGGAGCAGGAGCAGGAGCGCGGCATCACCATCACGTCGGCCGCAACCACGGCCTTCTGGAAAAACAAGCGGCTCAACATCATCGATACGCCCGGTCACGTCGATTTCACCATCGAGGTGGAACGCAGCCTGCGCGTGCTGGACGGTGCGGTATGCGTGCTCGACAGCAATCAGGGCGTCGAGCCGCAAACCGAGACGGTGTGGCGCCAGGGCGACAAATACAAGGTCCCGCGGATCGTTTTCTGCAACAAGATGGACAAAGTGGGGGCGGATTTCTTCCAGTGCCTCAGGGACATTGTCGATCGCTTGGGCGCCAAGCCGGTGGCGATTCAGCTCCCGATCGGAAGCGAGAACCAGTTCAAGGGTGTGGTCGACCTGGTGCGCATGGTTGGAGTCGTTTGGGACGACGAGGCGCTGGGCGCCAAGTATCACGACGTCGAAATTCCCGCCGATATGCTCGAACAGGCCAAGGAATATCGCGAGCGGATGATCGAGGCCGCGGTCGAGCTCGACGACAACGCTATGGCCGCCTACCTCGAGGGCAAAGAGCCCGACGAAGCCACTCTCAAGCGCCTCATCCGCAAGGCGGTGATCACCGGCGCCTTCTTTCCAGTGCTCGCCGGCTCCGCCTTCAAGAACAAAGGCGTGCAGCCGCTGCTCGACGCGGTGGTCGACTACCTGCCGTCGCCGCTTGATGTGCCGCCGATCAAGGGCATCGACAGCCAGGGCAATGAAGTCGTGCGCAAGCCTTCGGATACCGAGCCGCTGGCGATGCTCGCCTTCAAGATCATGGACGACCCCTTCGTTGGCACCATCACGTTCTGCCGCATCTATTCGGGCCGTCTCGAAAGCGGAACCGGCGTGATCAATTCCAGCAAGGACCGCAAGGAGCGCATCGGCCGGATGCTGCTGATGCACGCCAACAATCGCGAGGACATCAAGGAGGCCTATGCCGGCGACATCGTCGCGCTCGCCGGCCTCAAGGAGGTGCGCACCGGCGACACGCTCTGCGATCCGCAGAAGCCGGTGATCCTGGAGAAGATGGAATTCCCCGATCCCGTGATCGAGATCGCGATCGAACCGAAGTCGAAGGCGGACCAGGAGAAGCTCGGCGTCGCGCTCGCCAAGCTGGTGGCCGAGGATCCCTCGTTCCGCGTCACCACCGATCAGGAATCGGGCCAAACGATCCTCAAGGGCATGGGCGAGCTTCATCTCGACATCAAGGTCGACATTCTCAAGCGTACCTACAAAGTGGACGCCAATATTGGCGCGCCGCAGGTGGCCTATCGTGAGAAGATCACCAAGCGTGTCACGGTTGATTACACGCACAAGAAGCAGACCGGCGGGGCCGGCCAGTTCGCCCGCGTCAAGATCGTCGCCGAGCCATTGCCGCCGGCCGGAGGTTTCGAGTTCGAAAATGAAGTCGTCGGCGGAACGGTGCCGAAGGAATATATTCCCGGGGTCGAGAAGGGCCTCGAATCGGTGCTCGGCTCCGGCGTGCTGGCGGGTTTCCCGGTTGTCGATCTCAAGGTGGCGCTGGTTGACGGCGCGTATCACGATGTCGACTCGTCCGCGCTCGCCTTCGAAATCTGCGCGCGAGCGGCGTTGCGCGAGGCCCTGCAAAAGGGTTCTCCCGTCCTGCTAGAGCCGATCATGAAAGTCGAGGTGGTGACGCCCGAGGACTATACGGGCTCCGTCATCGGCGACCTCAATTCGCGTCGCGGACAGATCCAAGGTCAGGACATGCGCGGCAACGCCAACGTCGTTAACGCGATGGTACCGCTCGCCAACATGTTCGGCTACGTGAGCAATCTGCGCTCCATGTCGCAGGGGCGTGCCACCTTCACCATGCAATTCGATCACTACGAACAGGTGCCCCAGGCGGTCGCCGCCGAGATCCAGGCGAAGTTCGCCTGACGTCTCGGGCGATGCAGTCTGAGCTTAGTTGAGAAAGGTCCCACAGGAGCCGAGCCATGGCCAAGCAGAAATTTGAACGCACGAAGCCGCATTGCAACGTTGGCACGATTGGTCACGTGGACCACGGCAAGACGACGTTGACGGCTGCGCTCACGAAGGTGTCGGCGGAGAAGGGCTGGACGTCGACGTTT
>JBJMTU010000053.1:0-7737 GCA_045811545.1 Xanthobacteraceae bacterium | reverse complement strand
TCACACCCGCGCACCGGAGTTCCACAAAAGGAAAGCCGCCGGGTGGGGACCCGGCGGCTCCCGTACGTCGGCGATCGTGTCGGGGGGCTGGGAGTGCGACCGCCGGCGCTAGGCTCGGTTATATGGTGACTACAGGCGTTGTCCGCCAGGGTGTTCCATATCCAGCATGCCCCTATCGAATCGGCGCGGGCCCCAGTGGTGCATTCCGTCGCCGTCGCGTCCTTCACGGCCGCGGAACCCGCCGCGGTCCGGCCCGGCCAAGCGATTGAGTATCGCAAAGCGCCGTTTCTGATTCTCGTCAAGGCTCTTGTACAGGGGATCTGTGGCGTCGGCCAATTTCTTCAAGGCCGCCCCGGTCTCCGACAGGGCTGTGGCGCGCTGACGCAGGCGCTCGGCCGGGTCGTCGGTCGCGGGAGCGTTGCGCATCGCGCTCCTCCGCTCCATGCGCACCTTGGCCAAATCGCGCGCCGCCTGCTCGAACGCGGGCCAGTTCTTCTCCTGCTCCGGCGTCAGCGTCAAACCCGCCTTGAGCGCCGCGATTCGCGCCTCGCCAAATGCGCGCAGATCCTCGGCGTTGAACTGCCTGCCCTGCATCCCCTGCATCATGCCGTCACGGCCGCCGCGCTGCTGCGCGTACACGAGCGAAGTTCCCGCGATGGCGAGCGCTGCGGTTCCGACAACGATGGCTTTCCACATGACTGCCCTCCATGTCACCCCACTTGCACGTTAGTACAAAGCCGCGAAACCAATGCATCAAGTTAAACTTTAGTTAGATAACAACTTCGCGACCCAACATTACAGCTTCGTCATGTTCTGTATCTGCTCATGTGAGCACGATTGATCTCGTGATCAACATCGATAGTGCTTCCCGCCATCGTAGGCGCCCGACCAGCGTTGGCGTCAGGCCCATGCCGGCCGAAGGGTGCCGGAACGCTGGCGGTCGCAGGACCTGCGGAAGCGCGACCTGCCGAGAAGATGGCGTCGCCCGGCCCTGCCGGCCGAACAGCGTGCCCCGAGCTGGCAAGTGGCGGGGTGGCAAGTGGTCCCAGCACGGCAGGTTCAATCGAGCCGCCGGCTCGGCTATGATTGGCCGAAGCGCGCCTCGCCAAGAGCGGCGGTCCGCCTGCCAAGAAACCCAGAGGAGGATACCGATGCCCACCAAAGCACGCATTTTGATCACGTCCGCCGTGGCCCTCGCCGCAATAGCGGCGGCGCTGCCGCCGGCGGAGGCGCAGCAGCGCAGGTCGCTGCGCTGGACCACGTCGCAGGTGGGCTCCTACGGCTACACGATCGCCGCCTCGATGGCGAAGATCGTCGAAGAGGCACTCGGCGGCGAGTACACCGTCACCGTGCAGCCGTACACCTCCCCGACCGTCGCGATGAAGGCGGTGATGAACGGCGAAGGCGAGATCGCCTACACCGCCGACATCGGCATGACCCAGTTCCAGGAGCGCGTCGGCGGCTTCAAGGATTTCCAGCCCACCAAGCCGGAGCTCGTGCACACCTGGTACGCTTACCCGATGGAATCGATGCTGGCGACGTCGGCCAAGGACGCCGACAAGTTCAAGTGCTGGAAAGACTTCAGCGGCAAGCCCGTGTTCTACACCCAGGCCGGCTTCCAGAACTGGCTCAACTGGCAGCGCATCTACAAGGTGCTCGGCTACGACTTCAAGCACGTGCAGATCGATCTCAAGTCGACCGCCGACGCCCTCGAGGCGGGCACGATCGTCGGTTCCGCGACCTACACCACCGCCGGGCGCTCGCTCGCCGCCTACTGGAGGGAGACCGAGATCCGCATGGACATCAAGGTCGTCAATCCGTGTCCGGACGAGGTCGCCAAACTCAAGGGAGCCGGCCTCGCGATCGCCGAGATCGATCCGAAGGGCGCGTTCAGCAAGGACGTCGGCCCCACGACGCTCATGGGCGTGCCGATCCTGTTCGGCTACAACGCACGGATCGATCTGCCGGAAGACGTCGTCTACAAGATGATCAAGGCATTCTACGACAAGAAAGACGAGCTCGTGAAAGTCGATCCGGGCTTCACGCCGATGGCCAAGGATTTCGTCGGCATGCAGGTGCAGGGCATCGAGGCCAATCCACAAGTCCCGGTACATCCCGGCCTGGCCAAGTTCCTGAAGGAGCACAAGGCCTGGAACGACAAGTGGAAGATCTCGTCGAGCGCGAGCTGATCGCTTGAACGGTCCCGGCGACGGGGATCCGCGCACGCGGCGGGTCCCGTCCCGAACGGGGTTCGAGGCATCGGGGCACCGGCGCGGGGCGGGCCGCACCGCTCGCGAGGCGTCCCGTGCCACGAGCCGCGCGCAGGCCGTCCGGCGAACCGCACGCATCCGCCGGTTCCAGGGGGGAACGCCATGACGCACGCGGCGGTGAAGAATTACGTCACGCTCAAAAATATGACGTTCGCCTTCGCGCTGATCCAGTTCGTCTGGCTGGTCTGGTTTTTCTACACTGGCCTCGGCGGCGCGCAGGAGCTGGTGGCGCGCGTGCTGCCGATCGCGCTGTCCCTGCAAATCCTGTTCATGTATCAGGAGAACCATCTCTACAAACGGCTGCCGCCAATCGCCAACCACCTGCTGGTCGCGGCCTATCTCGGCATCTGCGCCTATTCCTTCATCTATTTTTATTTCGAATTCGAACGGATCGCGATCTATTCGCAAGGCTCCTACACGCAGCAGGATTTCATCGTTGGTCTATTGATGTTCCTGCTGGTGATGGAGCTGTCCCGGCTCGCCCATCCGATCCTGTTCTGGACCAATATTGTCCTCGTCGTTTACACGCTCTGGGGGTATCTCAGCCCGATCGATTTCTTCTGGCATCCCGGCACGAGTTTCTACCGCGTCGTGACCTCGAGCACGGTCGAGTTCTCGACCGGTATCTACGGCCTCTACGGCCAGATCGCACTCACCCTGATCGCCGCCTTCCTGTTGCTGGCCGGCGTTGCGAACGGCTTCGACGCGCAGCGCGCCATGATCAACGTGGTGCGGCTGATCGCCGGCCGGTCCAGGCAATTGATCCCGCAAACCGCGGTGGTGGGATCGAGCGCGATCGGAATGATTAGCGGCAGCGGGTCGGCCAACGCTGCCGTGGTCGGCACCATCACAATTCCGCTGATGATGCGCTATGGCGTCCCCGGCACCTTTGCCGCCGCGGTCGAGACGTCGGCCTCGATGGGCGGCTTGATCATGCCGCCGATGATGGGCGTCGGCGCCTTCCTGATGTCGGAATTCCTCGGCGTGCCCTACTGGGACGTCGTGCTGCGCGGATTTGCGCTCGCCTTCGTCTACTACGTTTCGGTCGGCGTCGCGGTCTATCTGCTCTGCGTGCGCCTGTTGCCGCGCGATGCCATCGACAGGCCGCAGGTCCCGCTCTACGACAAGCTCAAGACCGCCATCTTCTTCTCCTCGGTGCTCTATCTCATCTATCTGATGGGCTTCGTCGGCAAGGGCGAATTGCTCGCCGCGCTCTATACCGCAAGCTTCATGCTCGGACTGCTGGTCGCCCTCTTTCTCTATTTCAAATACGCGCTGAAGGACCCCGCCCTCGCCAACGAGACGCTGTCCGGCGACATCCGGCGCGCCATCGAAACGCATGCCGAGATGACGTCATATCTCACGCTGCTGCTCGCAACGCTCGGCATCATGATCGGCTTGTTCACCGTCACCGGTTTCATCAACCGGATGGGCGCCATGCTTCTCGACCTCGGCGCCTGGAACATCGTCGCCATGATATTCATGGCCTGGATTTTCGGCTGGCTCGCCGGCGCAGGTCTTCCGCCCACCGCGACTTACATCATCGGCGCGGTGGTCATCGTGCGGCCGATGCAAGAGCTCGGAATCAACCCGTGGATCGCCCATTTCTTTGTCTTTCTCATGTCGGTCTGGGGCGAGCTGTCGCCGCCCACCTCGCTCACGGCTGCGGTTTCCGCGCGGATCGCGAACGCTTCCTTCCTCAAGACCATGTACGAGGCGTTGAAAATCTGCATGCCGATCACGATGATGACGTTCGCGATCTTCACCCGCTCGAACATGGTGGTGAATCCCGGCTGGATGCAGATCGCGGACACGCTATTGGTGCTCATCAGCACCTGCGGCATCACATTCGCGATGTTCGGGCGCTTCCACGAGCGGCCGGGTATCGACCTGGCGCTACGCGCGCTGCTGGCGCTCGTCTCGTTCGTAGCGATGTTTTATCCCGACATCAAAGTGTCCGCCGCGGTCGCCATCGTCGTGCTTGGGGCTCTGGTTCTCGGCGTTTGGCGCCACCGGATCATCGCCCCGCCGATCGCGGCGGTGCGCGCAGAGGCCGCCGCAGCCTCGCCCGACGCGCTTGCTCCGCTCATTGCCGAGGCGAGACGGGAGGTCGGGTGACAGGCGACAGATACCCACCCTTACGGACCGCCGACCGGTTTCGGTGATGTAGAGCCATCGGTCGGTGGATTACGACGGATGTTGCCACATCGTCCCCTCCCCAGCTTGCAGCCGAACTCGGGTTTACCCGAGTTCGGCCGCGTTATTGACCGGCCGAAGTCGGAAACATCCGACTTCGGCTGGAGGGACAGGGAGGGGGCACGCAACGGACAGAACATTTCACGCTGCCCCCTCCCCACCCCTCCCCCGCAAGCGGGGGAGGGAGTAGACCGAGCTTGTCCGTCTCTCCGATTCCAGTTCGCCGAAATCGATACTAACTCGTGTCCGTCGTCCGTCCTCAACCCACATCGGTCGAGTGGACGCGGCGCTCGGCCACGAGCGGTTCCGGTTGGCCCTTGTGGCGGCGCGACATGAGCTTGTTGAGGGCGCCGAGATAGGCCTTGGCGGAGGCGACGAGCGTATCCGGATCGGCGCCCTTGGCGGTGACAGCGCGGCCGCTCTCGGACAGCCGTACCGACACTTCGGCCTGCGCGTCGGTGCCCTGGGTGACGGCGTGCACCTGGTAGAGCTCGAGCACCGCCTCGTGCGGGATCAGCCTCTTGATGGCGTTGAAGGTCGCGTCCACCGGACCGTTGCCGGTGGATTGCACGGTGTGATGGCGACCGTCGATGTCGAGCGTCGCCGTCGCCGATTGCGGCCCCATGGTGCCGGCGATCACGGTGAGGCTGACCAGCTTCACGCGGTCCTGCGCGTGCGCGATCTCCTCGTCGACCAACGCCTCGATATCCTCGTCGTAGACGTGCTTCTTGCGGTCGGCGAGCGCCTTGAAGCGGACGAAGGCGTCCTCGAGCTGGTTGCCGGCGAGGTGGTAGCCCATTTCCTCGAGCTTGTGCACGAAGGCGTGGCGGCCGGAATGCTTGCCCATCACCAGCGAGGTCTGCTTCACGCCCACGCTCTCTGGCGTCATGATCTCGTAGGTCTGGGTGTGCTTGAGCATGCCGTCCTGGTGGATGCCGGATTCGTGCGCGAAGGCGTTACGCCCGACGATCGCCTTGTTGTATTGCACCGGGAACGAGGTGGCGGCCGCCACCAGTTTCGAGGCGCGCGTGAGCAGCGTGCCGTCGATGTTGGTCCAGTACGGCAGCACGTCGTTGCGCACCTTCATCGCCATCACGACCTCTTCGAGCGAGGCGTTGCCGGCGCGCTCGCCGATGCCGTTGATGGTGCACTCGATCTGGCGAATGCCGGCGCGCACGCCGGCGAGCGAGTTCGCCACCGCCATGCCGAGATCGTCGTGGCAATGCGCGGAGAAGCGCGCCCGATCGGAATTCGGCACGCGATTGCGCACCATCTCGATGAGCGCGAAATATTCCTCCGGGACGGTGTAGCCCACCGTGTCCGGGATATTGATGGTGGTGGCGCCGGCATTGATCGCGGCTTCGACGCAGCGGCAGAGGAAGTCATGCTCGGTGCGGGTGCCGTCCTCGCACGACCATTCCACGTCATCGGTGTAGCTGCGCGCGCGGGTGACCTGCGCGATCACGAGCTCATAGACCTCGTGCGGCTCCTTCTGCAGCTTGTACTTCATGTGCACCGGCGAGGTGGAGATGAAGGTGTGAATGCGGCTGCGCTTGGCCGGCTTGACCGCTTCGGCGCAACGGTCGATGTCCTTGAAGCCGGCGCGTGAGAGCCCGCACACGACCGCGTTCTTGGTGCGCTTGGCGATCTCCTGCACCGCCGCGAAGTCGCCATCAGACGCGATCGGAAAGCCGGCCTCGATGACGTCGACGCCCATCTGGTCGAGCAGCTCGGCGACTTCGAGCTTCTCCTCGTGGGTCATGGTGGCGCCGGGGCACTGCTCACCGTCGCGCAAGGTGGTATCGAAGATGATGACGCGGTCCTGCTCGGACTTCGCTGGCGCAGTCATGATGTTAGATCCTTCTCGTCGTCGCGCCCTTCACCGGGCGCCCTGGGTTCCGTGCGTTCGGTCCCCCTGAGTGCCCAGGCGCAAACGCCCGGCCGGCGCTCAGGGGACGATAAGGAGCAGGAGCCCGCCGAGAATGAGGGCGCCGCCGGGCAGGCGCTGAGCCTCCCGGGTGATCGCGCGGATATCGCGGCGCGTCGGCATCACTTCGCCCTCGTCATGCAAGGTCGCCGAACAAGACGTCCTTGGCTGCGGAGTGGTTCTAGCGGAAGAGCCGCCCGCTTCGCAAGCGGAATGCAAGCCGGCGCCAGGACAGCGATATTGTCCTTTAACCATCTCGCACTGAGCTCGTCGTGGCCAGCGATGGATCAGGCCTCGATCGTACCCTCGGTAACCAGGACGGCATCGCCGCCGATGGAGGCGGAGGCGAGCCGTCCCGCGCTGACCGCGGCCGTCAGACGGATCAAGCTCGGCCGGCCCATCTCGTAGCCCTGCTCGATGGCGATCGAGTGGTTCCCGTCGCCTAGCCGCGAAGCAATTAGACCCGCGAAGGCGGCGGCCGCCGATCCGGTTGCCGGATCTTCTCGGACACCCATGCCGGGCGCGAACATGCGGGCATGAAATTGGTGACCGGGCTCGACGGTCTCGCTGCAAAACACGTAGACCGCACCATCGGGAAAGGCGGCATCGAACTGAGCGGGATCGGGACGGCAACGCGCCACCGCGGCAAGGCTCCCGACCGGCACGAAAGTAAAGGGGATGCCGGCCGATCCTCGCGCCGGACGCCCATCGATATCGCCCGGCGACAGCGACAGCGCCGCCGCAATGGCGGCGGTGTCCGCCGCTGGCCCGACCTCGTGCGGCAGTTTCGGAATCACAAAGCGGGCCCCGCCGCCCGCGCGGTTGACTGATTCGACGGTGCAGCGCACCGCACCGAGGCCTTCCTCCAACACGAGATCGCTGCCGGCGGCGGCGCCATCGCGGACCGCAAGCAACACCGCGGTCCCGACGGTCGGGTGTCCGGCGAACGGCAGCTCCCGGACCGGAGTAAAAATGCGAACACGGGCGCGGTGGGCTGCATCGGCCGGCGCGAAGACGAACACCGTCTCCGGGTGATTGAACTCGCGGGCGATGGCCTGCATGACATCGGCCTCGAGCGCCTCGGCCTCGAGCACCACGGCGAGCGGATTGCCAACAAAGCGGCGGTCGGTGAACACGTCGAGCGTGGCGAAGCGACGGCGCATTGGAGTCTCCTTAGTGCCATTGCCGCTGACTAGCCAGCGATCATTGGATCATGACGGCGGGCGCCACATCGGCCCCTCCCCCGCTGGCGGGGGAGGGACAGGGCGGGGGCATGCAACATCATAGTGCATTCAAGCCACCCCCTCCCCAACCCTCCCCCGCAAGCGGGGGAGGGAGCAGACC
>JBJMTU010000052.1:0-6026 GCA_045811545.1 Xanthobacteraceae bacterium | reverse complement strand
TCGAAGACATGATTGTGCGCCAGGCCGAAGCGACCGGCGCCCAGGTCGCTGCCGCCAAGGCCGCGATCGGCAATGTGATCTTCGGGCAGGAGGCGGTGGTCGAGCAGGCACTCATCACCGTGCTGTGCGGCGGTCACGCGCTGCTGATCGGTCTTCCCGGCCTCGCCAAGACCAAGCTGATCGAGACCATGGGCATCGTGCTCGGACTCGACGCCCGTCGCATCCAGTTCACCCCCGACCTCATGCCGTCCGACATCCTGGGCAGTGAAGTGCTGGACGAGAGCCCCGGCGGCAAGCGCAGCTTCCGGTTCATCCCGGGCCCGATCTTCGGGCAGCTGCTGATGGCCGACGAAATCAACCGCGCGAGCCCGCGTACCCAGTCGGCGTTGCTGCAGGCGATGCAGGAGCATCACGTCACGGTTGCCGGCAATCGTCACGACGTTCCGCGCCCCTTCCACGTGCTCGCCACACAAAACCCGATCGAGCAGGAGGGCACGTATCCCCTTCCGGAAGCGCAGCTCGACCGCTTCCTGATGCAGATCGACGTCTACTATCCCGACCACGAGGCCGAGCGCAAAATCGTGTTCGACACCACCGGCACGGAAGAGAGCAAGCCCAAGCCGACCATGACCGCCGACGAGCTCTTGGGGGCGCAACGGCTGGTGCGCCGGTTGCCGGTCGGCGAATCGGTCGTGGAAGCGATCCTCAACCTCGTGCGCTCGGCTCGCCCCGGGCCCGAAACCGGCGAACTCGGCAAGTTGATTGCCTGGGGTCCAAGCCCGCGCGCGAGCCAGGCGCTGATGTTGGTCGCGCGCGCCCGCGCCCTCATCGACGGGCGGCTCTCGCCGTCGATCGACGACATCATGGCGATGGCCGAGCCGATCCTCAAGCATCGCATGGCGCTCACCTTTGCCGCGCGCGCCGACGGCGAGACCATGGAAGGCGTCATCGGCAGGCTCAAGGCGCGCATCGGATAATCGGATGGCAGCGGCAAAGCAGCGCGCGGACAAGCACGAGATCAGGGCAACGCAGCGCGCGAGCGGCGAGGCCCGCTCGCTCGCGCAAAGCATGCCGCGCCTGATCCTCGAGGCGCGCCGCATCGCTGCCACTGTCATCCATGGGCTGCACGGCCGAAAGCGCGCTGGCCCGGGGGAAAATTTCTGGCAGTACCGGCGCTTCCTCTCGGGAGAGCCCGCGCGCCGCGTCGACTGGCGACGCTCCGCTCGCGATGAACATCTCTATGTGCGCGAACAGGAATGGGAGGCCGCGCATACGGTTTGGCTGTGGCCCGACCGCTCCCCGTCCATGCTGTTTCGCTCGCAACTTGCCCAAGACTCCAAGCTCGACCGATGCCTGGTCGTCGCCTTCGCCCTCGCCGAAATTCTAGTGCAGGCGGGCGAGCGCGTCGGCATACCGGGCCTGATGCGGCCGACCGGCAGCCGCAATGTGTTGGACAAGATGGCAAATGCTATCGTGCATGACGTCGCCGAGCGGCCCAGCCTGCCGCCGCTGTTTGCGCCGTCCTCGCTCGCCGAGATCGTGGTGGTGTCGGATTTCTGGAGCCCGATCGGGCAAGTGCGCGCCACGCTCGCGCAGCTTTCGGGGACGGGTGCGCACGGCCACACCGTGCAGATCGTGGATCCGGCCGAAGAGACTTTCCCCTATTCCGGCCGCGTCGAGTTCATCGAGCCGGAGGGTGCGGGCTCCATCACCGCCGGCCGCGCCGAGGCCTGGAAAGGCGAATACGAGGAACGCGTGGCACGTCACCGCGCGGAAATCCGCGCCGAGACCGATAAGGTGGGCTGGAGCTTCACCATCCATCGCACCGACCGGCCGGCGACCGAATTGTTGCTCGCGCTGCACGCACGGCTGGGCGCGCCGCCCCCGGGCGCGGTGGTCGGCAGCCGGTTGAGCGTCGCGGGACAACCCGGGAGGCATGCGTGATCGCGGGGCTTCCGCTCGGCTTCGCCCAGCCGCTGGTGCTGCTCGCGCTATTGAGCCTGCCCGTTCTGTGGTGGCTGCTGCGGCTCATTCCGCCGCAACCGCGCCGCATCGCCTTCCCGCCGACGCGGCTCCTGTTCGATATCGCGCCCCGGGAAGAGACCCCGCAGCGCACGCCGTGGTGGCTCACGCTCTTGCGTTTGACACTTGCCGCGCTGGTGATCATCGCGGCCGCGGGACCGTTGTGGAATCCACCGGTTGCGACCTCGGCCAGCAAGGCGCCGCTCGGAATCTTGATCGACGACGGCTTTCCGGCAGCGGGCACCTGGGATGCGCGCATGCGCACCGCCGAGGACCTGATCGCGCGTGCGGACGCGGATCATCGCGGCGTCGCGTTGATCCCGCTCTCCGAGCCTTCCCGCGACATCTCGTTCGAGACGCCGGCAGCAGCGCGCGTGCGCCTCAAGCAGATCAAGCCGAAGCCGTACGCGGTCGAACGGGCGGATGCGCTGCCGCCGCTCGGCCGCTTTCTCGCTGCCACGCCCGAGGTCGAGCTTGTTTGGCTGACCGACGGCGTCGATCTCGGCGGCGGCAGCGAGTTTGTCGCCGCGCTCGGGCGGCTCGTCGAGCAACGGCCCATCACCGTGGTCGAGGGCGGCCTCGCGCCCGCGCATGCGCTGCTCGGCGCGGAGAATTCGGCCGGCGCGCTGACGGTGAAGGTCTTGCGCTCCGTGGGCGGCGCTGCCGAAACCGGCACCGTACGCGCGCTCGATCTCAAGGGCCTGCCGCTCGGCGATACTTCGTTCACGTTCAACGAGGGCGGACGCGAAACCGAGGCCGAGTTCACGCTGCCGGTGGAGATCCGTAACGACATTGCGCGGCTGGAGATCGCGGCCGAGCATTCGGCCGGCGCGGTGGCGCTGCTCGACAAGCGCTGGCGCCGCCGCTCCGTCGGCGTCGTCACGGGTTCGACGGCGGACACCGCGCAGCCGCTGCTCGCCTCGACCTATTACCTCACGCGCGCGCTCGGGCCGTTCGCAGACATACGCCTCGCCGAACGCGGCTCGCCCGGCCAGGCGGTGAGCCATTTCATCGAGCAGCGCCTGCCGATGTTGGTCCTCGCCGACGTGGGCAATGTTGCCGAGGCGCGCGAGCCCTTAACGCGCTGGCTCGAAGACGGCGGCGTGCTCGTGCGCTTTGCCGGCCCGCGGCTTGCCGCCGGCGACGATGAGCTCGTGCCGGTGAGGCTCAGACGCGGCGGGCGCATTCTCGGCGGGAGTCTATCCTGGGAGCAGCCGCAGCAGCTCAGAGCTTTCTCGCGCGAGAGCCCGTTCTTCGGCATGACCGTGCCGACCGACGTCAGCGTCAGCCGGCAAGTGCTGGCCGAGCCCGATGCTACGCTGAGCGAGCGCACCTGGGCGACGCTCGCCGACGGCACTCCGCTCGTTACCGCCCAGCGCCGCGGCAAGGGCCTGATCGTCTTGTTTCACGTCACCGCCGATACGCGCTGGTCAGACCTGCCGCTATCGGGCACATTCGTCGAGATGCTCAAGCGAATCGTCTCTTTGGCGGGGTCGATGGCGGCCGCCGACAGCGCTGCAGCGAATTCCCGCGGCACGCGCGAGGTATTGCCGCCGACGCGCATTCTCGACGGCTTCGGCGTGTTCGGACCGCCGCCGACAAACGCCCGCGCGGTGTCCGCGACCTTTAGCGGGCGCGCAACTTCCGATCATCCACCGGGCTTCTATGGACCGCCGGAAGGACTGTTGGCTGTCAATGCGCTCGCACCCAACGACCGACTCGCGCCGCTGGATATTTCCGCTCTCAAGGCGCAGCGGGAAACCTACCGAACGAGCGAGCCGCAGGATCTACGCGGGGCCATACTGCTCGCTGCGCTCGCGTTGCTGGCGCTCGATGCCATTGTCACATTCCTGCTCGCCGGCGGAATCGGACAGCTGTTGCGGCGGCAACGGCCGGCGGCGACCGCGCTTGCGCTCGCAATTTTCGCCGCGGCGGTGCTCGCCTCGCCGCAGGCCTTTGCGCAGGGCCAAGCATCCGCACGCGCGGCGGGCGCCGACGAGCAGGCCGTAAGATCCACGCTCGAGACGCGGCTCGCCTACGTCATCACCGGCGACGCCGAGGTCGACCGCATCAGCAAGGCCGGGCTGCAGGGCCTCACCTTGTTCCTCGCCCAGCGCACCGCGCTCGAGGCGGGCGAGCCGATCGGTCTCGATCCCGCGCGCGACGAGCTTGCATTCTATCCCTTGATCTATTGGCCGATCGTGCCGAGCGCGCCCAAGCCTTCGCGGGAGGCGCTCGAGCACATCGACGCCTATATGAAGCAGGGCGGCACCGTCCTGTTCGACACGCGCGACGCGGTCGAGGCCCCTTCCGGCGCCGGCGGCGAGACCCGCGGTCCCGGCATGCAGGCGCTACGCGCCATTCTCTCCTCGCTCGATATTCCCGAGCTCGAGCCGGTACGGCGCGATCACGTGCTGACGAAGACGTTTTATCTGTTGAAGGACTTTCCCGGCCGCTTCAACTCGGGACAGCTATGGGTGGAAGCATTGCCTGCGGCCGAGGAGGACGAGCCGGCGAGCCGGCCGGCGCGCGCCGGCGACGGCGTATCGTCGATCATCATCACCTCGAACGATTTTGCCGGCGCCTGGGCGATGCGCCAAGACGGCCAAGCCATGTTGCCGCTCGTCTCCGCCGAGCCGCGCCAACGCGAATTCGCGTTTCGCGCCGGCGTGAATATCGTGATGTACACGCTCACCGGCAACTACAAGGCCGACCAGGTCCACGTTCCGGCGCTGCTGGAGCGGCTAGGACAGTAAGAACGATGTCGTCCCCGCGAGGGCGGGGACCCATATTCCAGAGGCTGTGGTTATGGGTCCCCGCGTTCGCGGGGACGACAAGAGAAGGAACTTGAACGGTTGAACCTCGGTATCTCATTCTCGCCGCTTGTTCCCGCTTACATCGTGTGGGCGGCGGTTGCGGTTGCGTTGACGCTCTCGCTTCTCCTTGTCTTCGCCCGCACCCGCGCGGCGTTGCTGCGCGCCATTGCGCTCGCGCTGTTTGTGCTCGCGCTCGCCAATCCGTCGATCACGCGCGAAGACCGCGAACCGCTCACCTCGGTTGCCACGGTCGTCGTCGACAAGAGCCCGAGCCAGGAGTTCGGGGAGCGCCCGCAGCAGACCGAAGCTGTGCGCGCCGCGTTGGCCGAACGCCTCGGCCGCATCCCCGGGTTGGAAGTGCGCTTCGTCGAGGCCGGGCAAGCGGATGGGGAGACCGACGGCACGCGATTGTTCACGGCGCTCTCCGCGGCGCTCTCCGACGTGCCGCACGACCGCGTCGCGGGCGCGATCTTCATCACCGATGGACGCGTCCACGACGTTCCGGGCGAGGTTGCGGCGCTCGGCTTTGCCGCGCCGGTGCACGCGCTGATCACGGGGCACAAGGACGAGCGAGATCGCCGCGTCGTGCTGGTGACCGCCCCGCGCTTCGGCATCGTCGGGCAGACGCAGACCATCACGTTTCGGATCGAGGATCAGGGCGCGCCGCGAGGCCCGGCGCAGGTGACGGTGCGGCGCGACGGCGAGCCGATCGAAAGCCGCACCGTGCGCGTCGGCGCCAATAGCAACATCACGGTGCCGATACCTCATGCCGGTGCGAACATCATCGAGATCGAGGCGTCTGCGCTGGACGGCGAGCTCACGCTCGTCAACAACCGGGCGGTCGTCTCCATCGATGGCGTGCGCGACAAGCTGCGCGTCCTGCTCGTGTCCGGCGAGCCGCATGCCGGCGAGCGAACGTGGCGCAATCTTCTCAAATCGGACGCCAGCGTCGATCTCGTGCATTTCACCATCTTGCGGCCGCCGGAGAAGCAGGACGGCACGCCGATCAACGAATTGTCGCTGATCGCGTTTCCGACCCGCGAGCTGTTCCAGCAGAAGATCAATGAGTTCCAGCTCATCATCTTCGACCGCTACGCTCGCCAGGGAGTGCTGCCGATCATCTATTTCGACAATATCGCGCGCTACGTGCGCCAGGGCGGCGCCGTGCTGGTGGCTGCCGGGCCTGAC
>JBJMTU010000051.1:0-9227 GCA_045811545.1 Xanthobacteraceae bacterium | reverse complement strand
TGTGCGGGGAACTCGCCTCGAAACCGCTCGGGGCGCTGGCGCTGGTCGCCATCGGATACCGCTCGTTCTCGCTCTCACCCTCCGCGGTCGGTCCAGTCAAGGCCATGCTGCTCGAGCTTGACGCCCGCAAGGCGGCAGGGCTGATCGCGCCCTTGATGGAGAGTCCGGCCGGCAGCTTGCAGATCCGCGAGCGGCTCAAAGCTTTTGCCTCCGAACAAGGACTCCAGATTTGATGCTGGCGCACTATATGGCGACTGGAGCCGACCTGGCGCCGCCCGCGCCACATCCGAGCCGTGCTGTCGGCCTTCTCCTGATTTTTCGCAGCCATGCTTCCTGAGCAAAAACTCGACGCACTTGTCGCACGGTACAAGGCGATCGAACACGAGCTTGCGAGTCCACTGGAGCCTGAAACCTACGTCAGGCTCTCACGCGAATTCGCCGAGCTCGCTCCCATCGTCGCGACGGTGGAAAACTATCGCGGCATCGTCGCGGAGATCGCGGGACTTGATGCACTTATCGGCGACGCCGCGACCGACGCCGAAATGCGCGCCATGGCGGCCTCCGAGCGGCCGCAACTCGAAGAAAAACGCACGATTCTCGAGCGGCAGATCAAGCTCGCGCTGGTCCCCAAAGATGCGATGGACGAGCGCAACGTGATCCTGGAAATTCGCGCCGGCACCGGCGGCGACGAGGCCGCGCTCTTCGCCGGCGATCTGTTCCGTATGTACGAGCGCTACGCCGCGAATCAGGGCTGGAAGGTGGAGGTGATCTCTGCGAGCGAAGGCACCATGGGAGGTTTCAAGGAAATCGTGGGGGAAATCCGTGGCCGCGGTGCGTTCGCCAAGCTCAAGTTCGAGTCAGGAGTCCATCGCGTTCAGCGCGTGCCCGACACCGAGGCCGCAGGCCGCATCCATACATCGACCGCCACCGTCGCCGTGCTGCCCGAGGCGGCGGACGTCGACATCAACATCGACGACGACGACTTGAAAATAGATACCTTGCGCTCGGGCGGGGCCGGCGGCCAGCACGTCAACAAGACCGAGTCGGCCGTGCGTGTCACCCACATCCCCACCGGCATCGTGGTCATGATGCAGGAAGACCGTTCGCAGCACAGAAATCGCGCCAAGGCGATGGCGGTTTTGCGCGCCCGGCTCTACGACTTCGAGCGTCAGAAGCGGGATGCCGCGCGTGCCGCCGAGCGTCGCGGCCAGGTCGGTTCCGGCGACCGCTCCGAGCGCATCCGCACCTATAACTTTCCGCAAGGGCGCGTGAGCGATCACCGGATCAATCTCACGCTCTACAAGCTGCCGCAGGTGATCGAAGGCGAGGCGCTCGGCGAGATCATCGACGCGTTGGTGACCGAGCACCAGGCGGAATTGCTGGCGGCCGAGGGCACGTCATGACAAGTGCCGGCATGACAAGTGCCGGCCTGCCACTCGCCGACACGGGAGCATTTGCGGGCGACTCGATCGGCGCCGCGCGGCGCCAGCTGGCGCGCGAGTTTCGCCGGCATGGTCTCGACGCGCCCGAACTGGATGCGCGCATCATCGTCGGCCACGTACTCGGCCTCGATCACACGGCGCTTGCCGCGCAGTCGAACCGTGTGCTCACCGCCGAGGAGGCAGGCGTCATCGCCGAACTTTCGGCGCGGCGGCTTGCCCGCGAACCGGTCGCGCGCATTCTCGGCCGCAAGGAATTCTGGGGACTGCCGTTCAAGATCAATGCCGAGACCCTCCTGCCTCGGCCGGAAACCGAGACCGTGGTCGAAGCGGCGCTGGGCGCGCTCCATTGCGACAATCAGAAATCGCGCGCGTTGCGCATCGTCGATCTCGGGACTGGCTCGGGCGTGCTGCTGCTGGCCCTGCTCTGCGAGCTGCCGGGCGCTTACGGCATCGGCACCGATGTCAGCTTCGCGGCGCTGCGCTGCGCCCGCGACAACGCTGCCGAGCTCGGCCTTTCCGCCCGTGCGTCGTTCGTGGCCTGCGACTATGGGACGGCGCTGAAGGGGCCGGCCGACGTGCTCGTTTCCAATCCCCCATACGTTGCGCGTGGCGACATTGCGGGACTGCAGGCGGAAGTGCGCGACTTTGATCCGCAACGCGCGCTCGACGGCGGACCCGACGGGCTCGATGGCTATCGCGCCATTGCATCCGATGTCCGGCGCCTACTCGCGCCCGACGGCATCTTGGTGCTCGAACTGGGACAGGGTCAGCTCGACGCCGTGACATCGATCTTCGCCGCCGCGGGGCTTGAGCCGGTCGCGGCGCGACACGATCTTTTAGGCATCACCCGGGCCGTGGTCATACGGGGGCTGCCATGAGGGGTCCACATTCCTGGTACGAAAAAAAGCACTTGGATTGTGCAGCAAGAACGACTAGGTTTCGCCCACGGAATCGACCCGAGCGAGTTGAGCGCCGATAGCGAGCCCCGGAGCAGGACTGCGGAGAGCCGACGGTGCGGACGAAGCGAACGAAGGGCGCCGGATGACCCGGCAAGTGGTTCGCCCAATCGGGATTGGATGTTTCATCGGTTCGGTGCTGATCCGCGGGCGACGCGGACATGCTTGTGAGGAAGAGCTGGGCAACGCCGCGGTATGCCGCGGACAAGGGGTTGCTGCTTCGCGACACGGAATGTGAGATTGCGGCGGCACGCCGTAGTTGCCTCCTGCTTGAACGGGCGAGGGCGCGGTCGTTTTGCGTACTCGCGCGAGGGAGCAGCGAGGATTTGGTGAAGCCACGGCGGCAGGAAGCCGCCACAATGAAGGGGTTGGCAACAGGCGAGTCATGAGAAACGGTCAAAACAAACGCATGCGCGGACGCAACAATCACCGCAAGAGCCACAATCCGATGGTGCGCGTATTCGAGTCGAACGGTCCGGATGTAAAGATTCGCGGAAACCCATCTCACATTGCAGAAAAATACGTTCAGCTTGCACGGGACGCGCTGACCTCGGGGGATCCGATCTCCGCGGAGAATTACTATCAGCACGCCGAGCATTATTATCGCGTGATCGCGGCGGCGCAGGAGCAATTCCGGCAGAACAACCCGCACTTCTCGCGTCCCGAGAACGAACAGGCGGGGGCGCGTGAGGCTAACTCCGAC
Organism: Xanthobacteraceae bacterium; assembly: GCA_045811545.1. Lineage (GTDB taxonomy): Bacteria > Pseudomonadota > Alphaproteobacteria > Rhizobiales > Xanthobacteraceae > VAZQ01. Next base: position 6,126 of record JBJMTU010000051.1, on the reverse strand, counting down.
GAGAGCGACGACGACGGGCAACCGTCGATGAGTGGCCCCTCCGATTCGCCTTACGGTACCCGCGAGCCGCAACCCTACATCCCTCGTGACGCGCAGCCTTTCCCGCAGCATCAGCAGCGCCATCCACACCAGCCGCGGCCACCGCAGGGGCATGCGCCCGGCGATGGTGACGTGGACCGGTTACCTTCCTTCATCACCGGCGGGCAGCAGCAACAGCCGCACCAAGGTCAGCAGGGCCAAAACGGCCACGATAATCAGCCCGACCGCTTTCCGCTGCACCGCCGTCGCCGCCGTCACCGCGGACCGCGTCCGGACATGCAGGGCGGCGGCGACGGCGGAAACGAACCCTCCGCGCGCGGCGAGTGATGATCAAACCTCGATCTGCGCGGCATCTTCTCGTCACGTGATGAATTGCCGGCGCGAGGCCGGCAGAGCGCTATCGTCCCGGCGAAGGCACGAGTGCCGGCTCGAGCGCGGGTACCAGGCGCGCGCGCTCGCGGCGCGCTGGAATGGCACGATAGACCTGCTTCGTCGCCTCGACGATATGCACGCCCGCGAACGGCGCAGCGACGGCCGAGCCCGCCCGCTCCCAGGCGACGGCCGAGCGTAGGAACCAGCCGCGCGCGACTGGCGGGACATGCAAGGCGTCCGCCCAACCTGTGGGCGTGAACCAAGTCTCGCGCAGCAGCTGCGTGATCTGCGAGCGCGAGTAGGGCCGGCCATGGCCGAACGGCGTCGTGTCGAGGCGGGCCCATACTCCGCGTCGGTTCGGCACCACGATCAAAAGGCGTCCGCCCGCCGCCAACACGCGCCAGACCTCGCGCAGCAAGGCGATCGGGTCGCGTGCCGTTTCGAGTGCGTGCACGAGGAGCACCCGATCGACCGCGGAATCGGTAAGCGGCATCTCCAGCTCATCGACGAGAGCGGCAAGACCGGGCCGGTTGGTCGGCCATTTGACGACGCCCTGCACGGCCGGCATGAAGGCGAGGCAGCGTTCCGCCTCCTCGCGAAACAGACCGAGATAGGGCGTCGCGTAGCCGATCCCCAGCACGCTCATACCGCGCGTATCGGCAAAGCGCTGGCGAATGCCGCGTCCGACGAAACGACGCGCCACGACTCCCAGGCGCTGGGCATAGAAATTGCGCAGATCGACGACATCAACGGACATGCAACAAAGGTAGCATGAATTTCTTTTTCCGTCGTTTTGGGCGCCCCGAACTTCTCGCCAGCCTTGCAGGGCTAGGGTTCCGGGTGCCTAATAGGCCGACGGGGCTAATGCCGTCCGGAGAACGATATGCCCGCGCAAACCCGCTTGTTTTTGTGTCTCAAGGACAATTACGGCGTGCTCCTGCACGATTCCGAAACCGGCGCAACGGCGGCGATCGATGCGCCGGAGGCCGCGCCGATTGAGGCCGCACTGAAGACGACCGCCTGGCGGCTCACCGATATTCTCGTCACTCATCATCACGCGGATCACACCGGCGGCATCGCTGAACTCAAGCAGCACCACGGTTGCCGCGTCGTTGCGCCTGACGGGGAGGCCGCGCGCATTCCGCTGGTCGATGCGACCGTGCGCGAAAACGACGAGGTTCGAGTCGGCTCGCTGCAAGGCCGCGTGCTTGAGACGCCGGGGCACACCGCGGGCCACATCAGCTATTTCTTCGCGGCCGACAAGCTTGCCTTCGTCGGTGACACATTGTTCTCGATCGGCTGCGGCCGCGTCATCGAGGGCACGCCGGAAATGATGTGGCGCTCGCTTCTCAAGCTGCGCGGCTTGCCCGACGACACGCGCATCTACTGCGGCCACGAATATACGAAAGCCAACATCCGCTTCGCCAAGACCATCGAGCCCACCAACGCAGTGCTTACCGCACGCGAGAAGGAAGTCGAAAAAGTTCTCGCCGCGCACCAACCGACCATTCCGTCGACCATAGGCTCGGAAAAGGCGGCGAACCCGTTTCTGCGCGCTGACGTGCCGGAAGTGGCAAAGTCGGTCGGGCTTGCGGGCGGCCCGGCTTGGAAAGTGTTCGCCGAGATCCGCGCGCGGAAGGACACATTCTAGCGCCATCGGTTCGCGGCAACGAACCGCACTTGTGCCGGGCGACGGAGCAACTCAATTCGGTGCCGCTTGCGCCAGCTTGCCCCACTCGTCGGCCTGCACGCGGACGATCAATTTGTAGCCGCCGCCGCCTGGCTGGAACACGGACGCCTCACCTTCGCGCACATCGAACCACTCCTTGCCGAAGGCATCGAGAATATTGGGCTTGTGGGTGACGACCACGATGTTGGTACCGGCGGGCGGCACAGTTGCCGCGAGCTTGCGCAGCGCTTGGGCGCGCCGATTGTTCTCGATCGGGGTAACGACCAATCCCCCTTCGCTAAAGTCGGGCGAGACCGTCACCTCGCCCAGATTCATCAACGTGCCGGTCTCGACAGCGCGATTGAATACGCTGCTCTGCACCTGGCTAACAGGAATCCTGAGCCTGCGGAACGCCTCGCCGATTTCCTTGGCTTTCGCTCGGCCGCTGTCGTTGAGCTGGCGCTGCTGCGCCACGTTCTTGGGATTGAGCGGATCGGTGTCGGCCTGGTCCTGGTGAGTAGCGCCATGGCGGAAGACGATCACGTACCCACCTTGGCGCACGGCATTGACCCATTCGGCTTGCGCCTGTGCGCCTCGTTCGGTCGCCGCCAGCAGCAAGAACGCCGCCGCAAACGCTGCGATTTGAAAACGGCCAGAATGCATCGTCATCGGTTGCCTCCCCTTGTTCGAGGCGCGACCGGGGCAAACGCCGGCACCTCGCATGGAACGCGCCCGCAGCGTAAGGTTGTCGTGTCCGAAAGACAATCTCGCACCATTTCACGAAGAGGTCACAATGCTCTCCGCCGCCGAGGTAATGCGCCTGCTCGACCTCAAGCCGCATCCCGAAGGCGGACATTATCGCCAGACGTTCCGCGACCGCCGCACGGTGGACGGGGCGCGCGCGGCATCGACGGCGATCTATTTCCTGCTGGCGCGCGGCGAGCGCTCGCATTGGCACAAAGTGGATGCGGTCGAGGTCTGGCATTACCATGCCGGCGCGCCGCTCAAGCTCGAGATCGCGGCCGACGCCAAGGGTCCGATCGAGCGCCTCACGCTGGGAGCCGATCTTGCTGCCGGCGAGCGGCCGCAGGCGATCGTGCCGGCTCACGCGTGGCAGGCGGCGCAGAGTCTCGGTGAGTGGACGCTGGTGGGCTGCACCGTCGCGCCGGGATTCGAGTTCAGTACCTTCGAGCTTGCTCCGAAGGACTGGACACCCGCGGACGCCACCTGAGGTCTAGGCCCAGCCGTGCGTTCAAGCGAGGTACTGCCCGCCGTTTGCCGTCAGCGTCGCGCCGGTAATGAAGCCGGCATCGTCGGAGGCTAGAAAGACGACGCAACGCGCGATTTCCTCCGGTTCTCCCAGTCGGCCGATCGGGATATGCGGCAAGATGTTCTTCTCCAGCACGTCCTGGGGCACCGCCTTGACCATTTCGGTCGCGATATAGCCGGGACAGACCGCGTTGACGGTAATGCCGCTCCTGGCGCTTTCCTGCGCCAGCGCTTTGGTAAAGCCCAACTCCCCGGCCTTGGCGGCGGAATAGTTCGTCTGACCGACTTGTCCCTTCTGGCCGTTGATCGACGAGATGTTGATGATGCGGCCGAATTTGCGGCTGCGCATTCCTTCGATCAACGGCCGGCACATGTTGAACAGCGAGCTCAAGTTGGTGTTGATCACCGCGCCCCATTGCTCGGGCGTCATGCGATGAAACATGGTGTCGCGGGTGATGCCGGCATTATTGACCAGCACCTCGACCGGTCCGAGGTCGGCCTCGATTTGCTTGAGCCCGGAGGCGCAGGACTCGTAGGAGGAGACATCCCATTTGTAGACCGGAATGTCGGTCGCGGTTTTGAATTTCTGCGCTGCCGCATCGTTGCCGCCGTAATTGGCGGCAACCTTGTAGCCTGCCGTCTTGAGAGCTTTCGATATCGCTTCACCGATTCCGCGCGTTCCGCCCGTCACTACCGCGACGCGTGACATGTCCGCTCCTCCCTAGGACAAGCCGTTTAGTTGTGATCCGCCGGCAGGCGCCGTACGCGGATGCTCGCGTCGTCGCCTGCGCCGTCGTCCGGCTCTTTAATGTCGTCTCACCTTTCGACGCACATCGCAATGCCCATGCCGCCGCCGATGCAAAGCGTGGCGAGGCCCTTCTTGGCATTGCGCTTCTGCATTTCGTAGAGCAGCGTGACCAGCACGCGTCCGCCCGAGGCGCCGATCGGATGGCCGAGCGCGATCGCCCCGCCGTTGACGTTGACCTTCGAGGTGTCCCAGCCGAGATCCTTGTTGACGGCACAAGCCTGGGCCGCAAATGCCTCGTTTGCTTCGACGAGGTCGAGATCGCCGACGTTCCAGCCGGCTCTCTTGAGCGCTGCACGCGATGCCGGAATTGGCCCGGTGCCCATGATCGAGGGATCAACCCCGGCATGGGCCCAGGATACGATGCGCGCGAGCGGCGTCTTGCCGCGCTTGGCCGCTTCGCTCGCCTTCATCAACACCACCGCAGCCGCACCGTCGTTGATTCCGGACGCATTCGCGGCGGTGACCGTGCCGTCCTTGGCGAAGGCCGGACGCAGCTTGGCGATCGTCTCGAGCGTGGTTCCGTGCTTGGGATGTTCATCGCTGTCCACCACGACATCGCCTTTGCGTGTCTTCACGGTTACCGGCACGATCTCGTCCTTGAACCGTCCTGCTTTCTGCGCAGCCTCCGCCTTGTTCTGCGACGCCACCGCGAACTCGTCCTGCTGCGCGCGAGTAATCTGCCACTGGCGCGCGACGTTCTCGGCGGTGTTGCCCATGTGGTAGCCGTTGAAGGCATCCCACAGACCGTCCTTGATCATGGTGTCGACCATCTCGAAATTGCCCATCTTCACGCCGCCGCGCAGATGGGCGCAGTGTGGCGCCTGGCTCATGGATTCTTGACCGCCAGCCACCACGATTTCGGAATCGCCGTTGAGAATGGCCTGGTAACCGAGAGCGACCGCGCGCAGCCCGGAACCGCAGAGCTGGTTGACGCCCCAGGCGGGGCTCTCGACCGGAATGCCGGCAGCGATCGAGGCCTGGCGGGCTGGGTTCTGGCCTTGGCCGGCGGTGAGAATTTGACCCAAGATGACCTCGGAGACCTGCGCGCCTTCGACGCCGGCGCGCTTGAGCGTCTCCTGGATCGCGACCTTGCCCAATTCGTGCGCCGGGAGCGTCGCAAATGCCCCGTTGAAGGCGCCGACCGGCGTGCGGGCCGCAGCGACGATGACGATATCGTCTTTCATATCAGAACTCCCTTCGCTATCCGGCTGAACGGCGGAGACTGGCCTAGCGGCTCGCTGTCCGCTTCCGCGGCAAGCCCGCATGAGGCGCCGGTGATCCGCCGCCCATGGCTGCATCCTTGGAATGTGGGTACTGGCCTGTCAATTGGAAGGATTGCTGGGCTGTTCTGCATCAATTCGGCCCGAGGTGAAGCCGCCGGCGCGCCCCCCGCCGCCACGCCGCGGCAGATAAAACGGTGGCCGGGCTCAAAAAAAACAGGCTATGCTGCCCAGCGCAGAGGCGCCAATCGAGCTCACCAATGGCGGAACCGGTCACCATCAAGAAATACGCCAACCGGCGGCTCTACAACACCGGCACGAGCACCTACGTCACGCTCGAAGACCTCGCGGCCATGGTGAAGGCGGGCGAGGACTTCATCGTCCACGACGCCAAGACCGGCGAGGACATCACGCGGCAGGTCTTGGCCCAGATCATTTTCGAGCAGGAGAACAAGGAGGGACAGAGCCTGCTGCCGATCGCCTTTTTGCGCCAGCTCATCTGCTTCTATGGCGACAGCATGCAGATGCTGGTCCCGCGTTATCTCGAGGTCTCCATCGATTCGCTTACGCGCGAGCAGGAAAAATTTCGCCAGCAGATGGCGCAGGCCTTCGGCGGCAGCCCGTTCGGCGCGCTCGAGGACCAGGTGCGGCGGAACATGGAAATGTTCGAGCGCGCCTTCGCCATGTTCACGCCGTTCGCGCGGCGCGAGGGACAGGCTTCCGCCGAAGCCGACAAGGGCAATGCGCAG
>JBJMTU010000050.1:0-15439 GCA_045811545.1 Xanthobacteraceae bacterium | reverse complement strand
CGTTTGACGACCGGAGATTTCATCGCTCGTCTCCCGTTTCGATCCGGTGGCGGTCGAGGTCGCGGCGGGCCTTGACGTCGCGTTTGGCTTCGAGGTCGCGCTGGGTCTTGCTGCGTCCGTACCGCAGTCGATTGGCAGATGCTGTTCGTTCAGCCATTTGCCGCTCGGCCCGTTTGCGCGCTCTGCGCAGGTTAACGATATCGGCCATCCCGCACCCGATGAGCCGCTCCGGGGTGTTTCCTCGCACGGTGCTTCGGAGCCAAATGCGCCCATAGCGTGGCGGCGGACGCTGGTGCGAGTTCCCGTCCGAGGACAAAAAAAACAAACAACCGGGCTATTGCAGCTTTCAAATCGAACCTTCGGCGGCAGAAGCCAGAATCGTTAACCGCCGAATCTAAGCTTGCCCTTGTGCGCCTATCTATTTGAACTACGTAGGATTTCTCGCGACGTTGATGCTTCGGATGCGGGTCGGCGTTGGCAAGATTTTTACGGAAAGATTTTGCGCCAGCATCCGGCGGGACGGAAATGCGCGTTTGCATATCCGCGTTGATAAACGATCGCACCCTCACAAAAGGTTTACCGACAATGCGTCTGCGTGCCGCACAGGTTTGGTGTCTGGAGGCCGCGCCGCCGCGCGCGTGAGCCGGCACGCCGATCATTCCTGCCGCGCACTCACTCTCTATTTTTTGCGAAAGCGGTCGAGTCGCACGACCTCGCCGGCGGCGGGCTTGTCATCTTGGGTGGTCGTCTTCGCTGGCTCAGGATTGGCGGCGACGGGCACCACCGGCGCGATCGCGTGGTGCTCTGCCGACCGCGTTGCGTCGCGTGTGCTCCCTGCGGCGGCGTTCGGGTCGGTTTGACCGGGTCCTTCGAGGCCACCGTCCGCCACCTCCTCGAACTGCAGGCCGAATTGCACCGAAGGATCGAAGAAGCCCTTAACCGCGGCGAACGGGACCGCCACTCGTTCCGGGATGCCGCCAAAGGACACGCCGACCTCGAATCCACTGTCGGTCACTTCCAGATCCCAGAACTGGTGCTGCAGGACGACGGTCATCTCCTCGGGATACTGCGCGCGCATGCGCGGCGACAGACGCACACCATCGGCGCGCGTGTCGAAGGAAATATAGAAGTGATGCTCGCCGGGCAGACCATTCTTGGCAGTGTCCGTGAGCACTCTACGCACGAGGCCGCGTAGGGCGTCTTGGGCCAAGATGTCGTAGCGGATGTAATCGGCGGCCATAGGTGACCCCTTGAACGCGCTGCGCTCCACCCGGTCCCCAACGCGCGCGATGGACTCACTGACGCAATGCTACGCGCGCGACCACGAGCGCGCCAGCATCCCTAAGAATATGGAAGTGGAGGCTTCTGTTGCCAGGTGCCTCCGAACCCCGCCTGAAGCTGCTAAGACCTCAGGACTTCAGATCGGTATTCCAAACCGCGTTACGCGGCCTGGGCAACCGGAGCATAGTTGTCGTTGGCAACTATGAATGCGGCCCGATAACGGTGGTACCATGCCGGGCAAAAGCACGCCCTTTACGCCCTCGTCGATCCTATTTCGCCCCCGTCTCAGCGATCAGTAATCAGTGGTCGCGTCTGACGAACGACTTCTGACCACTGACCCCCTGATGGTGGAGGCGCCGGGTACTGCCCCCGGGTCCGATAGGTTTATTACGACGGCCGTTTATTGCCATAGCCGGCTCGCGCCAGCAGTTCTTAATATAGACGCATACGGTCGACGAAAAAAGAGCATGGGAACGGGGGCCGCAATGCCGGCCAGGCAATGGCCCATCTCTGTGACCCTCGCCCTAAGCGCGCCAGCGTCACGACCGCACGGATGCAGCGGTAAACGAGGACACGCTGCCGAAGCGCGCAGGCGATTTTGCGCTGGTCTCTGCTTTGCGATCAGGCGGCGCTACGTCCGCCCGGAACGCAGCCGCTTGGCAGGAACGCTTAACGCTTTAAGGACGCGTTATGACGGGCCGCATTGACCCGTGCGCACAGTTTCTGGCGTTTGCCATGACGCTGGCGGTTGCATCCCTGTGGATTTTTGCCGCAGCCGCGCCGGTCGGGCTGACCAGCCTGCTGTGACCTAAATTTGCCGGCCGGTTGCTTCCCGTCGCCCACCGGAATGTGCTACCCATCACGTCGTGCCCACCGAATGGGAGGTTTGGGGGGCACGCCGCGCGGGGCGTCCAGGAGGGAACATGTCAGAGGGCGTATCACCGTCCCCCGGCGGGACGCGTCGGGGCCTTTCGGTCAATACGCATAATTTGATCGGCGGGCTCATCCTTACGGTGCTTGCCGCTGTGCTCCTCGCTTGGGCGTTTTATCTACCGAACGCGGTCATCCCGCGATTTATGGCGGCTGCTCTCGTTTTGGTCGGGATCGCTGTAACCGTCGGCTTCCTGCCCGTGCATGCCCCGCGGGATTTCTATGGCGGCCTCGCCCTCGTCCTGTTGCCCACGCTGGCCTTGATCGCGTCCGCCGAGTTGCCGGGGCAGCGTGGTTTCGCGTTCGGGCCCGGCACGGCACCCAGGCTATTCTCGTTTATTCTCGCGGCCCTCGGCGCCGCGGTTGCGATCGGTGGTGTATTTGCCGAGGGGCCGCCGATCGAAAAGTACAAGATTCGCGGTCCGGTGCTCGTCATCGTCGGAATTCTCGCCTTCGCTTACATGATCCGTTCGATCGGTTTGGTCCCGGCAACCTTTCTGACCTTCATCATCTCGGCTCTGGGATCGAAGGAGACGCGGTGGATCGAATGCCTGATCATGGCGGCGGCAATGACTGCATTCTGCGTCTTCCTGTTTGTCTACCTGCTTAACCTGCCCTTCCAGCTCTGGCCGCGGTTCTGACGCGGGAGGCATTAAGTCATGTCCGACCTTCTCGCGAACCTGGCGATGGGTTTCCAAGTCGCGGGCAATCCGTTCAATATCCTGTTCTGCCTGCTCGGCGTGCTGGTCGGCACCTTGGTCGGCGTGCTGCCTGGTGTCGGCTCGGTCGCCACCATCGCCATGCTGCTGCCGATCACCTTCGGCCTGCCGCCGGTCGGCGCGCTGATCATGCTCGCGGGCATCTATTACGGTGCACAGTACGGCGGCTCGACCACCTCGGTGCTGGTCAACATCCCCGGTGAGGCCACTTCCGTCATCACCTGCCTCGACGGCCACCAAATGGCGCGGCAGGGCCGCGCCGGACCCGCGCTCTCCATCGCCGCCATCGGCTCGTTCTTCGCGGGTTGCGTGGCCACGGTGCTGGTGGCGGCCCTTGGCGCGCCGCTGACCGGCCTCGCGCTGTTGTTCGGACCGGCCGAGTATTTCTCGCTGATGGTGCTGGGCTTGATCTTTGCGGTGGTGCTGGCGAAGGGCTCGGTGCTCAAAGCGGTGGCCATGGTGCTCACCGGCCTGCTGCTCTCGATGGTCGGCTCGGATCTCGAGACCGGCGCCGGCCGCATGACTTTCGACATTCCGGAACTCGCCGACGGCATCGGCTTCGCCAATATCGCCATGGGCGTGTTCGGCTTCGCGGAGATCATCCGCAATCTCGAGCTCCCGGCCGAGAGCCGCGAAATCCTCAAGACCAAAATCAGCGGCCTGATGCCGAGCCGCCAGGACCTGATCGATTCCTCCGGCGCGGTCGCCCGCGGCACAATCATCGGCTCACTCGTGGGAATTCTCCCGGGGGGCGGGGCGGTGATCGCGTCGTTCGCGGCCTACACTTTTGAGAAGAAGCTGTCCAAGCATCCGGAGCGCTTCGGCCGCGGCGCCATCGAAGGTGTGGCTGCGCCGGAAAGCGCCAATAACGCGGCGGCGCAAACTTCGTTCATCCCGCTGCTGACGCTCGGCATTCCGCCGAACGCCGTGATGGCGCTGATGGTCGGCGCCATGACCATCCATGGCATCGTGCCGGGGCCGCAGGTCATGACCAAGCAGCCGGAGCTGTTCTGGGGCATGATCGCCTCGATGTGGCTCGGCAATCTGATGCTGGTCGTCATCAATCTGCCGCTGGTCGGCATCTGGGTCACCCTGCTGCGCGTGCCGTATCGGCTGCTCTTTCCATCGATCATCGTGTTCTGCTGCATCGGCATCTATTCGATCAACAACTCTCCGTTCGACGTGATGATCGCGGCGACGTTCGGCGTGATCGGATATTGGCTGGTCAAGCACGACTTCGAGCCGGCGCCCTTGCTGCTCGGCTTCGTGCTGGGCCCGCTGATGGAGGAAAATCTGCGCCGAGCCATGCTGATCGCGCGCGGCGATGCGACGGTGTTCTTCACGCGTCCGATCTCGGCGGTGCTGCTGAGCACGGCCATCATCCTGCTGATCCTTGCTGGTTTACCGAAAATCCGCCGGCGCCGCGACGAGGTCTTCGTCGAATAAGAGGTGCGGCAGGCTGGCTGCGACGACTGGCCATCGCGCGGAGACGTCACATGTCCGCCGTGCGGCGGTAGCATTTGCGCGTCGATCGATTAATTAAAAATAGGGGTTGAAAAGAAGAGGAAGCGGCCATGGGCCCTGTCCTGTCTCGTGCCATTGCCGCCGTCGCCGCGCTCGGCTTGGCCGCGGGTATCGCTGCGGCGCAAACCGACTATCCCCGACGCCCGATCACGCTGATCGTGCCCTTTGCCGCCGGCGGGCCGACCGACGTGATTTCCCGCATCGTCAGCGATCACATGTCGCGCACGCTCGGTCAGCCGATCATCATCGAGAATATGGTGGGAGCCGGCGGCACGACCGCCTCGACCCGGGCGGCGCGCGCCAATCCCGACGGCTACACGATCGAGATGGGCCATATGGGAACCCACGCCGCCTCGGTCGCACTCTATCCCAACCTCGCTTACAAACCTGATGCAGATTTCGCGCCCATCGGGCTGGTGGCGGGCACGCCGGTCTTGATTCTGGCGAGGAGGGACTTTCCCCCCAAGGATCTCAAGGAGTTCGTCACCTATGTGAAGGCCAACGTCGACACGCTCAACATGGCCCATGCCGGGGTCGGATCGGTGTCGTTCACCACCTGCTTATTGCTTAACTCGATCCTCGGCGTGAAGCCGACGTCGATCCCGTTCAACGGAACCGGCCCGGCGCTGACGGCGCTGATCTCTAGGCAGGTCGACTACATGTGCGACCAGATCGTCAACGTGGTGCAGCAGGTGCAAGCGGGCCAGATCAAGGCTTATGTCGTAGGCACACCCGAGCGCAATCCGGCGTTGCCCAATGTGGCGGCCAGCAAGGAAGCAGGGCTTCCGGAATTTCAGGCGCAGGCCTGGAATGCCCTGTTCGCTCCGAAAGACACGCCCCAGCCCGTTCTCGACAAGCTCACCGACGCGCTCGATAAGGCACTCGACGACGAGCAGACGCGCAAACGACTGCTGGAACTCGGGAGCGTGCTGCCGGGCAAGCCCGAGCGTGGTCAGCAGGCGCTGGCGGCTCTGGTCAAGAGAGAGATCGAGCGCTGGACGCCGATCATCAAGGCAGCCGGTCCCACGAACTGATATTCACAAGATCATTCCGCACATTTCCCCACAGGCAGGTGCGCGGTAGACTCCGCCTTCCGACTCGGCTGTTTGCCGCCTGAGGATCGGAGCCATGCGCCAATATCTCGACTTGATGGAACGGGTGCTCGCCGACGGCGTGCAGAAGCACGATCGCACCGGCACCGGCACGCTGTCGGTGTTCGGTCACCAGATGCGATTCGACCTCGCGCACGGCTTTCCGCTCACCACCACCAAGAAGCTGCACGTCAAATCCGTCATCCATGAGTTGCTGTGGTTCCTCGCCGGCGACACCAACGTCAAATATCTCAATGAGCATGGCGTCACCATTTGGGACGAGTGGGCGGACGAGCGCGGCGAATTGGGCCCCGTCTACGGTCGGCAATGGCGCTCCTGGCCGACGCCCGACGGCGGCGTGATCGACCAGATCGCAAATGTGGTTTCCGCCATTCGCAGCAATCCGGATTCGCGGCGCCTCATCGTCACGGCATGGAATCCGGCCGACGTCGAGAAGATGGCGCTGCCGCCATGCCACTGCCTGTTCCAGTTTTACGTCGCGAAAGGTCGGCTCTCCTGTCAGCTCTACCAGCGCTCGGCCGACGTGTTCCTCGGCGTGCCGTTCAATATCGCCTCCTATGCGTTGCTGACACTGATGGTGGCTCAGGTGACCGGACTAAAGCCCGGGGAGTTCGTGCACACGCTCGGCGACGCGCATCTTTACCTCAATCACCTCGAGCAGGCGCGGCTGCAGCTCTCGCGGATACCTCGGCCGTTGCCGAGGATGACGTTCAATACGGCCGTGAACGATCTGTTCGCCTTCCGTTATGAGGATTTCTCGCTCGAAGGCTACGACGCTCACCCGCACATCAAGGCCAAGGTGGCGGTGTGAGCGGACCACGTGCAGGATCGCGCATCGACATCGTGCTTGTCGCCGCGGTTGCCGATAACGGCGTGATCGGTCGGGGCGGGGCGCTGCCGTGGCGGCTCAAGTCGGACATGAAACTTTTTCGCGCCGTGACGTGGGGGAAGCCGCTCGTCGCGGGGCGGGCGACATTTCTGTCTTTCACCACGAAACCGCTTTCCGGCCGCACCAACATCGTGCTCAGCCGCAACCAGGATTTTGCCGCGCCCGGCGTGGTGGTGGCATCCAAGCTCGATGCCGCCTTGCAAGCGGGGCGGGGTGACGCGCTGCGCCGCGGCGTCGGCATGATCGCTGTGGTTGGCGGAGCCGACATCTATGCGCAAACAATCGACATTGCCGATCGGTTACTGATCACGCGCGTGCATCTGCAACCCGACGGCGACGCGACGTTTCCCGCCATCGATCCGGACACTTGGCGGGAAACGGAGCGCAGCGAACATCGCGCCGGGGCGGGCGACGACGCGAGCTTCACCACGCTTACGTATGAACGGCGCGTTGCGGCCGACGCGACGGATGGAGGCCACTGACCGGGATTCAAGCCCGTGCGCTGTCGCGCCGCACGCAGTTCAGCTGCGTTGTAACGTGATGATACCTCCCGTATAACCCCATCAACTCGAAGCGGGCGGGCCGAGACAGCGAGGAGGCAGCCGATGCCGTGGAGCAATCAGGGCGGCGGGCCGTGGGGGACAGGCGGAGGCAAGGGGCCCTGGGGCTCGGGGACGCCGCCGTCCGGTCCGACGCCGCCCGATCTCGAAGAGTTTCTGCGTCGCAGTCAGGACAAGCTGCGCACGGTGCTGCCGGGCGGCAGTCTCGGCGGCAAGGGCCTCGGCCTGATCGTATTGGCCGCAGTCGCGATCTGGTTGTTCTCTGGCTTCTTCCGCGTCGAGCCTGACGAGCGTGGCGTGGTGTTGCGCTTCGGCAAAGCCGTGCGCGAGGTGCAGCCCGGGCTGAACTATCATCTACCGTACCCTATTGAGACTGTGCTCACTCCGAAAGTCACTCGCACCAACAAGATCGATATCGGCATGCGGGTGGTGGAGGACCTGCGCCGCGGCACAACGATGCGGGACGTGCCAGAGGAAAGTCTCATGCTCACCGGCGACGAAAACATCGTCGACGTCGACTTCTCGGTGCTGTGGAAGATCAAGCCGGACGCGAAAGGAGTTGAAAATTATCTGTTCAACATCCAGCAGCCCGAAGGCACGGTGAAGGCAGTCGCCGAAAGCGCCATGCGCGAGGTGGTGGGCCGCTCAAGCCTGACGCCGATCCTGACTGGGGCGCGGCAGAACACTGAAGCCGCCGTGCACGAGCTGATGCAGAACGTGCTCGATAGTTACGGCGCAGGCGTTCTGATCGCGCAGGTCCAGCTGCAGAAGGTGGACCCGCCTTCACAGGTGATCGATGCGTTCCGCGACGTGCAGGCCGCCCGCGCCGACAGCGAGCGGGCGCAGAATGAGGCGCAGAGCTACGCCAACAAGGTGGTGCCGGAAGCGCGCGGACGCGCCGCGCAGATCACCCAAAACGCGGAAGCCTATCGCGAGCAGACGGTAGCCGAAGCCAAGGGCGCCACGGCGCGCTTCCTCCAAGTCTACGACGAATACAAGAAGGCGCCCGACGTCACCCGCCAGCGGATGTACCTGGAAACCATGGAACGATTATTCGGCGGCACCGACAAGATCATCCTCGATCAGGGCGGGGGCGGGGTCGTTCCCTATCTGCCGCTCGACCAACTCTCGCGGCGGCCGCAGACGCCGCCGCAGACCGGAGGCAGCCGATGAGACTCAATCTTGTCGGCGGACTTGTCGCCGCCCTTATCGTGCTGGGGCTGATCGTCGCCTACGGCACCCTGTTCACGGTCTACCAGACCCGCCAGGCGCTGGTGGTGCGACTTGGCGAACCGGTGCGCGTCATCACTGAGCCGGGACTGCACTACAAGATCCCGTTGATCGACAGCGTCATCACCATCGACAAACGCATTCTCGATCTCGAAAACCCGGCACAGGAAGTGATCGCTTCCGACCAGAAGCGGCTGGTGGTCGATGCGTTCGCGCGCTACCGCATTAGGGACGTCCTAAAGTTCTACCAGACCGTAGGGAACGTAGAGTTCGCGAACTCGCAGCTTTCGATCTTGCTCAACTCGGCGCTGCGGCGCGTGCTGGGCGAGGCCACGCTCACGCAGGTGGTGCGCGATCAGCGCGAGCATCTCATGGGGCGCGTGCGCGAGCAGCTCAATACCGAGGCGCAAGGCTACGGCATCGCCGTGGTCGACGTGCGTATTCGCCGCGCCGACCTGCCGGAGCAGAACAGTCAGGCGGTCTACCAGCGCATGCAGACCGAACGTCAGCAGGAGGCAGCGCAATATCGCGCGGAGGGTGCCCAAAGGGCCCAGGAGATCCGCGCCAAGTCGGATCGCGACGTCACCGTGCTGCTCGCCGAGGCGCAGTCCAAGGGTGAGCGTACGCGTGGCGAGGGCGATGGCGAGCGCAACCGTATCTTCGCCGATGCCTACGGCCGCGATCCCGACTTCTTCGCGTTCTATCGTTCGATGCAGGCCTACGAAGCCGGATTGCGCTCCAACGACACCCGCATGCTGCTCAAGCCGGACTCGGAGTTCTTCCGTTTCTTCGTGGATCCATCGGGCAAACCGCGTGAGGGTAACTCCACGTCGGGCGCCACATCACCTGCGAGGTAGCCTTCGCCATCACGGCACCGGTTAGGCAAAGATGGCTCAGTTCATCGCCGCGATCGGACTCGTGCTCGTCATTGAAGGACTGCTTTTCGCCGCATTTCCCCGTGCCGCAAAACGGCTGGCGGCGAGTGCGCTCGAGAGTCCGGAGACGTCGCTGCGCGTCGCGGGCATCGCGTCCGCCGTGCTCGGTATCGTACTGATCTGGCTTGTGCGCGGGTGAGTCGGCGCGCGCACCTTCCGCCGCGGCGCCGCGCCAGCCGCGTCCCGATTCCGCCCTAATCCCAAGTGTAATTCGCCGCCGCGAGATCGCCCTTGCGTCCATGTCCGGACGGGAGCACTGTCTCGCCCTTATCACCGCAGGAGCTCAGACGTCCATGCTCGGCACGCTTGCCCAATTTGCCCGGCCGATCCGCCAGCCAGCCTTAGCCGTGCTCGCTGCGGCGGCAATGGCCTTGCCGGCACTAGCGACTTCAGCGGCAGCGCGTGGGCCCGACACCATCGCCGACGTCGCGGAGAAGGTGATCGAAGCGGTGGTCAACATCTCCACGTCGCAGAAGGTCGAGACGCGCAACTCCCCACTGCCGCAATTGCCTAACGACCCGCAACTGGACGAGCTGTTCAGGGACTTCTTCAATCGGCGCGGCCAAGGCGAGCCGCAGAACCGCGGTCCGCGCCGGGTCAGTTCGCTCGGTTCCGGCTTCATCATCGATCCGTCCGGCATCGTCGTCACCAATAATCACGTCATCACGGAGGCCGACGAGGTTACGGTCATCCTCAACGACGGTTCGCGGCTCAAGGCCGAAGTCATCGGCAGAGATCAGAAGACCGACCTCGCTCTGCTGCGGGTGAAGCCCGACAAACCGCTCAAAGCGGTGAAATTCGGGGATTCGGACAAACTGCGACTGGGCGAATGGGTCATCGCCATCGGCAACCCGTTCAGCCTCGGCGGCTCAGTGACGGCCGGCATCGTCTCGGCGCGCAACCGCGATATCAACTCCGGTCCGTACGACAACTACATTCAGACCGACGCAGCGATCAATCGTGGCAATTCCGGCGGGCCCTTGTTCAACCTCGATGGCGAGGTGGTCGGCGTCAACACCGCGATCATCTCTCCCTCCGGCGGCTCGATCGGCATCGGCTTTTCGGTGCCGTCGAAAACCGCGATGCCGGTAATCGATCAGCTCAAGCAGTTCGGTGAAACCCGCCGCGGCTGGCTCGGCGTGCGCATCCAGCAGGTGACCGACGAAATCGCCGAGAGTCTGAAGATCAGTCCGCCGCGCGGCGCGTTGGTCGCCGGCGTCGACGACAAGGGTCCGGCCAAGCCCGCCGGCATCGAGCCGGGTGACGTCATCGTCAAGTTCGATGGCAAGGACATCAAGGAAATGCGTGATCTGCCGCGCGTCGTCGCCGACACGCCCGTCGGCAAGCAGACGCCGGTGGTCATCATCCGCAAGGGCAAGGAAGAAACCAAGACCGTCACGCTCGGGCGGCTCGAGGACGGCGAGCGGGTGGCGGCTGCAGATCCGAAAGGCAACGGCACGTCCGAGAAGCCTGTGGTCAAAAAAACCCTGGGGCTTGAGCTTGCCAACCTGTCCGACGATCTGCGCAGGCGCTACAAGATCAAGGACACGGTCAAAGGCGTCGTCATCACCGGTATCGATGCGAGCTCGCCCGCGGCCGATAAGCGGTTGTCCCCCGGCGATGTCATCGTGGAGATCGCGCAGGAGGCGGTGGCGAGCACCGGCGATTTGCAGGCCAAGATCGATAAGCTCAAGAAGGACGGCCGCAAGTCCGCGCTGCTGCTCGTCGCGAGCGCCGACGGCGAACTGCGTTTCGTGGCGCTGAGCCTGCAGTAACGTCGGTCGAGCAGGTTTCCGCTCCCTCCCGCGAAAGCGGGGGCGCCAAGCTAGGATTGTCACTGCCGGGCTTGAGCCGGCAATCCATCCAGCTTCGTAAAGACTTTCTTGCAAAGCAGATGGATGCGCGGGTGATAAGCGCGTTCACGCGCGTCTTCGACGCGCTTCTGCCCGCGCATGACCACTATCGTTCGTCATCTTCTGTCACGAACTCCTCCCGCCGATAGCCCTGCGCGTAGAGCAGCGCGGTGAGATCGCCGTGATCGACGCGCGCGGCTGCGGCTTTTGCCACGTTCGGCTTGGCGTGATAGGCGACACCGAGCCCCGCCGCCTCGATCATGGGGATGTCGTTTGCTCCATCGCCGGCGACGAGGGTGGCGTCCGGCGCGATGCCGAGCCGTCGCCTGAGCTCGATCAGCGTGGCGAGCTTGGCCTCGCGCCCGAAGATCGGCTCTATCACTTGTCCGGTCAATCGGCCGTTGGCATCGACCACGAGCGTGTTGGCGCGGTTCTCGTGAAAGCCGATCATGGCGGCCACACGCTCGGTGAACAACGTGAAGCCACCGGTCACGAGACAGGTATGGACGCCGTTGTTCCGTAGCGTCGCGACCAATGTGCGTGCGCCCGGCGTAAGCCTGATGCGCTCGGCGATAACCTTCTCGGCCAGCGATGCGGGCAAACCCTTGAGCAGCGCGACCCGTTCGCGCAGCGCTGGCGCAAATTCGATCTCACCGCGCATGGCGCGCTCCGTGATGGCGGCGACCTGCGGCTTAACTCCGACGTAATCCGCGAGTTCGTCGATACATTCCTGTCCGATCATGGTGGAATCCATGTCGGCAAGAAAAAGCCGCTTGCGCCGGCCGCTCGCAGGCTGCAGCAGCACGTCGATCGGCGCGCCCGCGAGCGCTGCGCGCACGTGCTCGGTGAGCGCCCGCGTGTCGGCTGCTTGGGTATTCTCTCGGCCCCCGGTAAATGGAATATCGGCGGCAATACCGAGATCGAGCCAGATCGGGCTCTCCGCCGAGGCAAGCGCGCGCCGTGCGCGCTCGATCGCGGCAGCGTCGAGCGACGGCGCCGCGGGATTTGAGATCAGCGTCGCAACGAAAGTCATGCAATGACCGATCAGGCGGCAAAGCGGGCGGTGCTTATCGCAGGCCCGACCGCGAGCGGCAAGTCGGCGCTGGCGCTGGCGCTGGCCGAGGCGCTCGGCGGCACGATCATCAACGCCGATGCCATGCAGGTCTATCGCGACCTGCGCGTCGTCACGGCGCGTCCGACGCCGGAGGAGGAAGCACGCGCCCCTCATCTCCTCTACGGCCATGTGGACGCCGCCGAGAACTACTCGGTCGGCCGCTGGTGTGTCGATGCGAGCGCGGCGCTTACGGCAGTCGAGCAGGGAGGGCGCTTGCCGATCCTGGCCGGCGGCACCGGCCTCTATTTCAAGACGCTGACGCGGGGGCTTGCCGCCATTCCGCCGATTCCGAGCCAGATCCGCTCGGCGGTCCGAGAACGGCTCAAGCGTGAGGGCATCGCCGCGCTCTATGCCGAACTCAGCGCCCGCGACGATGCCAGCGCCCGCCGCCTCATGCCCGCAGATCGCGCCCGCATCAGCCGCGCGCTCGAGGTCGTGTTGGCGACCGGCCGTTCGATCACGGATTGGCACGCGGAGGGTATGAAAGCTGCGCTTGATCCGCACGCTGCGGTCAAGGTCTTTCTCGATGTCGATCGAGCGCAGCTCTACCGGCGGATCGATTCCCGTTTCGACGCAATGCTGGCGTCAGGCGCCCTCGATGAGGTGCGCGCGCTCGCCGGCCGCCAGCTCGACCCTGCGCTCCCCGCCATGAAAGCGCATGGCGTGCCGTGGCTGATCCGGCACCTCAACGGCGAGATCGATTTGCCGGCGGCGGTGGAGGCGGCAAAGCGCGACACCCGCCGCTACAGCAAGCGGCAGGCCACCTGGTTTCGCCATCAGCTGCCGGACTGGACCTGGACCGCGCCCGAGACGGCGCTTGGCGAAATCCGTCGCGCGCTCGGCCGTTGAGGAGCGCGCGTTTGCCGCCAGAAGGCGACTGCGGCGGCGACGAGGCCAGCGGCGAGGACCCACCACGCCGGACGCACCTCCATGTCGATGTCGAAATGGGCGAGCAGGACCCGCCGCGCGTCGACGCCGCTTGTGAACAGGTAGAGCATTGCTTCGCCGGTCGCGGTCACCGCGGCGGTGCCGACGGCAAGAAGCAGGAGGTGAAGCGGAGTGACCTCGCCGTTGCGTCGGTAGAGCGCCCGGTAGGCCAGCAGCCAGATCAGGAACCCCGCCATCAGCACCGGCTGGTAGGTGTTGAGCTTGGATTGTATGAAAAAGTGCACCACGGCGAGCACCGCGATGGCGTAGACGAAGCGATGAAGGGCGTGCCAGCGCCCCGAACCCAGCCGGCTGATAGCGGCGTCCGTCGAGGTGGACGCGAGCGCGATCAGGCCGGCCAATCCTAGCGCGCCGATCGTCAGATAGATGCGCAAGACGATCTCGCTTGCCACTTTCAAAAAGTCGAAATGCTGGTCCAAGACGTAGAGCGAAAAATGCAGGATGGCATACCCTGCCGAAGCAACGCCGAGCGTGCGCCTGGCGAGAATGACGCGGGGATAATGAAAGATGCGCTGTGCCGGCGTGATCGCCAGGGTGATCAGCAGGAAACGCAGCGCCCAATCGCCGGCTTGATGGATGGCCTCGGTGACCGGCCGGGCACCGAGTTCCTCGGCCGCGGCCTGATAGGCAATCCACAGCGCCGGCAGCACCGCCGCCACGAAGGCGACGACCTTCACCGGCGACCAGCGCCCGGATCGTTCGCGAAGGAATGGCATGAGGTCGGGCCCGCTTCAGCACCGGCGGCGAAAATACAGGCCCGCAAGATAACGCCCAATCAAATGCGAAGCGCGCGGGCTTCACCGGCGGTCACGATTTGAAGAGGGATGCCATCATTGCGCGGCGCGGGTGAGCGGGCTTGGCAGCGCGGTTGGTTAACGATTGGTTCACCCTGGCAGCCACGAACAGAGGTTGACTGGTAGTGCGTCAAACCATATAAGGGTCTGCGCAACGAAGTGGCGAGAGAGTGACCTGATGCGCAATTTTATTGCTCAAATGCTCGTAGTCGTGGCGAGGCGCACCGCCGGGGATGGCTAGGCCATCCGCGAACGTGGCGGTGCGCAAAGGGCCCTCGCGGCCCTTTTTGATTTTCTCGAGTGGGGGGCGCGTGGAGTTGACCGATGAACAAGGAAATGACCGGCGCGGAGATGGTGATCGAGGCGCTCGCCGACCAGGGCGTCGAGCATTTGTTCGGCTATCCCGGTGGCGCGGTGCTGCCGATCTATGACGCGTTATTCCAGCAGCAGAAGGTCCAGCACATCCTGGTGCGTCACGAGCAGGGCGCGGTGCATGCGGCCGAGGGTTATGCGCGCTCGACCGGCAAGGTGGGGTGCGTGCTGGTGACCTCGGGTCCCGGCGCCACCAATGCCGTCACCGGGCTCACCGACGCCCTCATGGACTCGACACCACTGGTGTGCCTGACGGGGCAGGTGCCAACCCATCTCATCGGCAATGACGCATTCCAGGAATGCGACACGGTCGGCATCACGCGCCCCTGCACCAAGCACAACTATCTCGTGAAGAACGTCGGCGACCTTCCGCGCGTGTTGCACGAGGCGTTCCATATCGCCAAGAGCGGAAGGCCCGGTCCGGTGGTGGTCGACATCCCGAAGGACATCCAGTTCGCCAAAGGCATCTACTCGCGACCCAAGGACTTCCAGCACAAAGGCTATCGGCCGAAGGTCAAAGGTGACCTCGACCGCATCAAAGCCGCGATCGAGCTGATGCGCCACGCCAAGCGTCCGCTGTTTTACTCCGGTGGCGGCGTCGTCAATTCCGGTCCGGAAGCGAGCCATTTCCTGCGCGAACTGGTCAAGCTCACCGGGTTTCCCATCACCTCGACGCTGATGGGGCTCGGTGCCTACGCCGCCTCCGATCCGCAATGGCTGGGCATGCTCGGCATGCACGGCACCTACGAGGCGAACATGTCGATGCACGATTGCGACCTGATGATCTGCATCGGCGCGCGTTTCGACGACCGCATCACCGGGCGGCTTGATGCGTTCTCACCCGGATCGAAGAAGGTCCATGTCGACATCGATCCATCGTCGATCAACAAGAACGTCAAGGTCGACATCCCGATCATCGGCGACTGCGCCCACGTGCTCGAGGACATGGTGCGGCTGTGGCGCTCGACTGCGATGCATGCCGACAAAGCGGCGCTCGACGCCTGGTGGAAGCAGATCGACAAATGGCGCGCGCGAAAGTCGCTCGCGTACAAGAACTCGAACGAGGTGATCAAGCCGCAATACGCCATCAGCCGCCTTTACGAGCTGACCAAGGACCGCGACGCCTACATCACCACGGAGGTGGGCCAGCATCAGATGTGGGCGGCGCAGTTCTACCG
>JBJMTU010000049.1:0-10257 GCA_045811545.1 Xanthobacteraceae bacterium | reverse complement strand
GGATGAGATGCTGGCGCAGGTCAATCAGGTGGAGTACGGGCTGACCTGCTCGATCTGGACCAATGATCTCGCCACCGCGCATCGCGCGGCGGCGGCGGTCGAGGCGGGCTTCGTGTGGGTCAACGAGGTGTCGAAGCATTTTCTCGGCGCACCCTTCGGCGGCTACAAGCAATCCGGCGTCGGACGCGAGGAAGGCATCGAGGAACTGTTGAGCTTCACGCGCGAGAAGAACATCCACATCAACCTGAAGCGACGCGGCGGCGCGCATTGAACTGGTCGAACTCAACCGTAAGTTCGGCAGTTCTGCGTGGAATCACCAGCTAGCGCGTTTACGCGCGTCTTCGAGGCGCTTCTGCCCGCGCATGACGAGTTGCGTCACTTCAGCCGCGCGAGGAAGTAGGCGAGATCGGCGAAGTCCTCGTCCTTGAGTGGATAGATGACGTCGGACATCTGCGCGTCGTAGGCGTAGCGCGAATTATCCTTGTAGCCGCGCAGCGCCTTGAGCAGATAGTCCTCGCGCTGGCCGGCAACCCTTGGAACGTTCTCTTGCCCGGCATAATTGGACTGGTGACAGAAATTGCAGCGGTGCTGCTGGCCCAGCGCGCGCCCTCGTTCCATGCGGGCGGGGTCGGGATTATCGGAGACGGGCTCAGGCGGCGGCAACTTTGAAATGATATCGGCGGCCCTTTGCAACTCCGCATCGCTGAGCCCCTTGGTCATTTCATTCATCGGTTCGCTCACGCGCAGCCGGTCGCGGAACATGAGCAGCTGGACCGTGGTGTAGAAGGCAGGCTGGGCGCCGAGCGAGGGCGTATCCGGAAGTTGTGACGTCCCCTTGTCGCCGTGACAGGCGAAACAGGTGGGCAGCCGTTCATCGAGCGACTGCGCGCAGACGGGCAGCACGGTCAAAGCGGCGACAATCGCGCCGATGGCGAGGCTGCGTATGTCGGCTCTGGAAATGGTGAATGCCGCAGGAAGGAAAGATCGAGGGCGGTGGCCGCCCTCGATCTTACTGGCTGTCAGCGACGGGCGGTTCGCTGCGGACCGTAGCTCACTCGGTAGACCGCACCGTTGTAGTCGTCCGAGACCAGCAGCGAGCCGTCCTTCATGACCAACACGTCAACCGGCCGCCCGACATAGTTGTTGTTCTGGAGGAAGCCGGTCACGAACGGCTCCATCGATCGGACGGTGCCGTCCGGTTTGAGCTTCACCAGCACGAGATCACCTCCGATCTTGGTGGTACGGTTCCAAGATCCATGGCGGGCGATGATGATCTGGTTGCGGTAGGCCGCCGGGAACATGGTGCCGGTGTAGAAGCGCATCCCCAACGGCGCCGAATGTGGACCCAGCAATGTGAGCGGCTTGGTGAACTCATTGCAGGAGCGACCCCATCCAAATTCTTGGTCCGGAATATTGCCTTGATGGCAATATGGGAATCCGAAATTGTCCTTGCCCGGCTGGGTGACGCGGTTGAGCTTGTCTTCGGGGATATCTTCCGACAGCCAGTCGCGCTGGTGTTCAGTAAAGTAGAGCTGCTTGGAGACCGGGTGCCAGTCCATCCCCACGATCTGGCGGATGCCGTGGGCAACGACTTCCAACCCGCTGCCGTCCAAATTGAGACGATAGATCTTGGCATGACGCTCGGACGGCATGCAGATGTTGCACGGCGCACCAACCTGGAAATAGAGCTTCTCGTCGGGTCCGATGGTCAAATATTTCCAACCGTGCGCCTCGTCCTTCGGCAGGTCGCTGAAGATGACGGTCGGCTTTGGCGGGTTGTCGAGCTTGTCTTCGATATTCTCGATCTTGGAGATCTGCGACAGCTCCGCGATGTAGAGCGTGCCCTTGTGCAGGACGATGCCATTGGGCCGATGCAGTCCGGAGGCAACGACCTTGACTTCGCGGGTCCCGCCCTTGTCGACAATGGCGTGGATTTTGTCCCTGATGCGGCTCGAGACGAAGACGGTGCCTTTGTCGCCGAGCCGGAGGGTGCGCGCGTTGTCGACGCCGCTCGCATAGAGATCGATCGTGAAGCCCTTCGGGGCTTTGAGCTTGTCGATCGGGAGCTTGTCGGCGGCGGTCGCCACCGGCGGCGGCGCAACCGGTGCGAGCTTCTTTGCGGCCTCGGTATCGGGTCGACCCATCAAGGGCGAGCCGGGCGGCAACGGAGCTGGCTGCTGCGCCGCCGCGGGCGGTGCAGCCTGCTGCTGTGCCGCCGCCGGCGATGTGGCCGCAAGCAAGGTACCGAGGGTGCCGGCGAGTACGAGCGCGCATGGGCGCGACAACTGGGTCATGATGATCCTCCCTGACTGATTCTTCGTCGTTATCGCTTGATCTCCATCGAACGCCGCGGGTCGACAAGCTTCCTTTCGATCGCAGCCGATTGCAATCTAGATCGTCAGCGTGCGGGCCTTGGCCGCGGCATAGCGCTCCCCGACTTTGCCCCAGTTCACGACGTTCCACCACGCTTTGAGGTAGTCGGCGCGGCGGTTCTGGTAGCTGAGATAGTAGGCGTGCTCCCACACGTCATTGCCAAACAGCACCCGCTTTGAATCCATCAAGGGGGTATCCTGATTGGGCTTCGTTTCCAGCGCAAGCTTGCCGTCGGGCGTGACGGTGATGAACACCCAGCCCGAGCCGAACACGCGCAGCCCCGCGGCGTTGAAGTCGTCCTGCAGCTTCTGCAAGCCGCCGAGGTCGCGCGTAATCGCCGCGGCGAGATCGCCCTGCGGCTGTCCGCCGGCGGGACCCATGATCTGCCAGAACGTCGTGTGATTGGCATGCCCGCCGCCGTTGTTGCGCAGCGCGGTGCGGATCGCCTCGGGCATTTCCGGAAGCTTGGCGAGAATCTCCTGTAGCGGCATCGAGGCGACGTTCGAGTGATCCTTGACCGCATTATTGAGGTTGGTGACATAGGCCGCGTGATGGCGATCGTGATGGATCTCCATGGTGCGGGCATCGATGTGCGGTTCGAGGGCGTTGTTGGGATAGGGCAGCGGGTCGAGTTTGAACGGGCCCGACGGGGCCTGGGCATGGACATCGCGCACGAATGCGACTGCGGCAACCGCGGCGGAGCCGGCAATGAATTTTCGGCGGGTGAGGGACGCGATGGAATCGAACGACATGGGGTTTCCTCCAATGGATTACGTTTTCGGTGTGCTCGAGCGCGCCTGCCGCAGCGCTATGCCGGGAGGTACGATAGCACATGCGGCATGACGGGCCAGATATCAGACGCCGCAGCTTCTGAGGCGATCAATCCCTCGTGTTTTACGTGCGTCACATGCGCCGATAGGCATAGGCGGCATCGGTTTGGACCGCCGCAAGCTCTGCGGCCCGCGCATGGCCGGGCGCAAGGTGACACGCCGGGTCGGTGGCGCGGGCATCGACGGTGAGCGCCAAGGCCTGGCAGCGACAGCCGCCGAAATCCAGCTCGCGACGCGGGCAACTTGCGCACGGCTCGTCATTCCGGCCCAGCCGCGACGGCGGCGAGGGCCGCAATCCATAACCACAGGCAGTTGATTACGGTTCCGGGATCGCGGGCACGCAGCCAAGCTTGCGCAGGCTGCGTACACTTGCCTGCGCTGTCCCGCATGCTGCGTACACTTGCCTGCGCTGTCCACGCCCCGGAACGGCCAGCCGGACTTTGTGCGGATTGTTGTCACAACTCCAGGAGCTTTTTGTCGGCCAAGCCGCGCAACAGCGTGCCGACGTCCGCTAGAATTTTCTCGCGCGGCGCCGCGTAGCGCTTCGCGAGATCGTCGACGAGTTCGCCGAAGGTCATCTCGCCGGTGCAGCGCTTGATGATTTCGGCCGCAATCGCATCCGCCTTGAAGATCCGTTCGGGCGCGAGCAGAACCCATCCGCCTTGCGCCTCGTTGTGAACGAGGCGTACGCCGCGCGGCAGCCGTGGCCTCGCCTCGGGGGCGATGAGTGCGCTTGGATCGCTCAGGAGGTGCTCCAGTCCTTCGGCACGAAGGCGCCGGGCGGAATATGCCTTGGCGCCACATAGGCATGGTAGAGTGCATCCAGCATCGCCCATAGCACGTCGCATTTGAATTCGAGCGCCTTAAGCACGGCCTGCTGGGTGTCCGGGGTCCGGGCGTGATGCTTGACATAATCGAGCGCGAACTCGGAGTCGCGCTGGGCGAGCGGCGGGCGCTGCGAGAAGTAAGCGAGCGTGTCGGCGCTGACGAAATCGTAGCTCTTGAGCATGCCTGCGAGCCGCTCGCTGATGATTTGCGGCGAAAACAACTCGGTGAGCGAGGAGGCGACGGCCTCGAGCAGCGTTTTCTCGCGGACGAAGTGCACATAGGCCTCGACCGCGAACCGCGTCGCTGGAAGCAATCCGGCCAGGGAAACAACGTAGTCGCGGTCGAGCCCGAGCCCGTCAGTCAGCTTGAGCCAGCGTGCAATCCCGCCGTCGCCTTCGCTTTCGCCGTCATGGTCGACGAGGCGTCGCCGCCACTCCCGGCGCAGTGCGGGATCATCGCAGCGTGCGATCAGGCCCGCGTCCTTGCGCGGGATCATCGCCTGATAATAGTAGCGATTGAGCGCCCAGGCTTGGACCTGGCCTTTCGTGCATTTGCCACCGTGCAACATCACGTGGAACGGATGCAGGCGGTGATAGCGCCGCGCGCCGATGTCGCGCAGCTGCGCCTCCAGTTCGGAGGGCGTCATCGGCTTCACAGCGCGATCTCCATTCCGTCTTCGGCCACCTCCCAGCCCGCGTGCTCCACCTGCATGCGCTCCGGCGAACCGGCGATCAGGATCGGATTGGTGTTGTTGATGTGCACGTAGACGCGCCGCCCGGCTATCCCCTCGAGCGCGGCAAGCGAGCCGTCCTCACCATCGATCGGAATGTGGCCCATGCGGCGGCCGGTCTTGGAACCGGTCCCGCTCGCGATCATCTCGTCGTCGCGGAAAAGCGTGCCGTCGAAAAAAACGACGTCGGCGCCTTGCATCCGTGCCGTCATCGCCGCGGTCACCGCGGCGGCGCCGGGGATATAGAGCAAGCGGGCGTTGTCCACACAAATCTCCACGCCCACATTGGCGGCGGTCTCGCTCGCGGTCTCCGGACTCTCGCCTTCAAGATAGAGCGGCACCTTGCCCGGCACCGTGAACAGCCGCACCTGCAATCCGCCGGGAAGCGCCAGCGGTGCGGCGGGAACGAGCGCCTTGCGCGTCACCACGTCGGCCGCCAGCACACCGAACATGGCGTTCTCTGCGAGCGTAGCCAGCGTGACTGCCGTGGCGCACAGCAGGAAGGGCTCGCGCTCGCGCAAGCTCAGCAGGCCCGCGACCTGATCGATCTCGGCGCCCGTGAGCAACACCGCTTTGACGGGGCTTCCACGGATCCCACTACGCGGATGCAGGGCGTTCGTTTGGCGGAGCTGTTGGGGAAGGTCGGGGGAGGCGTTGATCAACAGCCAGTTTTCGGCATCGGCGCTGACCGCGAGGCTTGCCTGCGTGCGCGGCCGCACGCAAGCGTCGCCCGCCCATGCCAAACGACATGTCGGACAGCGACAATTCCATTGCGGAAAGCCGCCTCCCGCCGCCGAACCTAGCACGCAGGCGGTCAGTCGCCCCATTCAGGATCGAAGCAAATGGGCCGGATCAGAGCTCGGCCGGCAAATACCCGTTGATCTCCAGGCCGACGCAGATCTCAACGAGGGTCGGGGTTGTCCAGGCCATCGGTTTCCTCGGGTTTCCCAACACGAACAAAATAAGACGGAGCCGGCTGCCGTGCAAGCATCCGCGCTAGGGACCGCAACGAAAAACCGGACCCTTGCGGGTCCGGTGTAGTTCGTCGGCGCGGGGGCCGACAATCACCTTCCAGAGGGGAACAGCTGACGGCACCGCGATTGCAATCTGGGAGGATGGGCAACCGCCGGCCGCCAGTGGGGCGCAGTATGCCGCGGCGATTTTTCCACACAACGCAAAGGGTTGCATGCCAGCCATGCGGCAGCCGTTAAGCACGCGAGGTTCCCGCTCGGGGCGACAATTTCAGGGTTAGAAATGCCAGCGTTGCGCTTTCGCGACCAGAAAGTCGCGGAACACCTGCACCCGCGCGACGGTCTTGAGTTCTTCCGGATAAACGAAAAAGGCGTCGAGGGCGATGGTGTCGGACTCGCCGAACAATTGAACCAAGCCGCCATTTTCCTCGACCAGATAGTCCGGCAGCAGGGCGACGCCGATACCGCGCTGACACGCGCGCAGAACGCCAAGGACGTTGCTGATGGTTAGCGCCGGGGTGCGCAGACCCTTGCCGTTGCGCGCGACCTCGATCAGCCAGCGCCGGTTCTCGAGATAATTCGGCACGGTGCTGCCGCCCAACAGCAAGATGCGATGGTTGTCGAGGTCGTCGAGCGTGCGCGGCGTACCGTACCGCTTGATGTATTCCGGCGAGGCGTAGGCATGAAAGCGCACGGAGAACAGCTTGCGCTGGATCAAGTCCGGCTGTGTCGGCAGACGCAAGCGAATCGCCACATCGGCCTCGCGCATCGCCAGGTCGAGTTCCTCGTCCGTGGTGAGCAGCGTGACCTGAACGTCGGGATAAAGGTCGATGAACTCGCCCAAGCGCGGGGTGAGCCAATGCACGCCGATGCCGGGCGTCGTCGTCACGCGGAGCTCCCCGTTCGGCCGCTCGCGGCTGTCGGTGAGCTTCGCGCGCGCCGCTTCGAGCTTCATGAACACGTCGTGCGCGGTGTGATGGAGCAACTCGCCTTGCTCGGTCAGAATGAGGCCTCGCGCATGGCGGTGGAACAGCGAGACGCCCAGCTCCTGCTCGAGGGCCGACACCTGTCGCGACACCGCCGATTGCGAGAGCCCGAGCTGCTCGCCGGCATGCGTGAAGCTGCCCGCCTCGGCGGCGGCGTGGAAAACCTTGAGCTTGTCCCAATCCATGCTCACCTGCTCACCCGAGCCCTCACTCCGCCGCGACCGCCGGCTCCGCCTCCCCCTGCAAGGCGAGGAAGCGCTCGGCTTCGAGCGCTGCCATGCAGCCCTGCCCGGCAGCGGTTACCGCCTGGCGGTAAACATCGTCGGTGACGTCGCCGGCGGCGAACACGCCCGGCACCGAAGTCGCCGTCGAGAACGGCGCGGTCTTGATGTAGCCAGAGGGCTTCATATCCAATTGCCCAACGAACAGCTCGGAGGCGGGGGTGTGGCCGATGGCGACGAATACGCCGTCCGCCTTTTGCTCGGTGAGCGCGCCGGTCTTGACGTTGCGCAGGATCGCTCCCTTCACCTTGAGCGGATTTTCCTCGCCCAGCACGTCTTCCAGCACGGTGTCCCAGATCACCGAAATCTTCGGATTCTTGAACAGACGATCCTGCAGAATCTTCTCCGCGCGGAAACTGTCACGACGGTGTACGACCGCGACGCTGGAAGCGAAATTGGTGAGGAACAGCGCCTCCTCGACCGCGGTGTTGCCGCCGCCGATCACCAGGACCTCCTTGCCGCGGTAGAAGAAGCCATCGCAGGTCGCGCAGGCGGAAACTCCGTAGCCCTTGAATTTTTGCTCGGACGGCAAATTGAGCCAGCGCGCCTGGGCGCCGGTCGCCACGATCACGCTGTCGGCGATGTACCGGTCGCCGGAATCGCATTCGATCCGGAACGGCCGACGGTGGAGATCGACTTTGCTCACATGGTCGGCGACGAGCTTGGTCCCCACATGCTCGGCCTGCTTGTGCATCTGCTCCATCAGCCAGGGGCCCTGGATGACGTCGGCGAAGCCGGGATAGTTCTCGACATCGGTGGTGATGGTGAGCTGACCGCCAGGCTGGATGCCCTGAATCAAGATCGGCTCAAGCATGGCGCGGGCGGCATAGATCGCGGCCGTATAGCCGGCGGCGCCCGAGCCGATGATGATGATCTTGGCGCGCTTTACCTTGCCCATCGATAACAGACCCTCGTTCTGCGCTCGCGGCAAAGCGCGCAGCGAATGCAAAGCTGGCTGCACGGCACCTCACGCCGTTTTGCACTAGCTCCAACTTTGGCGGTGCGCCGTCCGGGCGGCCACCGCTCCCCCCACAGCGCGCCGGCGAGACGTAGCCTCGGAAGGCGCATTGCCGCTCTGCACAATTTATGGCTTTGCGGGAGCCATGCAAGATATGCAGACCAGGGACCACAACTTTGTGAAGCGGCTGTGTATCTGCCGGTGAAATCATACCGCTTGGGCAAGAAAGTTTCGCAGCCGGTGCGCTGTTGCTAACAATGCCCGAGCAACAGCGAATTCCGGAGCGTTCCCGTGGCCGCTCGTCTCGATGCCATCGACCGGCAGATTCTCAAGGAGCTGCAGGAGGATGGCCGCATGACCAATGTCGAGCTTGCGCGCCGGGTCGGCATCTCGGCTCCACCCTGTCTGCGGCGAGTGCGCGCGCTCGAACAGGCCGGCTACATCAAAAGCTATCGCGCGCTGCTCGACGAGAAGCTTCTCGGCTACGAGGTGACCGTGTTCGCCATGGTGCACCTGACGAGCCAGGCGGATGCCGACCTCAAGGCTTTCGAAGACTTCGTGCGCGCCCAGCCGCTGGTGCGCGAATGCTGGATGCTCTCCGGTGAGATCGATTTCATCCTCAAGTGCGTGGCGCCGGATCTCAAGACGTTCCAGGCTTTCGTTGCCGAACTCACCGCGGCGCCGCACGTGCGCAACGTCAAGACATCGCTGACGCTGCACAATTCCAAGGACGCGGCGATGGTGCCTTTCAGTTCGTCATTCCGGCCGAGCCGCGACGAGAGCCGGAATCCATAGCCACGCAGTGGTTATGGATTGCGGGCTGGCGGACACGCAGCCAAGCTTGCGCAGGCTGCGTACCCTTGCCTGCGCTACCCGCGCCCCGGAATGACGCATGCGCGAAGACGTGGCGCTCGTCATTGCGCAGCGGCAGCCGGCGTGTTCGCAAAGGCCGGCATAACCTCGTGCGAGAGAAGTTCGAGCGAACGCAGCGACTCCGCAAATGTCATGTCGCCGAACGCCAACCATGACACGAAGTAATTGCTGCCCGTCGCCTCGACCTCGGCCGCAATGAACTCACGCACGGTGCGGGGCGATCCGGCAATCCCGTTATCGATCGCGGCGAGCTCATCGAACGTTGGCGGATAAAGCGTGGCAATTCGCGGCTCGGCGCCGTGACGCGCGAACAGCCAGCGGAAATTGCTGCGCCAGCGCGGATAGGCGCGCCGTGCGATGCTGAGCGCGGCCTCGTCGGTATCCGCCACCACCACGTGACGCGCGGCGCCCATGAACGGATGCTGCGTCTTGCCGAGACGGGTGCGCTCGGCACGGTAGCGATCGAGGATGAGGCGCACCATCGGACGCAGCGCAATGGTCACGATGTTCACATCGTTCGCCGCCGGCCAATCGGCGTTCTCCGGGATCGTGATTCCATACCACAGCGGCGGATGCGGCCGCTGCAACGGCCGCAGAATCATCGGCACGTTGCGAAACTGGTAGTGCTTGCCTTCGAATGTCAGCTCGTCGCAGGTGAGGCCCTTGAGGATGAGCTGATATGCTTCGTGATAGATTTCGCCGGTCTGTGCGAAATCGAGCCCGTAGGCGCGAGTCTCGAACGGGGACACGCCACGTCCGATTCCCAGTTGGAGCCGGCCGCCGCTCATCTGATCGAGCATGCAGATTTCCTCGATCAGCCGCAGCGGATGGTAGAACGGCAATAGATAAACGAGGGGACCGAAGCGCAGGGTCTTGGTGCGCTGAGTCAGCGCCGCGAGGAGCAGGCCCGGCGAGGCGGCGCAGCCGAGCGGAGTCGAATGGTGCTCGGCGAGGTGATAGGCGTAGATGCCGCTGCGGTCATAGGCTTCGATCAGGTCGAGTCGCTCGGCGTAGAGCTGTGCGAGCGGGCCGCCCGCATCGTCCATGTGATCGAACACGCCGAACTTCATGGGAAGGTTCCGCGCCCGCTCGGCTTTAGCCCTATTGCGGGCGCTATGACCGGCTGGCTAGCGCCATTCGACCTTCTTGATCTCGTAGGCCTTGGCTCCGCTCGGCGTCATCACCTCGACGCTCGTGCCTTTGCCCTTGCCGATGAGGGCGCGGGCAAGCGGTGAGGTGATCGAGATCTTGCCTTTCTTGGCGTCGGCCTCCGGCTCGCCGACAAGCTGCCACACCTGTTTCTTCTCGGTGTCCTCGTCGACGAGCGTCACCGTCGCGCCGAATTTGATGGTGTCGCCGGAAAGCTTCGAGACGTCGATGACCTCGGCGCGTGCGAGCTTGTCCTCGAGCTCGGCGATGCGGGTCTC
>JBJMTU010000048.1:0-4238 GCA_045811545.1 Xanthobacteraceae bacterium | reverse complement strand
GTCGAACCGCCAGCCGGGACGCCCGCCCCAACGCGTTGTGAACGCCTGGACCAGTTCGCAGACCGGGCGGAAGCTATCCGCCTCCGGGGCAAAATTCAGCGCAGTCGGCGCGCGCATCGGGTCGACGATCATGGCCTGTGCCAGCATGAGGTAACCAGCAAGCGGATCCAGCACATGCTGCCACGGCCGAACGGCTTGAGGGTAGCGCAGCGCGACCGCCGTTCCCGCCTCAAAAGCCTTGACTAGATCGTGCGCGACGCGGAATGGCGACCAATCCCCGCCGCCGATGACATTGCCCGCCCGCACGGTCGCCACGCGGCATGCGCCACCGAAGAAGCATTGGCGGAAAGAATGGGTGACGAGCTCGGCGCAGGCCTTGGAGTTGCTGTAGGGATCCCGGCCGCCGAGACGGTCGTCCTCGGTAAATGGACGGCCGGCGCCATCGTTCTCATAGACTTTATCGCTTGTCACCACGATCACGGCGCGCGCGCTTGGTACCGAGCGCGCCGCCTGCAGCACGTTGACGGTTCCCATTACGTTGGTGGCGTAGGTGCCCAGCGGGTCCGCATAGGACGGCCGCACCAGCGCCTGCGCGGCCATGTGGATCACGATCTCGGGCTCGCAGTCCGCAAGCACGCGCGCGAGGAGCGCGTAATCGGCAATGTCAGCGTAGACATCCGTACATCTACCGCGGGCACAGAGCGCAAAAAGACTGGGATCCGCGTGCGGGGGCAGCGAGAGCCCGGTGACTTTCGCCCCAAGCCCGGTCAACCACAGCACCAACCATGCGCCTTTGAACCCGGTATGGCCGGTGACGAAGACGCGGCGATCGCGCCAGAAGCTCGCGTCGAAGGCGAACATCAAAATGGCCCGGTGAACGACTTATCCGGTACGTCCAAAGTCTTGTCCTCGGGCGTAATGTCGGCCCAAGGATCCTCACGAGCGCCATTCCCCGACAGCCCGAGGACGCGGTGCACAGCCGCCACGATATGGCGGGGAGTTGGATAGTAATAGTTGGAGAGCGCCCGCGTCGTGGGCGTCGGGACGTCGGGCAAAGTCACCCGGATCGGCGCCGCCTTCAGCGCATCGAATGCCTGCTCGGTCACGCGGGCGATGATCTCCCCCGCGAAACCGCCCGTCAGCGTCCCCTGGTCCACCACAACTAGCCGGCCGGTCTTGTGCACCGACGCGAGGATGGCCGCATCATTGCGGGGAACCAGCGTTCGCAAGTCAATGATCTCGGGCTTGATGCCGTCCCGCTCGAGCAGCCGCGCGGCCTTAAGCGCGTCGAGAGTCGCATAGGAGCAGGCAACAATCGTCACGTCGGCGCCTTCGGTGACAATACGCGGCTCGCCCAGCGGAACGGTGTAATGGCCTTCGGGAACAGGCCCGTGAATGTTGTGCAACCAACGATGTTCGAAGAACACGACCGGATTGTCGTCCTCGATGCTGGCGATGAGCAGCCCCTTGGCGTCGTGCGGCGTCGACGGCATGACGACCTTGAGCCCCGGAATATGCGCAAACCAAGCGTGCAGGCTCTGCGAATGCTGCGGACCCTGCCCCCAGCCGCGGCCGATGATCATCCGCAGCGTCATCGGCACCTTGGATTGGCCGCCGAACATGTAATGCCACTTCGCAGCCTGATTGCAGATTTGATCCATCGCGGTCATCGCGAATTCGAGCCGCATGTGGGTCATGATCGGCCGCATCCCGACTAGGCAGGAGCCGAGCGCGACGCCGGTCATGGCGTTTTCCGCCACCGGCATGTCGAAGACGCGCTTGCTGCCGTGCTTTTCCTGCAGGCCTTTGGTCGTGCCGAACACGCCGATCGGATCGGGGACGCCCAGGCCCATCAAATAGGTGCTGCGGTCCCGCTCGAGGCAGATGTCGATGGCTTCGTTGACCGCTTCCGCGAACTTGAGCTGCCGGTTGATCATGAACGCGACCGATCAGGCAAAGATGTGCCGGTTGAGCTCTGTGCGCGGCGGGAACGGGCTCTTCTGCGCAAATGCGACCGCGTCATCAATCTCCGCGGCAACCTCGGCATCCACCGCGTCGTGCGCCGCCTGATCCATCAAGCCGTCGTCCTCAAGCAGTTTGCGGTGCAGACGAATGGGACAGCGCGCGACCCAGGCGTCGAACTCCTCCTGGGTGCGATATCCGAGATGGACGTCGCCGAGGGGGCCGCAATGTTCGAGCCACCGGTAGGTCATCAATTCGAGCAGCGCCGGGCCGCCCTTGTTGCGAATATAGGCGACGGTCTCGCCGGCGACTGCGTCGACCGTCTCGACCAATTGACCATCGTGTTGCGAGGTCCTGATGCCATGCCCGCGCACCAGCTCGGCGATGGTGCGGTTCGCCGGCTGCCGCGACTCGAGCGGCGTGTTGACCGAATAGAGATTGTTCTCGCAAACGAAGAGCACGGGCAGCCGATGGACTGCCGCAAAGTTCACGCTCTCATGAAAGACGCCGGTCTCGGTCGCCGCATCGCCGATGAAAATGACGGTAATGCCGGTGCGCTCCTGCAGCATCGTGCCGAACGACGCACCGACGCCGATCGGGATGGTGCTACCGACGATCGGCACGCAACCGAGAAAATTCACCGAGAGGTCGATGAGATGCATCGAGCCGCCCTTGCCCGACGCGCAGCCGTCGATCTTGCCGTAAAGCTCGGCGAACATGGCGCGCAGGCTGCCGCCTTTTCCGATGTAGTGAGCGTGCGAGCGATGCGCGCTGATGACGTGGTCTTCCCGGCGCAGGTGCCGGCACACGCCGGCAGCCACGGCCTCCTGGCCGATGCTGAAATGCGTGGGACAGCGCATGTCGCCTTGCGCGTAAAGCGCCTGGATACGCTCCTCGACGCGCCGAATTTTCAACATCGAGCGATAGAGCGCAAGGCGCACTTCGCGCGGCGCAGCCGATGGCGTCTTCCGCTCGAGCCGGCCGGCCGCCGCGGCGGAATGAGAGATGATAGTCATTCGTTCAACATCCGCTTTGGCATGTCGGCAGAGTGCCCCCTCCAGATCGAAGCGATGGCAACACCGGCGCTACCGGCGCTTCCTCACAAACAAAAACACCCTAGCCTGCATGCCGCGCCTCCTGTTGAGGCGACGCGATCCGGCCGCGTGCATGGTGCATCCACAAGGCAAAAGCGTCGTAAGGGACCACACGCGGCATTGCAAGCAGCCTTTCGGCCTCGAAAGCCGCAACGCCCGCACCCTCGCCCAGAACGAGGCCGTCGATGTCAGATCGCGGCAATTTCACGGTATAATACGTCCGCAACCGGATGCCGTCCCCGGCAAACCCGAAGTCGAAGGTGAATTCGGTAAATCGGGTCACATCCGCGGCAGGAACCGCCACCGCAAGTTCCTCCTCCAGCTCTCGCACCAGGGCAAGGGTTGGTGCCTCGCCGGCTTCGACGGCGCCGCCGAAGCAGCCCCAATGGTCCGGATAGAAGATGGCTGGATTGGAGTCTCGCAGCTGCATCACGTAGCGACCGTCCGATAATTGCAGCAGCGCGGCGACGGCATGGGCCGGCCGCAGCGTGGCCCGCGAGCCGAGAAATGCACCGGAGGGATCCGACACGCGCGCGCCCCGCTCGCAGGCTCAGCCCCGCATCACGAAATCGGTGGGCAGCGTTTTGAGCTGCGGAAGATATTTGCGCCCCCATTCGACCATTTCGCGCATGCCTTCTTGCCAGCTGACCTGCGGTTCCCAGCCGACATCGCGCTTGATGGCGGAACTGTCGAGCCAATATCGCGAATCCTGGTGTTGGCGATCGCCGGTCACCTCGCAAAGTTGCTCGAATGGCATTTTGAGCGCCTCGGCCGCCAGCTCGACGACGCGGCGGATCGAGGTCGGATCCTTCGGTCCGGCGTTGTAGACGGTGCCGAACGGCGCCTTTTCCGCCACCAGGTGGATGGCGCGGGCGAGGTCACGATTGTGGATGTAGGACTTCTCGGCGCGGCCACCGCCGTGCAGCGGGAGCTTGCGGCCAGTCAATCCGCAGAGCACCGCCTTCGGAATGACGCGATGGAGCTGCTGCCCGGGTCCGTAGGCATTCGACGGACGGACGATGTTCATTGGGAACTTCAAGTAACGATTGATTGAAATGAGATGCATGTCGAAAGCCGCCTTCGACGCCGCGTAAGGGCTCGTCGGCTTGATCGGCTCGTCCTCGCGTGCGGCATGTTCAACCGAGCCGTAAAGCTCCGACGTACCGATGTGAATGAAACGCT
>JBJMTU010000047.1:0-7539 GCA_045811545.1 Xanthobacteraceae bacterium | reverse complement strand
GCTGGGTGTAATGGTAATAAGCGGCGATCACATCCACCTCTTTGGTAACGGCGTATTTGACGCCGGTCCAATAGACGTCGAAAATCCTGTCAGCCAAACCGGCGGCACCGAACGACGTATTGCTGATATTCGTGTTGTTGAATGCTTGACAGCCCAGGCAAACGAAGTCTCCTGCGATATTCGTAAAAGCGGTCTGCGGATCGCTCGGCGCCGAATATCGAATCTGTTCGAAGCCCGCATACAACTTCAGGGGTCCATTCGTGTATCTGGCCAGCAGCATCACGGCCCTATTGTCGGAGATCGTCGCCGTGAGCACCTGCGGCAGGAACGGCGGTATCGGGTTTCCGTTGACGTCGGTGCTCCCGCCCAAAAGCGCGGTCGATACGGAATCTCTCACGTAGCTATAAATTGCGTCGAACGAGAGCACGCCGCCGGCGAGGTTCGGGATATCGCCGCCCACCCCGACCTGGTAAGCGCCATCGGAGGCGTTGTTCTGCCCGTATCCACCGAACTGCCAAATTCCCGCCACCCGGAATTGGCCGACGGTGAGCTTATATTTTAGCGACGTCGTGTGCCTGCAGTTTTCGGTATTGCCGCCGCCGCAGGTTATTCCCTGCCAGCCGATGGGTGAGAAGGCGTAGGAGGCGCCCATCGGATCGTATTCGAGGACGCCGTCGTAGGTCAGCGCGTTCTGCCGGAAAACGGTCAGCGTGCCATAGGTCGGAGAACTAAAGCCGACATAGCCATTGCCGTTGTAAAACTGGCCCGCTCGGCTCGAATCGGCCCACGAGGTCTGCTGGTCCTGGGGAACGCCGGCGTTGTGAGCAGCCGATCCCGGCCCGTTGGAGAACCTGAGTGAATAAGGATCGAAGCCGGCGTCCAGAGCAAAGACCGCAGAGGTGTCTCCGCCGACCAGCTGGGTTCCCTTGATGCCAATGAACGAATTTTGCAACCCGTTCGGTGCAACGTCCCACCGCGACGACGACCGGCTATATCTCTGAACGATGTATGCGGACCCCGGAGGGCTTCGCGGATCAAGCGGCGCGCCGTGAGTCTGGTAGGTGAAGCCCGCGTCAATCGCGCCGTAGATCGTGATGCCGTACCAGGTCAGCTGGCAGTCGGTCTCGATGAAGTCCCAAGCGCCGGTGCACGTCTTGGGCGTGGAGGCTGCCGTGGCCGGCGAAGCCTTGGCCGGCGAAGCCTTGGCCGACGAAGCCTTGGTCGACGAAGCCTTGGTCGACGAAGCCTTGGTCGCGACGTCGTCGGCGGCCCACGCCTGCGCTCCGCACAACGCGCCAGCGGCTGCGAGGATCATTGTTGCAAGAATGCGGAACTTCGTCATGCGAGCCCCCATGCCTCAACATGGACGATCGTGAGACGGTAAAAAGTCAGTTAAAAGGCACGCGCAGCTAGAGCCGAAAAATTCCGATCTTGTGGCTTCCCCGCCACAATGATGGCACCCATCGGGTTCCGCCGCGGTCCTACGGTGGCCGCGAGTTCATCGAAGATTGCGCACCGCCGAGCAAATCACAGCAATTCAACCACAGCCATTTTCCGCCAGATCACCACCTTCTCATATTCGAGAGCTGCCGCTTCGTCTGGACGGCTATAGGCAGGAAACGCAACGAAAGGGTCGTCGGCTCAGTCTGGCCGAGGACTGACATGAGAACAGCCATAGACCTCTACAAGCGCGTGACCGCACCGGTCGGGTGGCCCCTTTACGCGATCCCGCTTCGCCTCATCGTGGGGTTCGGCTTCATGGAGCACGGCTACGCCAAGCTCGCGCGCGGAACCGAGTCGTTCACGGCGATCCTCCATGCGCTCGGAACGCCCGCTCCCGCGTTCTTCGCGTGGATCACGATCGTCGTCGAACTGTTCGGCGGGCTGGCGGTCCTGCTCGGAGCGCTGATCCCGCTGGCGAGCCTCCCGATGGCGGTGGTACTGGCCGTAGCGACCTTCACCGTACACCTCCCCAACGGGTTCAGTTCGATCAAGCTGCTGTCCGTGGATGCAGCGGGCGCGCATTTCGGGCCGCCGGGCTACGAGACGGACCTGCTCTATTTCGCGGGTCTTGTGGCGCTGGTGCTCGGCGGACCGGGGCCCTGGGCTCTGGATAGTTTGCTGTTTCGCAAAACTCCCGAGCGGTCCCGGCTGGGCGGTTGCTCGGATTGAGCGCAGGAACAGACGGGCGCTCGCTAATTATCTCGTCGAGGGCGTAGCTACGAGACGTATTTAATGCTTGACTACATATTGCATCGATGTTAGAAGATTCGCAGCCTCGCTCTTTGAGGGCGTCGTCCGGAGGCATCCTGAAGGCGGAGCGAGGTGTGGCGTCCTGCGGTGGCGGCTTGTAACCGCTGCCCCGGGAGGTAGGGACCCCGCCCGCCAGGCACTACGACCTGGACGCGAGGAGTTCGCTGTGACCGATCCGCTGCCGGCCGAAGCGCAAGCCGAGGGCGGTAGCGGGGAGAGAAGCGCGGCCCCGGGAGCCTAAAACCGCCACGGTGGAGCGCCGAGAGGCGAGCGTCCCGCGTCATGGGACGCAAGGCGCCTCGCTAGGCGCCTGGCGTGCCGCGTTACGTGCACGCCCACGGGTGTTCCGCCGAGCACCCGAACGTCTCTCGGCGCTCCGCCC
Organism: Xanthobacteraceae bacterium; assembly: GCA_045811545.1. Lineage (GTDB taxonomy): Bacteria > Pseudomonadota > Alphaproteobacteria > Rhizobiales > Xanthobacteraceae > VAZQ01. Next base: position 4,904 of record JBJMTU010000047.1, on the reverse strand, counting down.
ACCCCTCGTGGGGTGAGTGAAGCAAAGAGGCAAAACCCGGACGCAGAAATGCGGGCGCGGGAACGAGATGGGCTGTTTGACATGGTGAAGAATGCCGCAAGCGATGGTCGTCCTCATCCTGAGGAGCGCGCATGCCAGAAACGTTGTGCAAACGCGAACTTGCGTGCGCGCGTCTCGAAGGATGAGGACGAGCTCTTGGGTGCGCCCCCATGCTTCGAGACGCAGCGCGCTTCGGCTTTGGAAGCACCTGCGCTCGCGTCGCGCTGCGATGCTCCTCAGCGTGAGGGCGGCGAAAGTGCGCGGCGCGTTTGTCGCGCATCAACCTCAGGCTGTGGGAAAATGACGGCCGTCTCGCTCCATTGTTTTGCGATTGTTATTTACAATAGCCGGTGCAACCGCTACGTGCAAGCGGTCAATGCGTCGACATCATGAGCCGCAGTCAGGACGTTTTTAGGATCGTTCCGCCCGCGGCGACCACATAGGCCATGAGTGCCATCCAGAATGCGATGCCAACGGTGGCGGGGGTCATTACGAAATAACAAATCAACGCCAGTACGGCCAATGCAAGTGAGACCACCAGCACCATCTGGCTTGGTGCGTGAAGCTCGATCATCTTTCCCTCCCATCTCCAGCAGGCGAGTTGCCGAATCGCCTGCCCATAACTGAGCTTAACGCCAAGGCCGGTATTATTAAACCAGCGAAAATCACATGCCGTCGAGCCGGCGCACGCTGGTCAGCTCGCTGCCCGCGGCGCGAATGCGCGCAATCGCCTCACCGATCGGCTCGAACGCGACCGCCATGTGGAAGGCGTTGGCGTGAACGAGCAATGCCGCGTCGCGCACGATCGCCACGTGCCGATGCCAAAACAGGAGATCGCCGCGCCGCAAGTGTGAGAGGTCGGTCGAGAGCGTGCGGCCGAGCGCCGTCTCCTGCATGTGGCTGTCGCGCGGGCAGGGGACGCCGCAAGCGGTGAGCGCAACCTGCAGGAGGCCGGAGCAGTCGAGACCGAGCGAGGTCTTTCCGCCCCAAAGATACGGCGCGCCGAGGAAGCGCTCGGCGACCGCGACGAAGTCGCTCTCCGTCTCGTCGATCGCAACGAGATGGCGCGTCGGCACGTAGCCGCCTGAGGCGGTGATCGCGAAGGGGTCCTCGATGCGGGCAACCGCGAGGCGGGATCCCAGCGGCAGCGCCTCGAGCGGCGGCAGCTTGATCGACGGCCCCGGGAATACCAGCGTGCGCAACGCCGCGACCTTATGCGTTGGCGGTGCGCCCGGCGCGCGCAGCGCATTCGCTGGCAGGAAACCTTCATAGCCGTCGGCTTCGAGCTTGCCCCGCGCCCAGCCTTCCTCGATCTCATAGACGCTTACGCGTTCGCCCTTGAGCGCCTCGGTGTCGAGCGGCGCATCGGGGGAGGGCGCTTGCCGCAACGGCGCGGTCGGCTCGGCGACTTCGTAGATTTGCGCCTCAGCCATAGCGCGAGACCAACAGCGCGTAGAGCGCGCGCGCGGCCTGGCACTCGCCGCCCTCCGGTCGCCCCGGCTTGGTGGTCTGGTTCCAGGCGTAGACGTCGAAATGCAGCCACGCCTTGGCTGCCGTCACGAACCGGCGCAAGAACAGCGCGGCGGTGATCGAGCCGCCGAAATTGCCGGAAGAGACATTATTGACGTCCGCGACCTTGGACTCGAGCAGGGCGTCGTAGGATCGCCAGAGCGGCATGCGCCAGAGCGGATCGTTCTCGCTCTTCGCGCAGTCCGCAAGCTCCGCGGCCAGCGCGTCGTCGTCGGTGTAGAAGGGCGGGATCTCGGTTCCGAGCGCCACGCGCGCCGCGCCGGTGAGCGTCGCCATGTCCGCGATCAACTCGGGCTCCTCCTCGTCGGCGAGCGCAATCGCATCGGCGAGAATGAGGCGGCCCTCCGCGTCGGTATTGCCGATCTCGACGGTCGAGCCCTTGCGCGAGCGATACACGTCGCGCGGGCGAAAGGAGGCGCCGGAGATCGCATTCTCGACCGCGGGAATGAGCACGCGCAGCCGCAGCTTGATGCCGCGCGCCATCAGCATGTGCGCGAGGGCGAGCATGGAGGCGGCGCCGCCCATGTCCTTCTTCATGTTGAGCATGCCGCTCTCGGGCTTGATGTCGAGCCCACCCGAATCGAAACACACGCCCTTGCCAATGAGCGTCACTTTTGCGTGGCTCGCATCGCCCCAGCTTAGATCAACGAGCCGCGGCGCGCGCGCGGCCGCGCGGCCGACCGCGTGAACGAGCGGAAAATTCTCGGCGAGCAGGTCGTCGCCGACGACCGAGCGCACCTTTGCGCCATGGCGGCCCGCCAGCGTGCGCGCGGCGTCTTCGAGCTCGGCCGGCCCCATGTCGTTTGCCGGCGTGTTGATGAGATCGCGCGCGAGCGCAATGCCCTCCACGATCCGGGAAAGATCCTCGCCGTCGACGTTGCCGGGCAGCTCGAGCTTGATGTCCTTCTCGTCTTGCTTGCGGTAGCGATTGAAGCGGTAGCTACCGAGCGCGACGGCAAGCGCCGCAAGCTTCGGATCGTGCGGGGAGGTGGCGAAGCGATAGGCGCCTGCCGGCAACAACCCCGGCAGCGCGCCCGGCCAAAACAGATCCTTGTTGGGTTCCTCCGGGCGCTCGAGCGCGAACAGCACACCGGCAAGGCCGCCGTCGGGTGCGGGGAGGAGGAGGTGGCGGCCGGGCTTGGGTTCGAAGCCTGCGGCGTCGGCGAAGGCACGCGCGCGCGAATCAAGACGTTCGCGCAGGTCCTGCCAATTGGCCGCGTTAACGAAGGTTACCGGGACCGTCGCGACCGCGTGGCCGCGGGGAAGAAACACAGGATGCATCGGAGTGCCGTCCCTCAAGCCGTCCCGCTAGCAGTATTCCACGCAAATACCCATCCGCTGTCATTGCGGGCGGCGAAGGTGCGAGCCCGGAATCTATAATCACAGCCGGTGGTTATGGATTCCCCTGGCTGCGCTCGGGCCCAGAATGACGGCAAGGATTCGCGCTCGCTCTAGCACGCGCCTTCGCGCCGGGAAAGGCGAGCCCCGGTGGCGCCGTTAACCACTCGTTAGGGTCCAATTAACCACTCATTAAGGTTAACGCTTTATTGCCGGAACCCGTCTGGGGGCCCGCACGGGGCCGTGATGATCTGCTCGATCAGGGGGTTTGGTTGCGTCGAGGGGTTGGCGCCGATCGTGTTCGCGGCCGTGACTGCGGCTGTGCTCGGTGGCTGCCAGACGACGCAACCGACGGAGATGACCGCGTCCCGCGGCGCTGCCGCCGCGGACGGCGAGCGTTCGGCGCCGCGCTCGGCCGAACGTTACCGCGCTGATCCGAACGATCCGAACGATCCGGACGCGGCGGTCGATTATGCCCGGACGCTGGGCGTTCATGGGCGGCGCGCGCAGGCCCTCGCCGTGCTCGAGCAAGCGTCGATTGCCCACCCGAAGCATCGTGGCGTGCTGGCCGCCTATGGGCGCGCGCTGGCCGATGTCGGCCACTACCGGCGGGCGCTCGATGTGCTCGATCGCGCGCACGCGGATGGGGCGCCGGACTGGCGCATTCTGTCGGTCCAGGGCGCCGCGCTCGACCAGATCGGGAGGCACGACGACGCGCAGCGCTATTACGCGACCGCGCTGCGGCTCGAGCCGGACGAGCCGTCAGTGCTTTCTAATCTCGGCCTGTCTTATGCGCTTGCCAAGGACCTGGTGCGGGCGGAGGCCACGCTGCGACGGGCGGCCTCGCAGTCGCGCAATGATGCGCGCGTGCGTGAAAGCCTGGCGCTGGTCATGGGGCTGCAGCGTCCGGGCGTTCCAGCCGGAGGTGTGTCGAGTCTGGCGCCGACCGAAACCAGGGTCGCCCGGCTGCGGCAGGTGCTCGCCCAGCAGAACGGCTGGCGAGAACCCCCGGAATGGGAAAAGCCGCAGCTCAGGGCGGAGGGAAGCTGATCCTGGCCTTGCCGTAGCAGGCCGTGCAAGGGGCCTCGATAACCGCGGTCGATTCGGCAGCCGGCGCGCGGCCGGCGGCGACGAAGCCCATGGCGGCGAGCAAGGCGATGAGCAATGTGGCGCGAATGAGCGACGTGTCCCCCATATCCGATCCCCCTGAATACGCTGCTGCAAGCCCTATTTCAGCAGCCAAGGGTCAAAGGATGGTTAACGCCGCGTATCTAAATCCGGTTAACAATTCTTGAGCGAGCACCGGCTCTGGGAAACGTCAGGGAGCGAGCGTCATCCAGGGCGTGTCCGGATAGATGGCAAGGGCCGCCGCGGCGAGCGCAATCCCGTAGGGCACAGGGCCGTTCTTGACGTGCAGCCGCTCGATCCACGCGTATCGCGCGAGCGGTTCCGGCAGCGGTGCCATGCGGAACCACATCAGGGCCAGGCTCAGCGCTCCGCCGAGCAGCGATGCCAACAGGAGAAACGGCAAAAGATGATCAAAGCCGAGCCAGAGCGCCGCGGCCGCCGCGAGCTTGGCGTCGCCGCCGCCGATGATACCGCGGGCGAACAAGCCGAATGCAGCAACCAGAACCACGCAGCCGGCGGCAAGATGAGAGAGCATGTCCATCGCGCTCACGCCGGTGATCGCCGCCAAGGCGAAAAAGCCGCCGAGGAGAATGAGCGACACCCGGTTGGAGATGGTCATGGTCAACAGATCGCTCGAGGCGGCGAATGCCATCATCGCCGGAAAGAGCGTCAGTCGGATGGCGTCGGCAACTACGATCATGAAGGCGCAAGCTCACAAAGCGTTATGCCCGTTCGTCCCCGCGAAAGCGGGACCCGCTCGGTCGATTCCCCAGCAGAAGCGCGTTTACGCGCGTCTTTGACGTGCGCTGCGCGGGAACGAGCAGAGACTTCTCAGCTGAGTTCTAGCTGGCGCACCTTGCGTTTCGGTT
>JBJMTU010000046.1:0-7228 GCA_045811545.1 Xanthobacteraceae bacterium | reverse complement strand
GCCGCGGCATCGACGTCGAGGGTTCGGTGGCCGCCACGCGCGAGAGCTTCGCCGCGCTGGGCGTTGCAACTGCGCTCGCCGATGCCGTGGATTGATCCCGGGCGATCCGACGGCAGCGGCCCATATGCTGTCGTCCCCGCGAAAGCGGGGACCCATAACCACCGCCTCTGGAATATGGGTCCCCGCGTGCGCACCCGAACTTGGGTTTACCCAAGTTCGGCCGTTCATATGCTGGCCGAAGTCGGATGAATCCGACTTCGGCTGACGACGGCGAATAGTTTCGCGCCAGGGCTAGCGCATCGCTCCGGAACCATTCCGGCAAGATCGATGTTTGAAAGTCGAAGCGGTTGTCGCGCTTAGCAGGTTTGCGAAATCCCGAGGTGCGAGCCATGGACGGGACAGCGACGTTATCGATTTCGTCCGAAAAGGTTTGCTACATCATCGCCAAGGCGCGTCAGTTCGAAGCCAAGGACGTGGTTGCCGATCCGGATTCCGGATCCAATGCCGCCGATGACAAGATGGTGGACGTGCTCGAGGATCAAGCCGACGATCCGGTCTACGAGGAGCTTACCGCATTCATCGGCGCGCTCGATGAGGATGAGCGAGCCGAGCTGGTGGCCTTGACTTGGCTCGGGCGGGGCGATGCTGGCATCGAGGAGTGGGACGATCTTCGCAGCGAGGCGGCCCGCGCTCGCAACGAGCGCACCGCGGCTTATCTGCTCGGCCTGCCGTTGCTCTCCGAGCATCTGGAGGAAGGCCTTTCCCAATTCGGCCGCTCGTGTGAAGATTAAGCGCCCGCCGCTTTTCTTGCCGGGTCTCCTTCGGTGGCCGCACTGGTAGCAGAGGGAGATCGCTGAAAAATCCCCAATTCCGTGCGGCGCGCACCGAGGAGGCGGCCCATGCGTGCAGCGCTTGGGGGCGCCCGCTGTGCAGCCCTGAGCCGGCGCGCCGCGCGCGCGTTGTTTTGGCTACTTCTCGGATTGCCGCTACTGGCGAGCGGAGTTGCGGCGCCGCCGCAGGCCGTAGTCCTCCAGATCGACGGCGCCATCGGTCCGGCCGTTGCCGACTATGTGGTGCGCGAACTTCGCGGCATCAGGCCAGCGGAGACGCGCATCGTCGTGTTGCGCATGAATACGCCCGGCGGGCTCGACACCTCGATGCGCGAGATCGTTCGCGCCATCCTGTCCTCCCCGGTGCCGGTCGCCACCTACGTGGCCCCGAGCGGCGCACGCGCGGCGAGTGCCGGCACCTACATCACCTATGCGAGCGCGATCGCCGCCATGGCGCCGGGCACCAATCTCGGCGCCGCTACGCCGATCCGCTTGGGCGCCCCTGGCCTGCCGGGCGGGGCGCCGAAACAGCCTGCCGGTCAAAAAGAGAAGGGGAGCGAGGGCGCTACCAGCTCCAGCGAGCCGGCAGATGCGGAGACGCGCAAGGCGGTCAACGATGCCGTCGCCTACATCCGCGGCTTGGCCGAACTCAACGGTCGCAACGCCGATTGGGCGGCCGAAGCGGTCCGCACGGCGGTGAGCCTGCCGGCGTCCGAGGCGCTCAAGCTTAACGTCATCGACGTGATCGCCGACGACGTGCCGGATCTTCTGCGCCAGATCGATGGACGCGTGGTCAAGGTGGCGGGCAAATCCGAACGCTTGGCAACCGCGGGCCTCGAGGTGGTCACCGCGGCGCCGGATTGGCGCACCGAGCTACTCGCCGTGATCACCGATCCGAACGTCGCTTTCCTCCTGATGCTGCTGGGCGTCTACGGACTGATATTTGAATTTCTCAATCCCGGGGCGGTGGCCCCGGGGCTGGTCGGGGGCATCAGCCTGCTGGTCGCGCTCTACGCGCTCAACCTGCTGCCCATCAACTATGCCGGTGCCGCCCTGGTGCTGCTCGGTATCGGCCTGATGGTGGCCGAGGCCCATATCGGCTCGTTTGGCGTGATCGGCGTCGCCGGCATCGTCGCCTTCGTGATCGGCGCGATCATGATGTTTCCGTCCGGCGCGCCGGGTTTCACACTGTCGCTCTCGGTGGTCGCAGCCGCCACCATCATGACGGCCGCCCTGTTCCTGCTGGTTCTCACGATGCTGCTGCGGTCGCGGCGGCATCCCGTCGTCACCGGCAAGGAGGGGCTGCTCGGCGCCGAGGGCGAGACCGTGGCGTGGGACGGAGATGAGGGACGAGTCCGGGTCAACGGCGAAATCTGGCGTGCGCGCGCGCAGCGACCGCTCGAAGCCGGAGCGCGCATCAAAGTCATCGACCGTGAGGGCCTCGTGCTCGTCGTTGAACCGGCCTGATCATCCCTCGAAAGGAGGAACCCCATGCTGTCCCTCGCAACAGTTGCCGTTCTGGCGATCCTCGTCGTGGTCATCTTGTTCTCGGCGGTGCGGATCCTGCGCGAATACGAGCGCGGTGTCGTGTTCACGCTCGGGCGCTACACCGGAACCAAGGGACCGGGATTCTTCCTCCTCGTGCCGCTGGTGCAGCAGATGGTGCGCGTCGATCTTCGCGTGGTCGTCGACGAGGTGCCGAGTCAGGATGTGATTTCGCGCGACAACGTCTCGGTCAAGGTGAATGCGGTGATCTATTTCCGCGTCGTCGACGCCGAACGAGCGGTGATCCAGGTCTATAATTATCTCGCCGCAACCAGCCAGCTCGCGCAAACCACGCTGCGTTGGGTTTTGGGCAAGCACGACCTCGACCAGATGCTGGCCGAGCGCGACAAGCTCAACGCCGATATCCAGGACGTGCTCGACAAGCAGACCGAAGCGTGGGGCATCAAGGTGTCCACCGTGGAGATCAAGCGCATCGATCTCGACGAGAGCATGATCCGGGCGATCGCCCGTCAAGCCGAGGCCGAACGGACCCGTCGCGCCAAGATCATCAATGCAGAGGGAGAGCAGCAGGCGGCACAAAAGCTGCTCGAGGCCGCGCAAATCCTGGCGCCGGTGCCGCAGGCCATGCAGCTGCGCTATCTCGCAACCTTGTTCGATATCGCGGGCGAACGCAGCTCCACCATCGTGTTCCCGTTCCCGATCAACCTGATGGAGGCTTGGGCGTCTCACAGTGGCACACGGGGCTGATCCCCTCCCGGGGCAGGCGCCGCTCAGCGCAAGCGGGGACGAAAAAAGGGCCGCTTGAGTTCAAGCGGCCCAAGTTTTGGGAGGAACGCGACGGACTGATCCGCCCATCGCACCGCTTCATTTGCGAAGCACGGGATCGAAATTCAAGCGCGATCGATGGGCGCGGGGCGCCTGCCTTCAATAGCCATCGCGAAATCGGCGACCTCGCATGCGTCTAGCGAATGGCCGATCATGCGCGCCACGCCGCCTCCAGTTCCCGCCGCAGTTCGTCCTCCCGGGCGTCGTAGCGGGGAGAGAAATGGAATGGCACGACGCGGGCAGCGCCGGCATTTCTTGCAAGCGTGCCCGCCTGCGCGGCGGTGAGATGGCGCCGTTTGGCGGCAAGCTCCGCGTCCTCGTCCAGAAATGCGGTCTCGATGAAGAGCTGGTCGGCGCCGCGCGCGAGCTCGACGATCCTTGCGATGTTCGACTCGTGGAACGCTGCGTCCACGACGTAGACAATTCGGTGTCCGCGCGCGGTGCGCAACGCGTGCTGCTTGAGCACGCCGAGGGGTACGGACAGATCGTTGCGGACGACGATCGGGCTGTCGTCCGGCGCCCCACGCCTGACCGCCCGCTTGGCCTCGTTCAACCACGGGCCGACCGGAAGCCGCAGCCGATCGAGCCCCTCCTTCCACACGTTGATCCGCAGCGTCTCCTGAAATGCGAAGGCAAGGCAGGGCGTGCCGTGATCGAGCACGACGCTCTCGATGCGAAACTCCTCTTCCTCGAGCAGCGTTCGCGGCGGCAGCGCCGACGAGAAAAGCTCGCGTCGTTGGAAGGCCTCGCGTGCGCGGAACTCACCGATGCGGCCAATTCGATCGGCGTCGAATTCGGTCCCCGTCAGTCTGAAGTCGAGCGACTCCGCATCGAGAAGATTCCAATTATAGGCTTTCAATTTGTGCTCCACGTGATCGAGGAAACCGCGCGGACCGGCCAGATGCAACGGCGCGGTACGGTGCAGGCAGAGCCGCAGCAGGCGATCGAAGCCGGCAAAATGATCCATGTGGGTGTGGGAAACGAAAACATGACTGACGCGCATGAGCTCGCGCGCGGACAACGGCGTCACGTCGCCGAGATCGAAGAGCAGGGCCCGGCGGCCGAAGCGGAAGTCGATGAACAGCGCGGGATCCGAGAAGGGATCATTCACGAGCCGCGGTTGCACGAGCCAGGTCACACCATCCCTCTTCAGGTTCGCCCGACGCCGGCCTGCTGCGTCAAGGGCAGCACCGTGCCCGCTCAAGCTCGGAACCTTTGTCTGCGTCAATTCATTGTCCGGTAGGCGCGGAGAAAAGCGGGGCGCCGAACATTTTGTCCGATGATTTCATGGCAGGCGATAGCAGGGCAGTCAGCAATATTCGCACCATCCACGCCGCAGCCGAGCCAACCGCGCCGTCGGCGTTGGCCGAGGCCTTATACGTAGACGCCTTGCGCGAGCTCTCGAAGCTCGATTTGCCGTTCCTGCTGGGCGGCACCTATGCGCTCAGCGTCTACACCGGCATCACGCGCGCAACCAAGGACCTCGACATCCTTTGCAAGCCGAGCGATTACCCTCGCATCCTCGAACGCTTCAAGAGCCTCGGCTATGCCATCGAGATCGAGGACGAGCGTTGGATCGCCAAGGTCTTCCGCGGCGAGCACTTCTTCGACCTGATCTTCGCCTCCTGGCGCGGCGGCCTGCCGGTGAGCGATAAATGGTTCGAGCACGCGCCGCGCGTCGAGGTATTCGGCATACCAGTGCGCGTGATCGGGCCGACCGAGCTGATCTGGTCCAAAGCCTTCGTCCAGCTGCGGCATCGCTACGACGGCGCCGACATCGTGCACCTCCTCCTCAAGCAGCACGATCGCATCGATTGGCGGCGCCTCCTCGCCTACATGGATCTGCACTGGGAAGTGCTCTTGGTGCATCTCCTCAACTTCCGTTGGGCTTATCCGAGCGAGCGCGAACACGTGCCGCGCTGGCTGATGGACGAGCTGACCGGTCGCCTCGGGCGACAGCTCGAGCTGCCTTCCCCACGCGTCAAAATATGCCGCGGGCGAATGTTCTCGCAGATCGATTACGAGCAGGCGGTCAAGGACTGGGGCTTCGCCGACGCGGATGAGGGGAGCGAGTGACGAGATGCCTGCCGAGTCCGACATGTTCACGTTTGCGGCCATTGGCGACCTGCACGTCAGGGAAGATCGTACGCCGCTGTTCCGAGAACTGTTCGCGGAAATCTCGGCCAAGGCGGAGGTGCTCGTCCTTTGCGGCGACCTCACGGATGTCGGCAAGCCGCGCGAAGCGGAAGTCCTCGCGGATGATCTGCGCGCGTGCTCGATCCCGGTGGTCGGCGTGCTGGGAAATCATGACTACGAGTCCGGACAGGTCGAAGAGGTCGAGAAGATCTTGAAGGCCGCCGGCGTGCACCTGCTAAATGGCCACTCCTACGAGGCAAACGGCGTCGCTTTCGTTGGCGTCAAAGGCTTTATCGGCGGCTTCGGCCGCCGCATGCTCGCTTCATTCGGCGAGAGTATCGTCAAGAGCTTCGTGGCCGAATCCATGGCCGAAGCGATGCGGCTCGAAAATGCGATGCGCACGGTGCGCAACGAACGGGCGGTCGTGGTCCTGCACTACGCGCCCATTGCGGACACGGTCGAAGGCGAGCCGTTGGAAATCTTCCCGTTCCTGGGCTGCTCGCGTCTGAGCGAAACCATCGACCGCTTCAAGGTCAGCGCCGTCGTGCACGGCCATGCCCACCACGGCCGCTATCAGGGCCGCACCCCGCGCGGCACGCCGGTCTACAACGTGGCCTTCCCGGTCGAGAAATCGAGCGGCCGCCCCTACGCCCTGATCAAAGTTTGATTGCAGACCAGCGCGGCGGGATGCCCGGCTGCGCGTCGTCTGGCTGCCGTTCGCCGGCTTCGCCTGGCGGGAAATGACGGGATCTATTTGGATTGTTGTTGCAGGCGTTGTTCGCGAAATTCCTTCAGCACGCCTTCGCACAAAAGGTCGGGATTGCGCTCGCCGGCCTTGGCAAGCTCGATGATTCGCCTAGCGAGGCTCTCGTTGGCGAGATCGGTCTGGTTGGTAAGGCCGAGAGCGACCCGCGCCATCTCGAAGGCGACGCCGACGATCCGCCTGGCCTCAGGGTCGGATCCGACGTCGTCGAGAAACGGTGCGATAGGCATGGGGCTGCCTTGGCGCCAGCGGGAGCGCGACCGAGTTGCCACTTATGAATTCTTACGCGCTACACCCCGGCCGGTCGGTGCGGTAGCCGACTCTTGCATCCGCAAGCGGGCCCCCGTCCGGCTGCCGCAAAGCCGTGCGAACAGCCATGTCCCCCCGGCTGCGCGGCTGCGCAGGAACCAGGCCGGTGGATCGAGCGTTTGTGCTTCGGTCAAAATCGCGGAGAGCGAGATGCATAACCTGGCGTGTGCCGCGTGCGGACGAGCGCTGGCCGAGGCTTCTGCCTGGAAGGGCAGCGGCGAGCGTTTTTACTGCAACGACTTTTGCGCGGAGGCTGAAGAGGCCGAATCGCCGTCGCTGGTCCCGACCATGGCCGAGGACCCGCAGCTCGCCACGAGCTCGCGTCGGTCCGTGTGATACCGGCCGTTACCCGTCATTGCGCCGGCGCCCCCGGTTCGCCGCCAAAATGAGTTCACCATCAAAGACTTGATAACGCTTGCTGCCGCGAACGGCCGGGGCGGCGGGCGTTGAGCTTACACCTCGCGCCATGACCCGCCTGCCTGTTGATACGCGCGGCAGCCCGCGAAATCGTTCTATAAAATAGAGTTCTTTCCCGGTTCTCCCAGGCGATAATCCGAACAACCGGCGCGCCGATGGGGTTCGGCGCGTTACTTTATGCTCTTGCTGCTGGTGGGGCGGATGAATGGGAGCACCTCGTATCGGCCGGCGCTCGTTTCCGAGCGGAATTCGAGCCTGGTGCGCGTGAGCGGAGTGGAGCTCGAGGTCGAGCGACGCGGCCACGGGCGCCCATTGCTGGTGCTCTATGGCGAGGAGGCGCTCGAGCTCGAGGCGCCGGTGCTCGCCGAGCTTGCCCGTGAGCACGAGCTGATCATCCCTTCGCCGCCCGGCTTCGGCAGGTCGGAACGGCCGGACTGGATCG
>JBJMTU010000045.1:0-6997 GCA_045811545.1 Xanthobacteraceae bacterium | reverse complement strand
GGTGTTCGGTGTGGTTCCGCTCACTTTCGCTTTCGCCGCTTTGCAATATCCGCTGTTGACGAAGTATGCCGCGCCCGAGAAAGCCGAAGAGCGATGACTATGGATGGGCGAGCGCCTTCTCGATGGCGGGTTGCAGAGCGGTTTTGAGATTATCAGGCGTTACCGGTCCGATCAGCTTGTAGGCGATGCGGCCGTCGCGCCCGATGACGAACGTTTCGGGCACCCCGTATACCCCCCATTCGATGGCGGCGCGGCCGTTGCCGTCGGTTCCGTTGGCGGCAAATGGATTGCCGTACCGGCCGAGAAAGCGCCGCGCATTGTCCGGCTGGTCCTTGTAATTCATTCCAACCACGCGCAAGCGCGGGTCCGCGGCGACCGTCATGAGCAGCGCCGCTTCCTCCCGGCAAGGCACGCACCATGAGGCCCACACATTGAGCACCGTGACGCGGCCTTGAAACTCCGCGCTGTCGAGGCCGGGTATCGCCTTGCCGTCGCGCTCGAGGCCGGGAAGCGGTGCCAGATCAGTCCGCGGGGCCGGATGCCCGATCAAGGCCGAGGGGATGCGCGAAGGATCGCCGGCGCCGAGCCGCAATACGAACAGTATGGCAAGCGCGAGGAACGCAGCGAGCGGCACCAGCACGAGCATGCGGCGTCGCCACGGGCCCGCATCCTTTTCGACTACGCTGCTCTCCATCAACTCACCACTTCTCCCCATCACCGCGTTGCGAGCGACGCGTAATGCCCTGCGCTTCGAAGTCGTCCAGCATGCGGATCAAATGCCGGCGATCGAACAGGATCCACGCGACCAGTCCAGCCACGATTGCGATCGCGGCGGCATAGGCAGTCACGATAAAGGCGGCATGCGGACCGAGGTGCATCATGATGGTCCTGCGCGGACCCCGGCGTGCAGCATCATCAGCGCGCGCACGCGCCGCCGCATGATCTCGTTGCGCATCGCGGCCAAGTGTAACGTCACAAATAAGAGCGTGAATGCAACAGCCATGACAATGAGTGGTACGAGAATCGCAGAATGGATTGTCGGGCCGCCAAGGCGCAGCACCGAGGCCGGCTGGTGCAGCGTGTTCCACCAGTCCACCGAGAACTTGATGATCGGGATATTGATCGCGCCCACGAGCGTCAGTACTGCGGCTGCCCGCGCCGCCTGGGTCGGGTCATCGATGGTGCGCCACAACGCGATCACGCTGAGATACATCAGAAACAGGACCAGCACCGAGGTCAGCCGCGCGTCCCAGACCCAGTAGGTTCCCCACATTGGCCGGCCCCACAGCGAGCCGGTGACGAGGCACATCAGCGTGAACGCCGCACCGATCGGGGCTGCGGCCTTGGCGGCGACGTCGGCGAGCGGATGCCGCCAGACGAGCGTGCCCAGCGCGGCGGCGCTCATCAATGCCCAGGCGAAAATGCCGAGCCACGCGGCCGGCACGTGAACGAACATGATCTTTACCGTCGCGCCCTGCTGGTAATCGTCGGGCGCGAGGAAGACCTGGCTGATGCCGACCGCAAACGCCAGCGCCGTCGCCGCCGAGAGCCAAGGCAACGCGCGGCTGGTGAGAGCCACGAAGCGGGACGGATTGGCAAGCTCGATCAGGCTCATTCCTGTGCGTCGTTCCCAGTTGTGCCCTGTGCCGGCGGCAGTGCGGCCAGCCCTTCGCTCACCATCATGTTGTTCAATATCGCGCTCATGCCAGCCCCTGCCGTAGCGCGATGGCGGCGGCGACCGGGCCGATGATGAGACTTATCAAGGTTAGCGCGCATAGAATACTAAACGGCGTGCCGAACGGGAGCGGTCCCACGATGGCGGCGTTCGAGGCGGCAACGCCGAAGATCAGCACGGGAACAGTCAACGGCAGGACGAGAACCGCAAGCAGCAGACCGCCGCGCCGCAACGCAACCGTGAGAGCCGCCCCGACAAGGCCGATAAAGGTCAGGGCCGGCGTCCCTGCGAGCAAGGTGACCGCGACCGCCCCGGTTGCCTTCGGGTCGAGGTTGAGCAGAAGGCCGAGCAGCGGCGCGGCAACGACGAGCGGCAGGCCCGTGGTGAGCCAGTGCGCGAGCGCTTTGACGGAAACCGCGAGCTCGAGCGGGACCCGCGCTGTCAGGATCAAGTCGAGCGAGCCATCCTCGTGATCGATCGCGAGCAGGCGGTCGAGGGCGAGCAGGCTCGCGAGCAGTGCCCCGAGCCAGAGGATCGCGGGCCCCATGCGCGCGAGCAGGGCAAGGTCGGGGCCGACGGCGAACGGCACCAGCGTGACGACGATCAGGAAGAACAGAACGCCGATCAATGCGCCGCCACCCATCCGCACGGCGAGCCGCAGGTCGCGGACGAGAAGCGCGCAGAGCGCAGTCATAGCTGGGTCCGTTGATCCGGCTGCTGCCCCAGGCACAGTTCCTGCGCCCCCTCCAATCCGATCGGGCCGTGGCTGGCCGCGAGAATGAGTCCGCGGCCGGCGAGATGGGCACGCATGAGTTCGGTCAGCATCGCTTGCCCTGGGCTATCGAGCGCAGACGTCGGCTCATCGAGTAGCCAGATCGGCCGTTCGATCGCGATCAGACGCGCGACCGCGAGGCGGCGCCGTTGTCCGGCGGACAGATAGATGGCGGGCACGTGCGCGAGCCGATTCAGGCCGACGGCGGCAAGGGCGGCGTCGCCCTTTTGCGCGTCACCGCCCAAAAACGCCGCCCAGAAGCCGAGATTCTCCCGCACCGACAGCGACGGCTTCAGTGCGTCTTGATGTCCGAGATAGTGCGCTTGCTCGCCGATGGTCAGTTCCAAATCGCAGCCCTCGAGCTCGATCCGGCCCTGCTGCGGCTGCACCAGGCCAGCGACCAAGCGCAATAGGGAGGATTTGCCCGCCCCATTGGGACCCGTCACCAGGAGTGCTTCGCCCGCGCCGACCGCAAAAGCGACCCCGCGAAAGACCTCCCGGCCCCCTCTCACGCAGGCTAGATCGGAGCCTACGAGGCGCATCATTTGCGGGCCCCCGGCGCGCGCCCGTAAGGACAGAGGCTTTCCCGGAAGTTCCCCGGGTTTCCAGTTCGATCGGCTGCGTCTCTTGCCGGGACCGGAAGCCGAAAAAACCCTGATTCTATGCCCATGTTGTTGGCGAGCGTCGATTTTCTGGAACGGCACAAAAAAAGACCCTATAAGCCATCGTCCCGCGCCCCCTATCAACCCGCGCTGGACTCGCGACCGGTGACGGGGAAGCGCTTCCGGTAGATTCCTACCGTTCGAGCCGCTCCTCTCCCGGTTGGATGGGACCCGATCACAATGACCTCACTCGACAGCTTTCGCTGCTGCAGGCCCCTCAAGGTGGGCAACAAGACCTACGCCTATTACAGCCTGCCGACCGCCGAGAAGAACGGACTCAAGAGCATCTCGCGGCTGCCGTTCTCCATGAAGGTGCTGCTGGAAAATCTGTTACGCAACGAAGATGGCCGCTCGATTACCAAGGAAGACATCCAGGCTGTTGCGCAGTGGCTCAAAACCAAGACGTCAGAACGCGAGATCGCCTTTCGCCCCGCGCGCGTGTTGATGCAGGACTTCACCGGAGTGCCGGCTGTGGTGGACCTCGCTGCGATGCGCGACGCCATGAAGATGCTTGGCGGCGATCCGAAGAAGATCAATCCGCTCGTTCCGGTGGATCTCGTCTGCGATCACTCAGTGTCGGTCACGTTCTTCGGCAGCAACAGTGCGGTCAAAAAGAACGTCGAAGAGGAATACCGGCAGAACCGGGAGCGGTACGAGTTCCTCAAATGGTCGCAGAAATCGTTCGACAACTTCCGCGTCGTGCCGCCTGGCACCGGCATCTGCCACCAAGTCAATCTGGAATATTTGTCGCAGACGGTGTGGAGCAAGAAGGACAAGGTCAAAATCGACGGCAAGCCGGTCGTGATGGATGTCGCCTATCCGGATACATTGGTAGGCACCGATTCGCACACCACAATGGTCAATGGTCTGGCCGTGCTCGGCTGGGGCGTCGGCGGCATCGAGGCCGAAGCTGCCATGCTCGGCCAGCCCTATTCGATGCTGTTACCTGAGGTCATCGGCGTCAAGCTCACCGGCAAACTCAAGGAAGGGGTGACTGCCACCGACCTCGTGCTCACCGTCACCCAGATGCTGCGCAAGCGCGGCGTCGTCGGCAAGTTTGTCGAATTTTTTGGTCCCGGGCTCGCCAATCTGTCGATCGCCGATCGGGCGACCATCGGCAATATGTCGCCGGAATACGGCGCGACCTGCGGCTTCTTTCCGGTGGATGACGATACCCTGAGATATCTTGCGGATACCGGCCGGCCAGCCGCGCAGGTCGCCTTGGTTGCCGCCTATACCAAGGCGCAGGGGATGTTTCGCACCAAGTCGACGCCGGACCCGATCCTCACCGACGTGCTCAAGCTCGAATTATCGCAGGTGGAGCCTTCGCTCGCCGGACCCAAGCGCCCGCAAGATCGCGTGGCGCTCAAGGACGTCAAGGCGGGATTCGCGCTGGCAATGGATAAAGAGTTCAACAAGGGCGGCGACGGAGGCAAAGATATCTTCGATCTGCATCCCTCGCTCGCCACATCCCTCGACAAGAATTTCACCAAGGCCGGTCCACCGAAGCGGGTGCCGGTCCAAGGCCGCCAGCACGATCTTGGCCACGGCGACGTGGTCATTGCCGCCATCACCTCCTGCACCAACACGTCGAACCCGAGCGTGATGGTTGGAGCCGGGCTGCTCGCGCGCAAGGCGCTGACGAAAGGCTTGACGGTCAAGCCGTGGGTGAAGACCTCCCTGGCGCCGGGTTCGCAGGTCGTCGCCGACTACCTCGAAAAGTCCGGGCTGCAGAAGGACCTCGACAAGCTCGGCTACAATCTCGTCGGGTTCGGCTGCACCACCTGCATCGGCAATTCCGGTCCGCTCGCGCCCGAGATTTCCAAGGCGATTAACGATAAGGATCTCGTCGCCGCCGCCGTGCTCTCCGGCAACCGCAACTTTGAAGGTCGCGTCAATCCCGACGTGCGTGCCAACTATCTGGCCTCGCCGCCGCTGGTCGTTGCCTATGCGCTCGCGGGATCAATGTATTCCGATCTCGTAAAGCAGCCGCTCGGGCTGGATAAGAAGGGTAAGAAGATCTTCCTCAGGGATATCTGGCCATCCAGCCGCGAGATCGACGGCGTCATTCGCAAGACGCTGAACAAGCAAATGTTCACCAAGAAATACGCCGACGTCTTTAAGGGCGATACCAACTGGCGCGGCATCAATGTGAAAGGAGGATTGACTTACAATTGGGATAAAAAGTCCACCTACGTGCAGAACCCGCCCTACTTCGTCGGCATGGGGCGACATCCGGCACCGCTTACCGACATCGTCGATGCGCGGGTGCTGTGCCTTTTGCTCGATTCCATCACCACTGACCACATCTCGCCGGCTGGCTCGATCAAGATCGATTCCCCGGCCGGCAAGTACCTCCTCGAGCACAAGGTGAAGCCTGCCGATTTCAATCAGTACGGTACCCGCCGCGGCAATCACGAAGTGATGATGCGCGGCACCTTTGCCAACATTCGTCTTAAGAACCAGATGGTTCCTGGGGTGGAAGGCGGCGTGACAACCCATTACCCATCACGCCAGCGCATGTCGATCTACGACGCCGCCATGCGTTACAAGAACGACAAGATTCCGCTCGTTGTTTTCGCCGGCAAGGAGTATGGCAGCGGATCCTCGCGCGATTGGGCGGCCAAGGGACCCAGTCTGCTCGGGGTGCGTGCGGTGATTACTCAGTCGTTCGAGC
Organism: Xanthobacteraceae bacterium; assembly: GCA_045811545.1. Lineage (GTDB taxonomy): Bacteria > Pseudomonadota > Alphaproteobacteria > Rhizobiales > Xanthobacteraceae > VAZQ01. Next base: position 1,211 of record JBJMTU010000045.1, on the reverse strand, counting down.
GCATCCATCGTTCCAACCTCATCGGCATGGGCGTGCTACCGCTCTGCTTCGAGGAAGGCACGTCCTGGCAGTCGCTCGGTCTCAAGGGCGATGAGCAGGTGACGATCCGCGGGCTGCATGGCGAGATCAAGCCGCGCCAGCGCATGATCGCCGAGATCGTGGCCGCCGATGGCGGGCTCAAGCGCGTCCCGCTCGTATGTCGCATCGATACGCTGGACGAGCTGGATTATTTCAAGCACGGCGGCATTTTGCACTACGTGCTCCGGCATTTGGTGGCGGCCTAGAGACCGGGGATCGGCTCACCTCAAATTGAGTGGCGGGTGATCGCGCGGCTGTCCTATGACTGCGTGACTGCGCGGCGGAGGGGAAAGCGGATCTCGTCTACCCGGGCGGGGAAGGATCGTGATGGTACGTTGTTGTCTCGCCTATGCGGCGGTCGTCATTTGTTCCTCCGTGCCGCAGTCCTCCGTCCAGGCCGAGCCGCGCGCCGTCATTGAGTTGTTCACGAGTCAAGGGTGCTCATCTTGTCCGCCCGCCGATCGGCTGCTCGGCGAACTGGCGGCTGATCCTTCTCTCCTTCCGGTCAGCGTACCGGTCGACTACTGGGACTATCTCGGCTGGAAGGATACGCTCGCCGATCCCCGCAACTCCGCCCGCCAGAAGGCCTACGCGCATGCGCGCGGCGACGGTCAGGTCTACACGCCGCAGGTCGTCGTGAACGGCGCCCTGCATGCGCTCGGTAGCGACAAGGCCGCGATCGAGCTCGCGATCGCGAAGAGCCGGAAGAACGGAGCGATGTCGTTGCGGCCGACACTTAACCTTGACGAGGGGCGACTCAAAGTCACTGTCCCCGATCTCGTCGATGCCCAGACGGGCGCGGAAGTCTGGCTGTTGGGCTTGGTCAAGGCTGCCACCATCGTAATTGGCCGTGGCGAGAATAAAGGCCGCACGATCACCTATCACAATGTGGTGCGGCGCTGGATCAAGCTCGGCGAATGGACCGGCAAGGCCAATTCGTGGAGCATCCCAGTGCAGACGCTCAAGGGCGCGAACGTCGACGAAGCCGCCGTCGTGGTGCAGAGCGGCACGACGGAAAAGCCGAAGGCGATCCTCGGCGCCACGCTGGCCGCGATCCAGTAAATAGAACCCCGCGCAACACGCGAACGTAAGGACTCGTGTGTCTCGGCGCTTCGTCACAAGCCGTGTGTCGT
>JBJMTU010000044.1:0-5769 GCA_045811545.1 Xanthobacteraceae bacterium | reverse complement strand
TCGCGGAGATGCCGACCGCGCCCGAGCGCGAGCCATAGGTGCCCATCCCGAATTGCACCTTGTCGGTGTCGCCATGCACGACGCTGACGTTCTCGAGCGGGACGCCGAGCCGCTCGCAGACGACCTGCGCGAAAGTCGTCTCGTGCCCCTGGCCATGCTGGTGACAGCCGGTGAGGATTTCAATCGTGCCGGTGGGATTGACGCGCACCTCCGCCGATTCCCACAGCCCGACCCCACAGCCGAGCGAGCCGACCGCTTGGCTCGGCGCAATCCCGCAGGCCTCGATATAGGTCGATAATCCGATGCCGCGCAGCTTGTCGTGGCGGGCCGATTCACGCTTGCGTTTGCCGAAACCGTCGTAGTCGGCGATCTCCAGCGCTTTCTTCAGCGAGGCGTGATAGTCGCCGGCATCGTAGATCATGATCACCGGCGTCTGGTGCGGGAATTTCTTGATGAAGTTCTTCTTGCGCAGATCGGCCGGATCGATGGCCATCTCGCGCGCACCGACCTCGATCAGCCGTTCCACCACGAAAGTCGCTTCCGGTCGGCCGGCGCCCCGATAGGCGTCGACCGGCACGGTGTTGGTGTAGACCGCATCCACCTCGCAATAGATCGCCGGGATTTCGTACTGGCCCGAGAGCAGCGTGCCATAGAGATAGGTCGGCACCGACGAGGAGAATGTCGACATGTAGGCGCCGAGATTGGCGATGGTCTTCACCCGGAGAGCGGTGATCTTGCCCTCGGCGTCGAACGCCATCTCCGCGTGCGTGACATGGTCGCGGCCATGCGCGTCGGTGAGGAACGCCTCGGAGCGCTCCGCCACCCACTTCACCGACCGGCCGATCTTGCGCGCCGCCCACAGGCAGACCACCTCTTCCGGATAGATGAAAATCTTGGAGCCGAAGCCGCCGCCCACGTCGGGCGCGATCACGCGAAGCTTGTGCTCGGGCGCAAGCCCGACGAAGGCCGACATCACCAGACGCGCCACGTGCGGATTCTGCGTCGTGTTCCACAGCGTCAGACTGTCGGAGCCGGCATCGTATTCACCGATCGCCGCGCGCGGCTCGATCGCGTTGGGCACCAGACGATTGTTGACGAGATCGAGCCTAGTGACGTGTTTTGCGCTCTTGAACGCGGCCTCGACCGCCTTGGCGTCGCCGAGATGCCATTGGTAGATGGTGTTGCGCGCGGCGACTTCGTGAATTTGCGGCGCGCCGGCACTTTGCGCTTTGGCCGGATCGGACACCGGCGGCAAGACCTCGTAATCGACTTTGACTTTCTCCGCCGCGTCTTTGGCCTGGGCAAGCGTCTCGGCAACGACGACCGCAACGGGATCGCCGACATAGTTTGCCTTGCCGAGGGCGATCGCCGGATGCGGCGCCATCTTCATCGGCGAACCATCTTTGGACGTGATCATCCAGCCGCAGATGAGGTTGCCGATCTTGTCGGCGGCAAGCTCGGCGCCGTCGAGCACCGCGAGTACGCCCGGCATTGCCGCGGCAGCCTTGGTCTCGATGCTCTTGATTCTGGCGTGGGCGTAGGGCGAGCGCAGGAAATAGGCGTGGCATTGGCCGGGACGGTTGACGTCGTCGGTGTAGTGGCCCTTGCCGGTGATGAAGCGTTGATCCTCTTTGCGCCGGACCGCCGCACCGATGCCGGTTGCGCTCATGGCGATCTCCTCCTGACGCCCGTTCCGCTAGGCTTGCTGTTGCACGTGCCCTTTCATGGCCTTGGCCCCTGCAGCGATGGCCTTGACGATGTTGTGGTAGCCGGTGCAGCGGCAGAGGTTGCCTTCAAGCTCGTGGCGAATGGTGGGATCGTCGAGCTCGTGGCCCTTGCGGTTCACCATATCGACCGCGGTCATAATCATGCCTGGAGTGCAATAGCCGCATTGCAGCCCGTGATGTTCGCGGAAAGCCTCCTGCATCGGGTGGAGCGGCCCGTTCGGATCGGCGAGCCCCTCGATCGTGGTGACGTTGGTCCCTTCGACCTGCCAAACGAACACCGTGCAGGCTTTGACCGCCTTGCCATCGACGTGCACCACGCAGGCGCCGCACTGCGACGTGTCGCAGCCTACATGCGTGCCGGTCAGCCGCAGGTTCTCGCGCAGGAATTGCACCAAAAGGGTGCGCGGATCGACGTCACCGGTGACGGCTTTGCCGTTCACCGTCAGTGCGACGGCGGCCATGGCTTTCCTCCTCGAAGTCGTGTTCGGCACCGGGGAGACCGGCGGCGGATCAAAATCGCGTCGATTTTGCCTCCGGACGCGAATTGTAACAAGTCAACTCTGAACCTGCAGCGCACCGCCGGTCAAGGGTGTGTCCCGGGCGCAGCGCAGCACCAAGTGGTGCGCTGCAGACCCGGGATCGCTACAAGCTCTGGCGGTCCCGGATCAGCGGCGCCATAGCGCGTTGGAAGACGCGCGTGAACGCGCTTATGGCTCCACTTCGTTGCGCGCTGCGCCGCGTCCGGGGCATGTACGTTCGTCATCCCGGCTGTGTCACCGCCGCGGCGAACTTGACGAAGAAGTCGTCGGCGGTTTTCTTCGCCGCGCTGTTGATGAGACGCTGGCCGAGCTGGGCGAGCTTGCCACCGATCTGCGCGTCCACGTCATAGGTGAGCAGCGTTCCGCCATCCTTGTCGCTGAGCGACACCTTGGCGCCGCCTTTGGCAAAGCCGGCCACGCCCCCGTCCCCTTCTCCGGAGATGCGATAGCCGTTCGGCGGATCGATATCCGAGAGACGAACCTTGCCCTTCCAGCGCGCCTTGACCGGGCCGACTTTGACCGTGGCGACGGCTTGGAATTCGCTTTCGGAAACTTTCTCGAACTGCTCGCTGCCCGGGATGCAACTCTTGAGTACCTCGGGATCGTTGAGCTTGGCCCACACCACCTCGCGGCGCGCGGGGAGCTGGACTTGCCCGCTCATGGTCATCGCCATCGGCCTTCTCCGTGGTTCGCGACGATCCGATATAGAGCCTCGGCAGTTGAAGGGGAATGCGCTTTCCTCATCACGGCGCGGGCTTTGGGGTTGGCGCGCCGCCTGCCGGCCGATAAAGGTCTGCCGCTGCGAACAACGCCGCGGGAGGCATCATGCCCATCGTCAACGCCGACGGCTGCGCGATCTACGTCGAAGTGGAGGGCCCCGAGCGCGCGCCCGTGCTCATGCTGTCGAATTCGCTCGGCACCACGCTGCATATGTGGGATCCCCAGGTTGCGCCATTCACGCAGCACTTTCGCGTCGTACGCTATGACCGGCGCGGCCACGGCCGATCGGGCGTCCCGAACGGGCCCTACACGATGGAACGCCTGGGCCGCGACGTGCTCGCGGTGCTCGATGCGCTCGGCCTCGAGCGGATCAACTGGTGCGGCCTTTCCATGGGCGGGATGGTCGGACAGTGGCTCGGCGCCAACGCGCCCGAGCGCATTGAGCGGCTCGTGCTCACCAATACCTCCAGCTATTTTCCGGACAAAACCGCTTGGAACGATCGGCTCAAGCTCGTGCGCGAGAAGGGCGTCGCGGCATTCGCGCCGGCGAACATGGAGCGCTGGTTCACCAAGGGATTCCGCGAACGTTCGCCGGACAAAGTCGCCCGGATGCAGGAGATGTTCGCCGCAACTCCGCTCGAAGGCTATCTCGGCTGCGGCGCCGCGGTGCGCGACATGGATCATCGCGAGCTCTTGCCCAAGATCAAAGCGCCGACGCTGGTCATCGCCGGCAAACATGATCCGGCAACGCCTCCTGAGGCGAACGAATACATCAAGAACCACATCCCCGGCACCCGCTACGCCGTGCTCGACGCCGCCCACATTTCCAACGTCGAGCAGGCCGAGGGGTACACCAAGGCGGCATTGGAATTTTTGCTGAACGGGGGACGCTAATCCGCAGTCAGCGAGTGGCCCGCATGAGCCATAAGCGCGTTCACGCGCGTCTTCGACGCTATGGCAAAATGCGGGATAGTCTCGATGCGCGGCACGATGCCCGCATTTCGCTGCGCCCATTCGGGCTACAAGCTGCCTACCGAGGTCTGATAGCTGGAGCGGAGCGATGGCCGAGGACGAGCGTTACCGACGCGGCGCGAGCGTCCGCCGCAAGATTTTGGGTCATGCCTGGGTCGATCGCGCCGAGGCTAACCGGAATACGTTCAACGCCGAATGGCAGGATTTCATCACCCGCTGTGCCTGGGGCGAAGTTTGGACGCGGCCACATTTCGACGAGCGCACGCGCCGCGTGCTCGTCATCGGCACCATGATGGCGATCGGCAGATGGGAAGAGTTCCGCATGCACGTGCGCGCGGCGCTCGTCGAGGGCGGCTTCTCTCCCGAAGACATCAAGGAAATCATCTTGCAGCAGGCGATCTATTGCGGCGTGCCGGTAGGCAATCACGCCTTCCGCGAGGCCGGCGCGGTGCTCGAGGAGCTTCGCGGCGAGGTTGGTGGCGGCAAATCCTGACTACCCTCCCCGCGCGGCGCGGAATTCGTGCGGCGTCGTTCCCGTCTGCTTGCGGAAGAAGCGGGCGAAATGCGAGGGGTCGGAGAAGGCGAGATCGTACGCGATCTCGTGGATCGGCTGGTTGGTGAACACCAGTTGACGCTTGGCCTCGGTGAGCACGCGTTGGCGGATCAAGTGCCCGGCGGTGACGCCGGTGGCGCGCTTGACGTGGTCGTTTAGGCGATCGACCGTCATCGCCAGCTTGTCGGCATAGAAGGCCAGTTGCCGCTCTTTGTGGAAGTGTTCCTCCACGAGCTTGCGCAGCACGTCGACGGTTGCGCCGGTCGGTTCCAACGCCATCGTCTCGGCGGCCCCGCGCGCGCGGCCAGCCGCGAGCCGCGCCACCTCGACCGCGATCAACGCGAGCAGTCCGCGCATGGCGATACGGAACCCCGCGCGAGCGAGAAACCGCTCCTCGTGCAGTTCCACCGCCAGTTTCGACAGCCGGCTGAGCTCCGCCTCACCGAGCGGGACCACCGGTTCAGCCGCCAGCCCCTTGAGGCGCGCGAGCGCTTCGCCCTGGCGATCGCCCATCACCTCGGCGACGTCCTCGGTGAAGGTCATCACCCAGCCGTCGGTGATGCGCGGGTGAAAGCGGAAGCCGTGCGCCACAGTTGCGGGCACGAGAATCGCGCAGGGCGCATCGAAGGCTATGGTGGCGGCTTCGAAGGTCATCTCGCCGCCGCCTCGCTCGATCAGCAGAATCTGGAACAGGTTGCGGTGGCGGTGCGCGCGGATGGTCCAATCGTGGATCGAGGAGCGCGAGGCAATCGTCTCGATATGAATGAAGTCGAAGGCCTGATCGTCAGGCGGGTCGCCGTAGAGATGGAACAGCGGGAGCGCGGCGGTGGCCATGCAAAATCATAAGCCAGCCTGCGCGAACAGAAAATGTGTCCGAATGGATTGGGACACCGCCATGCACATCAATCAACATCAGATTTATCGGCGGTCGTCAGCCGAAGTCGGATTCATCCGACTTCGGCCACCATATAACGGTCGAACTTGGGTAAACCCAAGGTCGGCTGCCCAATCGGGCACCCCTATTCCAGAGCCGGGGGGGATGGGTCCCCGCGTGCGCACCCGAACTTGGGTTTACCCAAGTTCGGCTGTTATATGGTGGCCGAAGTCGGATGAATCCGACTTCGGCTGACGACCGCCGAGCAATCTGATGTTGATTGATGTGCATGGCGGTGTCCCAACCCATTCGGACACATTTTCTGTTCGCGCCGGCTGGCTTATGATTTTGCATGGCCACCGCCGCGCTCCCGCTGTTCCATCT
>JBJMTU010000043.1:0-11816 GCA_045811545.1 Xanthobacteraceae bacterium | reverse complement strand
CGCGGCGATTGCGAAAAGACAAATGAGCTGGAAGCGCGGGCGCATGAGGTTGCCCCCCGGTTGGGAGACTCATGCGGGGAATTGTCGCCTATCTGAACGCGATGCGCCAGGCGTTCTTGAATGCCGGCCGGGGCTTAAGCGGATAGCGCCGGTAGATTCCGTAGTGCAGCAGCAGCCGTTGCAGAAAAAGCACGTTGTCCACTCCCATTATGGGTATCCAACAACGCCGAATCGACGCAATGGTTCCGATCATCTCCGAGTCGCCCGCGTCGGTCGAGAGACCCGAGCCGTGGGATACCCGGCAATATCTATAAGCAACGTGTTTCGCTTTGATGACGCCGGATGTCGCTGAGCGCGCCCGGGGCCAAGTCAAAGGGCGAGCGTTCCGCGGCATTCGCCGAAGCCGATGGTCGCAAAGCCGTCGCGCCGGCAGTGCGCGCGAATGATCACGGTGTCGCCGTCTTCGAGGAAGCGGCGCGTCTCGCCGGATGGAAGCGCCAGCGGGTGGCGGCCGCCGGAGGAAATTTCGAGCAAGCTGCCGAGCCCGTCGTCGCTCGGCGTCGAGATCGTGCCGGTGCCGAACAGGTCGCCGGCGCGCAGATTGCAGCCGCCGCTGCTGTGGTGCGTCACCAGCTGGGCAACGGTCCAGTAGAGATGGCGTGCGTTGCTGAGCGACAATCGGTGCGGAGGAAGCCCTTTCGACTCGAGACCCTGCGTGTGCAAAAACACTTCGAGCTCGATGTCGAAGGCGCCCGCGGCCTGGTCCGCCGCGTCCCAGAGATAAGGCAACGGCGCCGGATCTCCTGCGGGCCGCAGCGCCTGCGCCGTGCGGAACGGCGCGAGCGCTTCGGGAGCGACGACCCAGGGCGAGATAGTGGTCAAAAAGCTCTTGCCCAGGAACGGGCCGAGCGGCTGGTATTCCCATCCCTGGATGTCGCGCGCGGACCAATCGTTGAGCAGGCAGAACCCCGCGACGTGGTTTGCCGCCTCGGCGATCGCGATCGGTGTGCCGGGTGCGTTGCCCGGGCCGATCCAGACGCCAAGCTCGAGCTCGTAGTCGAGACTGCGCGATGGCCCGAAGCTCGGAACGGCTTCGCTTGCGCCTTTACGCTGGCCATTCGGGCGGCGCAGCTCCGCGCCGGACGCTCTGATGGAGGAGGCGCGGCCGTGATAGCCGATCGGCACGTATTTGTAATTCGGCAGCAGCGGATTGTCCGGGCGAAAGAGCTTGCCCGCATTGGTGGCGTGGTGGATGCCGGCGAAGAAGTCGGTGTAATCGCCGATCGCGGCCGGAAGCTCGAGCCGGCAATCTTCGGCACGGTGAAGGAGCCGCGTGCGCAGCGCTTCGATGCGCTCGCGGCTATCGGCGTCGAGAATCTCGCTGACGCGACGGCGCAGCGCGCGGCGCGCTTCGCCCCCGAGCGCGAACAAGGGATTGAGCGTCGCGCCGGAAGCAGCCTCGGCGCCTTGCGCCGCGAGGCCGTCGAATAGTCCGAGCTCGAGCGCCGCGGCGAGATCGAAGATCTCGTCTCCGATCGCGACGCCGCCGCGCGCTGCGCCGCCCGGCGGCGCGAACACGCCGAGCGGGAGATTCTGGATCGGGAAATCGCTGTGCCCATTGGCGGAGGCGACCCAGCTTCCTCGCGCGGCGGAATGGGTTTCGTCGATCATGTTCTTCGCCGCGCTCGAGAACGCTGCCGATCCGTGTCCCTCACGGCCGCTCGCGCTTCGGATCGAAGTGCCGGCGCAAGCCCTTCCAGCAGTCGATGTAGTCGTCTTGCCGCTCCGCGAGATTGGCCGCGTACTTCGTCAGGCGCTGGGGGAAGCGGGTCTCGAACATGAACGCCATGGTGTTGGCTAGCTTCACCGGCTTGAGCTCGCTGTTGCTCGCGTGCTCGAAAGCGTCGGCGTCCGGCCCGTGCGGCAGCATGCAATTGTGCAGCGAGATGCCGCCGGGCACGAAGCCCTGCGGCTTGGCGTCGTAGACGCCGTAGATCAGGCCCATGAACTCCGACATCAGGTTGCGATGGTACCACGGGGGCCGGAAGGTGTTTTCCGCCACCTGCCAGCGCTCGGGGAAGATGATGAAGTCGACATTGGCGGTGCCGGGGGTTTCCGACGGCGCGGTCATCACGGTGAAGATCGACGGATCGGGGTGGTCGAACGACAACGCGCCGACCGGAGAGAAGCGCCGCAGATCGTATTTGTAGGGCACGTAATTGCCGTGCCAGGCGACCACGTCGAGCGGCGATTGGCCGATGTCCGTGGCGTAGAGCTCGCCGCCCCATTTCACCAGCAAGGTGGAGGGCTCCTCCTTGTCCTCATAGGAGGCGACTGGGGTGAGGAAGTCGCGCGGATTGGCGAGACAGTTTGCGCCGATCGGTCCGCGATAGGGCAGGGTGAAGGCGCCGCCGTAGTTTTCGCAGACATAGGCGCGCGCGGGTCCGTCGATGAGCTCCACCCTGAAGATCATGCCGCGCTGGATCACGCAGATCTCGCCGGGCTCGATATCGATCACGCCGAACTCGGTGCGGAAGCGGAGCCGGTTCTGCTGCGCGACAATGAGCAGCTCACCGTCGGCGTTGAAGAAATACTCGTTGCGCATGGATGCGGTCACGAGCAGGACGTGCGCCGCCATGCCGGCGCGCGTCTCGGCGTCCCCCGCCGTCGTCATGGTGCGAAGGCCGCTGAGGAAGGTCAGCTTCTCATCCGGGATCGGGATCGGCCCCCAGCGCAGCTGCCCGATCGGCAGATCGCTCTCCTCGCGCGCCGCAGGCGCCGTGCGCGTGAGCCCCTTGTCGACTTTGCGGTAGCGGGCCGAATGCTTCACCGTGGGGCGGATGCGGTAGAGCCAGGAGCGCTGGTTACTGTCCTGCGGCGCGGTGAACGGCGAGCCGGAGAGCTGCTCGGCGTACAGGCCGTATTCGACCTTCTGGGGCGAATTGCGTCCGATCGGCAGCGCGCCCGCAAGCGCCTCGGTCTCGAAGGAATTGCCGAAGCCGGACATGTAGCCGGGAACGAGACCCGGATGACCGGCCCTTGCTTCAAACCGCGACGGATCCTGAACGTTCATGGCGATCCTCCGGAGCAGGGACGCCACATTTGTAGCCCGGATTGGAGCGTTAGCGAAATCCGGGAAAATCCCCGGATGTCGCTTCGCTCCATCCGGGCCACGCGTGTGCTGACGATTAACGCATCGTAGCCGGCAGCCAGAGCGCGATCTGCGGGAAGATCATCAGCAGCACGGTCGTGGCCACGATCGAGAGCATAAGGACGCTCGTGCCCTTGTAGACCTTCATGAGATCGACGCCTGCGGTGGCGCTTACAATGAAGGCGATGAGCCCGACCGGCGGGAACACGAGTCCCATCGCCACCATCATCATCGACATGATGCCGAACCAGATCGGATCGAAGCCGAGCGCAGTGATCAGCGGGAATGTGAGCTGCAGCGTCAGCAGGAGGAGAGGGATCTCGTCCATGAACATGCTGATGATAAAATAGACGACCACGATGCCGATGATCACCACCCATCGATTGAGGTCCATCGCGGTGACGGCGGCGATCACGTCCTGCGGAATGCGGCTCAAGGCCATGTAGTAGCCGAAGATGGTCGCGCCCAGAAGAATGAGAAAGATCATCGCCGAGGTGCGAATGGTCGAGCGCACCGCGTCGATTGCGTCCTCCCAGGTGAGGCGGCCGAACACCGCGCCGATCACGCCGGCGAGCAGCGCCCCGAGCGCGCCGACCTCGGTCGGTGTCGCAATGCCGGTATAGAGCACCACCAGCACCAGCAGGATGAGCAGCAGGCTCGGCCAGATGCGCACCAAGCTTGCCCAGCGCTCCTTCGCGCCGACGCGATAGGTGGAGGGTGCGTGCTTGGGGCTGATGACGACCCATAGATAGACCATCAGCGCGAGCAGGATGCCGGCGATAATCCCCGGCACGACGCCGGCGATCAGCAGCTTGCCGATCGAGGTCTGCGTGGCGATGCCGTAAATCACGAGGGCGATGCTCGGTGGGATCAGAATGTCGAGCGTCGCACCAATGCCGATCGCGCCGGCAGCGAGTTCGTCCGAATAGCCGTGGCGGCGCATCTCCGGCATGGCGATCTTGGACATCACCGACGCCGCGGCGGTGCTGGCACCGGACATGGCGCCGAAAATGCCGCAGGCGAAGACGGTGGCGATGGCAAGCCCGCCCTTGATGTGCGAGCACCAGTTGCTGGCGGCGGTGTAGAGGTCGCGCGCAAGCCCGCTCGAGGCCGAGAAGAACGCCATCAGGATGAACATGGGGATCGTCGTCAGCGCGTAGTCCGCCACCGTGCTGAACGGCGCCAGGCTCAGGATTCCCATCACCTTGCTGACATCGCCGGTGACGATATAGATGCCGAGCATGCCGGAGCCGGCGAGCGCGACCGCGATCGGCACGCCGAAAACGAGCGCGAAAACCAGCACGAGGAGAGGAAGCGCGACCATCTGCGATCTGCCGGCTAGGTCGGCGGTGCCTCTTGCCTGAATAGATACGAGCGTCCGCTGCGGATGCGGGTGAGGTCGACCAACATGACGACGGTGAGCGCGAACAAGCCCAGCGGAATGAGGGAGTACGCCGGCCCGACCGGAAGCGGCAGCGCGCTCAACGTCGTGTCGTCACGCAGCGCGCGCAGCGCTTGCTGCGTGGTGGCGATGAGGGTGATCACACAAAACAGCAACGATATGAGAAGCGATCCGTAATTGGCCAAAAGCTTCAGCGGGGAAGGCAGCCGGTCGACCAGGAACGTCACGCGAATAAACACGCCGCCGCGATAGGCGTAGGAGAGTCCCAGAAAGATCGCCGCCACCATCAGGTATTTTTCGGTGATCTCGTAGGCGCCGGTAATCGGGCGGTTGAGCAGGTAGCGGCTAAGCGCATCGGCGGAGGTGAGACACATCATAGCGACGGTCGCGAGCACACTGGCATAGACCAGCACGAGCTCGCAGCGCCAAAGCACCTTCTCAATCGAGCGCAGGACGATCACCCTTTAATCGCTGCACGAACGGATAGAGCGGGGCGGCGCGATGCCACATCGTCCCCTCCCCGCACGCGGGGGAGGGAGCAGACCGAGCTTGTCGCCCGCGGTGATCTGCGGAAGTTGCGCACTAATTCTTAAGCAGATCGAGGGCCGTGTTGAGGACCTCGCGCGCGTTGGCGTGACCCTTGCCCTCCATCTTCTTCACCCACTCGTTCCAGATCGGCTCGCCGGCAATCTTGGTCCAGCGGGTCAGCTCGTCGGGCGGAACCTGGTAGCGATTGAGCTCGTAACTTCCCGCCTTGGCGCGCTCGATCACGCCTTGCTCGGCGGTATCGAAGAAATTGCGGCCCCAGAATTTTGCTCCGGCGAGACCGCTGACGCTCATGATCGCGCTGCGCACGTACTGCGGCAGCGACTGAAATTTTTGCTTGTTGGCGCAAAGCGAGAAATACGCCACATAGAACGGCGCCATTGTGTAGTTCCTCGCCACCTCATAAAGCCTGAATGCCTGCACCGCCTCCCAGGGAGCGGCTGCGCCGTCGACCACCCCTTTATCGAGCGACTGATAAACGTCGGGCATGGGGATCAGTGTCGGCACCGCGCCGAGCGCCTTGGCCATTTCGGTGGGCGGCCCGCCCAGCACGCGCCACTTCAGTCCCTTGAATTCATCGAGCGTCTTCACCGGCCGCTTGGAAACGAGGAGATTGGGCGAGCTGGTGTAGAGGAGGAGCGGCTCGATCTCGCTGTATTCCTTCTTCACCGAGGGAAACTTCTCGTAGAGTTTCCACAGCGCTTCGCTTCCCTTCTCCGCCGAACTGATCGGCAGAAAGGGGAGCGACATGACGTCGGAGAGTGGCGTCTGCTCGGGCCAGTAGCCCTGCACGCACCAGCCGATATCCGCAATGCCGCCGCGGATGCCCTTCCACATATCCACGCCCTTGATGAGGGTCTGCGACGGATAGACCTCGATCTTCACGCGGCCCTTGGTCGCCTCCTCGACCTGTTTCACCCAGGGCTGCAGCGCGTGCGAGGGCCCCCATCCGGTCGGCGAGTTTTGGTCGGCAAGCGTCAGCTTGATCTCTTGCGCCGCCGCGCTCGCGCAGGCGAAGGACGCGACGATCAAGCCGGCCAGCGCCGCTCTCCTTGTCTCGTGCATGTTGCTTCCTCCCGGATCGCATCTTCACGCGCTTGCGAGCATAGTGCCGCTCCCTCCGGGGTTAGACAAGCCGAGCGTTGCACAAATCATGCGCATGCAAGCGTGAGAGCGATAGCGGGATTGTTGCTTGGGAAGCGCGCTCGTATAGAGATCGTCTGCGAGTGACCTCCTTTCTCGAGCAGGCTGCCGGTATGCCGTCGAAGAGTGAATCGCACGTGATTTCGAGCGCCGATTTGGAGCGCTTCGCGAGCGCGCTGTTTCAAGCGACGGGCGTGGCGCCGGCCATGGCGGATGAATGGGCGAAGTCGCTGGTATGGGCGAATCTGCGGGGCGTGGATTCGCACGGCGTTTTGCGCATCCCGGGCTACATCGAGCGGCTGAAGACGAAGGCCATCAATCCCACACCCGACATGCGCGTGGAAAAGCGCGCCGGCGCGATCGCGGTGTTGGAGGCGGATCGCGCGCCGGGCGCGGTCGCCATGGCGATGGCGATGGCGGAGGCGATCGCGCGGGCGCGCGAAGCGCATGTCGGCTGGTGCGCGGCGCGCAACATTACCCACGCGGGCGCCGTCGGCTACTTCGCGCTGCAGGCCGCGAATGCAGGAATGGCCGGCATCGTCATGTCGGCCTCCGGTCCGATGATGGCCTATCACGGCGCTAAGGCCGCCGGCGTCTCGACCAATCCACTGGCGATCGCATTTCCGGCCCACAACCGGCCGCCGCTGTTGCTGGATATGTCCACATCCACCGTTGCCATGGGAAAGGTGATGAGCGCGCGCGACGCCGGACAGACAATTCCGCTCGGCTGGGGACTGGACGCGGAGGGGCGCGACACGACCGATCCCAAAAAGCTCGCGACGCTGCTGCCGCTCGGCGGGCCGAAGGGCTCCGGTCTTTCCTTCATGATCGAGTGCCTTTGCAGCCTCACGGTCGGCAATCCGATCATCGCACCCGCGCTTGCCGCCGGCGGCAAGCTCGACGCCCCGTTTCTCAACGGCGTTGCCATTGCCGTCGATCTCGCCGCGTTCGGCGACCGCGAGCAAATTCTCGAGCAAGCGGACCAGCTGGCGCGGCGCATTGCAGCGCTGCCGCCAGACGACCATGTCGAGCGCATCTACCTGCCGGGCGAACGCGGCGATGCCGTCTTGCGCGAGCGCACGCGCACCGGCATTCCCCTGCCGCAGGGCACTTGGTCGCGGCTCCTCGCCTGCGCCAAGGCTCTCGCGGTGACACCGCCGTAAGCGGACCGTCGCCGTAGCTGTCTCCATGTACTGGACTGAGCCCGCGCAGCGAACTCGGTCTGCTCCCTCCCCCGCGTGCGGGGGAGGGGTGGGGAGGGGGTGACTAAAAATGCTCGATCCTATTGCCTGCCCCCTCCCTGTCCCTCCAGCCGAAGTCGGATGTTTCCGTCTTCGGCCAGTTAATAAAGCGGCCGAACTCGGGTAAACCCGAGCTCGACTGCAAGCGGGGGAGGGGACGATGTGGCGCTGCCATCGCAGACACGGGGAGCGATCATCTTGCGTCAGCGCAAACCATCTCAGCCAGGCCGCCAGGCGGGCCTGCGCTTCTCGAGAAACGCCGTGATGCCTTCGCGCCCTTCGGGTGAGGCGCGCGCGTCGGCGATGCTGCGCGCGGTGAACGCCTCGAGTGCGTCATCGACCGGACGGCCGGCGATGTCGGCGATGAGGCGTTTCGCCCGCGCTTGCGACTGCGGGCCTCCCGCGAGCAAAGCCGAAATCATGCTCTCGATCGCTGCATCGAGGCCGCTCTGGGGAACGACTTGGTGAACCAGCCCCAATCGGCACGCGTCCGCGGCGGAGAATGGCTCGCCGGTCAAGAAGTAGCGGCGCGCCGCTTTGGCGCCGATCGCCGCGACGACGTAAGGGCTGATCGTCGAGGGGACGAGCCCGAGCCGCACCTCGGAGATCGAAAACACGGCCTCTTCGACGGCAACTGCGATATCGCAGGCGGCGATCAGGCCGGCGGCCGCGGCATAGGCCACGCCACTGATCCTGGCGATGGTCGGCTTTGGCAGCTCGTTCAGCGTCCGCAACATCGTGCTGATGGTTTTTGCGCCGGCGAGATTCTCCGCATCGCTCGCCGCCCCCATACGCCGCATCCAACCGAGGTCGGCGCCGGCCGAAAATGCCGCGCCGCTGCCCGTCAGCACGACCATCCGCGTGCCGCCATCTGCGCCGAGCGTCCTGAACGCATCGGTCAGCAAACGGATGACATTATCGTCGATCGCATTGCGCACCTTCGGCCGGTCGATCGTGACAGTGGCCACGCCGCGCGCGTCTTTGGTAACGAGAACGGACGATTCGCTCATTTCATGGGCCTCTGCGATCGGACAGACTATCGGGTGGATTGAGATTGCATTATTTCTCGCGCTCCGAAAACCGCTGCCTGATCAAACTGCGGGAGATGACCTTGGCGGAGCCAAAGCTCAACTACGAACGCATCATGGCCTACCGGCCCGCCGACATCCGCGTGAGCTACGGCGAGCGCGAGTGCATCCTCTATGCGCTGGGTATCGGGGTCGGCATGGACCCGCTCGATGCGGGCGAACTCAAATTCGTCTACGAACGCGCCGGGCTCGAAGCCTTCCCGACCATGGCGGTGGTGCTGGGTTGGCCGGGCCGGATGACCGATCCGGCCTTCGGCATCGATGAGCGCCTCGTGGTCGCCGGCGATCTCAAGGTGGTGCTGCATCGGCCGTTGGCGTCGCAGGCGACGCTGGTGAGCCGACCGCGCGTCAAGGAGGTCATCGACAAGGGCCCGGGCAACGCCGCCATCATCCAGAACACGCGCGAATTGCTCGCCGAAGACGGCACGCCGGTTGCAACCGTCGACAGCAGCACGTTTGCGCGCAAGCACGGCGGCTTTGGCGGCAAGGCGCGAGAGACGCCGGCGCCGCACGCGGTGCCGCAGAGCGCGCCGGAGGCGATCTGCGATCTGCCGACGCCGCCCAATCTCGCGCTCCTGTACCGCCTCAACGGCGACGAGAATCCGCTGCACGCCGATCCGCAACGCGCCAAGGCGGCGGGCTTCGAGCGCCCCATTCTGCACGGGGCGGCGAGCTTCGGGATAGCGGCGCGCGCGATCCTGCGCACCTGCGCGGATTACCGGCCGGAGCGATTGGAAAGCATCGAGGCGCGGTTCTCGCGGCCGGTCTTTCCCGGCGATACCATCCGCACCGAGATGTGGCGCGAGCGCGAGCGCATCTCGTTCCAGTGTCGTGTCGTCTCGCGCAATGATCTCGTGCTCAGCAACGGACTCGCGACGTTGCGGGATTGACCCTCAGCTCATTCCCCGCAAGCGGAAATCCAGGAGGAACCGGGTCCCCGCTTCCGCCTGTGTGCTTTCGCGGGGGCGAACGCATCTTGACCGCCGGCCATGACGCCCGACCTACTTTCCCAACCGCCGCGTCGCCTTCATCCGTTGCACGCTGTCGCCGGCGAGATGGCTCCAGATGATGGCGTCGCGCACGAGTTTCTCGGCGCGGCGATCGAGGATGCCGGCGCCGGCGTGCAGGTCGAGGTTGAGCTCGGTCACCTCTTGGATGACGTCGGTCGAGAAGTTCATGCATAGCCCGGCATTGGCCGAGCGCACCTTGTGGTCGTGCTCCCAGGCGACCCGCATCACGAACGACCGCAGCGCCTCGGTGAGGAGGTGCATTCTGTTGAGCTTGAGCTGGATCAGTTGTTGCTCGAAAAGCGGGCGGCTGCCCTGCGTCTTGGTGTGCGCCACCGTAAGCGCCATGGCGCAGGCATCGTCGCAGACCCCGAGCGCGTTGGCCGCAAGCTCGAGGTCGCCGAACAAGTCTCCGCCGGTGCGGTCGCCGGCCGCATGGGTCTTCATGTCCGAGCCGTTCACCGCGCCGACGACATTGGCGTGCGGCACGCGCGCGTTCTCGAAGATCATTTCGCCGTTCTGGTAGAAGCGCCAGCCGCTCTTGTTGAACACCTTGCCGATGCGCAGGCCGGGCGTGTCGCGCGGCACCAGGAACATGGTGGTGCCTTGGCGCAGCGGCGCGTTGGGGTCGGTCCGCGCGTCGATGAAGAACAGCTTGCCGACGCTGGCATTGGCGATGAAGCACTTCTCGCCGTTGAGGACCCATTCGTGGCCGCGGCGCTCCGCCTTAAGCTTGAGCCCGGCTTTGGGATCGTCTGGCGGCAGCCGGTTGTCGGAGCCCGCGCTCGGCTCGCTGATGCCCTTGCCGAGCAGGAAAGTGTCGTCCTCCAGGAACGGATTGAGGAAGCGCCGCTTCTGCTCCTCGCTGCAGGCGGCGGCGATCAGGTGGCTCCACTTCCAGCATTGGCTGAAGGTCTTGGAGATGGCGCTATCGGCTTTGGCGAGCTCCGCCATCACCAGCGCTTGGGTCACGAAATCGGTGCCGTGCCCGCCCCATTCCTTGGGAACGGCCAAGGTGCGAAAGCCGAGCTTCGAGCCTTTCTTGATGATCTCCCAGTCGAAGGTGTCGCGGGGGTCGTCGATCTCGTCGCATTCGAGCGAGATCGGGTGGATTTCCTCTTCCGCGAATTTGCGCGCCGTCATCTGCCAGGCGCGCTGTTCGTTGCTCAAGGTAAAATCCATGGCGCTTGCCCTTTCTTCATTCCGCCGCGAGCGCGGCGGCGCCCGGCGGCCGCCGATAGCTCGCCAGCGCCTCGGCGATGCGCAACTTCGTCTCGCTGTTTCCCGCACCCGAGTGGAGGCAGATGCGCGCATCGTGCACGTATTTCTGCAGCGGCATGTCCCGCATCACGCCCATGGCGCCGAAGCATTCCGCCGCATCCTTGACGGCGCGGTAGATCGCTTCCGAGGCGAAGACGGCGGCGATGGCGGTGAGCGGCAGATCGGACAGGCTACGGTCAGTGAAGGCATCCGGATGGTCCGAGGCCCAAGCCGCCTGCCAAATGGCGGCGCGTGCGACTTCGATCCGGATCGCGATCTCGGCGAGCTTTGCGCCGATCGCCTGATGCTCGATGATGGGACGTCCGCCCTGCACGCGCAGTTGCGCGTAGTCGAGGGCGGCCTCATAGGCGGCGCGGCCGATGCCGAGATTGAGGGCTTGATCGAGGGGGATGTCTCGGCCGGCGTCGGCGAAGAGCGCGGCGGTGAGGAGGTTCTCCGCCGGCACGCGGCAATCCTCGAACGTCAACGCGCCGCAGCCGCCGTGGTGCCAGCGCGCGCTCATGTAGGGATGCGTTATCGTCAGGCCGGGCGTATCGCGCGGGACAAGCAGCGTGCCGGCGCCGTCTTCGCCCACACTCGCGCGCACCGCGAATAGTGCCGCCAGCGAGGCGCCGACGACGCGGTCCTTGCGCCCGTTGATGATCCAGCCATCGCCGGAGCGTAGCGCGGCGGTCGCAAAGCGCGCATCGCTCGCCTGCGGCCGGTGATAGTTGATGCCGAGCGCGGTGTCGCGGTCCGGCTCGTGCTCGGCGAGCGCGAGGTGATAGCGCTGCTCGGCAAGGAACGCCGGCAGGAAGCGGGCGCGTTGCTCCTCAGTCATCAGCCGATCGAACAGTACATGCGCAAGCGTCGAGGTCTGCGCCAGCACAGCCGCGATGTCGGGGTCGCCCACCGCGAGCTCTTCGGTGACGATGCAGCAGGTGAGGTTGTCGGCGCCGGCGCCGCCCCGTTCCTCGG
>JBJMTU010000042.1:0-6314 GCA_045811545.1 Xanthobacteraceae bacterium | reverse complement strand
TGCGGGAATTTCACCTCCGTCATGCCGAGATTGGCGATGGTCGTGCCGACGGTGAGGTCGTTGACCATGATGCCGATCATCAGTCCGAGCGTGAACAGCGAGTTCATCAGCGGCTGTCCCCACTCGGTCTCCTGCTCGCAGAAATGGCGATCGATGTGCAGCGGCTGCGGGTTCAAGGTCATGTTGGAAAACAGCACGTTGTCCATCTGCGTGACCGTTCGCGTGAGCGGGTGCTCATAGAGGTGGCCGATCACGAAATCGTCGAAATAGAGGCCGCCGCGTTTGTGGCGGCGCAGCTGGGTCTCCTGAGCCATCGCCTTGCTCCGTGCTATCGCGAGTTCATGCACTGCGGTTGAGGGTGTGCGTCGGCGCCAATGAGACCGGTTACGACGTCACGGCGGTCCATGGGCTCCTCCTGCAGCTGCGCCGCCGCAAACCGTGCCGCCGTCAGCCGGTGGTTTGGACGAAGATGCGGTCGCCTTGCAGATCGATGATCTGCTTGGCCTTGGAGATGGCGAACGCAATCGCGTCTTCGCGGCCTTGATGGGTATCGGCGCGGATGAAACGGTGTTCCTTCACTCCCTCGGGGGTGTCCTTCTCGATGATCCCCGCGGTCTGGTAGAGCCCGTTCGTGCGGTACGGAGTCGCACGGATGCGGTAGCCCTTGTATTCAACGGCAGGCGCGCGCGGCCCTTCGGTCCCGCCCGTTGCTTGCCCGCCGACGAGTCGGCTCCATGCCGCTTTGAGCTTCGAGAACATGGATCAAGACCGCTCCGGGCAACATACCCGCCCACGCCAAGGATCACACGTCATTATCGCGCGTTTGTGCCGGCCTGTCGATCAGAGCTCGGGGGAACGACCCTAGTGCTGTCAATCCGCAAGCGGCAAGCCGCCGCGCGGTTCTCAGTACCCGAATTGCTCGCGCACAATCCGCTCATCGAGGCTGTGCCCCGGATCGAACAGCATCTGCATGGAGATGCTGTGATCCATGTGGATGTCGACCGAGCACACCGAGCGAACCTCGTCGTGGTCGGCGACGGCGGCGACCGGACGCTTCTCCGGCTCGAGCACCTCGACGCGCACGCGCGCGCTGTCGGGCAAGAGCGCACCGCGCCAGCGCCGCGGCCGGAACGGGCTGATCGGGGTCAGCGCCATCAACGGTGCGCTGATGGGGATGATCGGACCCTGAGCGGAGAGATTGTATGCGGTCGAACCGGCCGGCGTTGCCACCAGCACGCCGTCGGCCATGAGCTCGCTGAGCCGCTCCTCGCCGTCGATGAGGATGCGTAGCCGCGCCGCCTGATACGTCTGGCGATAGAGAAAGACATCGTTGAAGGCGTGAAACTGGACGGTATCGCCCTCGCTGTCGTGGGCGCGCATGAGCAACGGATGGATCACGGTAACCTGGGCCTTGGCGAGGCGCTCCGGCAGATGATCCGGCTGAAACTCGTTCATCAAGAATCCGACGGTGCCGCGATGCATGCCGTAGATCGGCTTGCCCGTGCTCATGAACCGGTGCAGGGTCTGCAGCATGAGCCCGTCGCCGCCGAGCGCCACGATGACGTCGGCAGCCGCGGGCGCGACGTTGCCGTAGCGGGCAGCGAGCCGCTCGAACGCCTCGCGCGCCTCGGGATTGGGGCTGGCGACGAAGGCTATCCGCTCGAATCTCGGGGTCGCGGGGCTCATCGCAGGCCTCGTCGGGGAATGGCTGATGCCTCGCGGTCGAGGCGCACGCGGCGGGCGGCGCCCGCAGCCGAGGGTGGCGAACATGGAGCGCGTGGTCTTCGTCTATACGACCTATCCATCCATTGTCGAGGCGGAGCGGGCCGGACGCGCGCTGGTCGAACAGCACCTGTGCGCGTGCGTCAACATCCTGCCGGGGATGATCTCGCACTATTGGTGGCAGGGCACGGTCGAGCGCGGCGAGGAAGTGGTGATGATCATCAAGACCCGCAGCTCGCTCGCCGAGCATGTCAGCAAGGCAGTGAAGGAGATGCATCCCTACACCACGCCCGCACTGCTGGTGATGCCGATCGAGAGCGTCGATCAAGGCTATTTCGACTGGCTGATGGCAGAGACCGCGCCGGCGGCGAAGGAATGAGTTTTGGGCGCGATTTCCTCCGTTGCGGCGGCGTGGCACGCTTTTCGCCTGCGCGAGCAGCGAAATGTACTTGGGCTCCACATGTACTTGGGCTCCACGCCCCGCTAGGCTCGATCGGAATTCGCGCTGTCCGGGTTTGCATCCGCACGGCTTGGCGACCGGAGCGAGAGCATGAGCGATGATTTCGAAGACCACTGCTGGAAAGACATCGTCACGCCGGACCTGCTGCAGGTGTATTCCAGCTACCGCCGTAAGACCTTCGTCGGCGCGCAGCCGGCCTTGCTGGCGGTCGATCTCTATGACGTGGTCTATCGAGGCGGGCCGCGTCCGCCCGCCGAGCTCGCCAAGACTCATCCAAACAGCTGTGGCGAGTATGCATTTGCCGCGATCGAGCCGACCAAGCGATTGCTGGCTGCGGCGCGCGGTGCCGGCCTCCCCATCTTCTATTCGACCGGCGATACGCGCGCCGAAAGTCGTCCCGGGCTGGTGACGGCGACCAAGCGCGTCAAGCCGCCGGTCGATCCGGGCGATTATGCCATCCGGCCGGAGTTCAAGCCGCAACCGCAGGACGTCGTCATCACCAAGCAGCGGGCGAGCGTGTTCTTCGGCACACCGCTCGTCGCGCATCTCACCCAGCTCGGCGTGCAGACGCTCATCATATGCGGCGAGAGCACCTCGGGCTGCGTGCGCGCGACCGCGGTCGACGCCTATTCCTTTGGGTTTCATGTGGTGTTGGTCGAGGAATGCTGCTTCGACCGCAGCATCCTCTCGCACAAGGTCAATCTGTTCGACATGCATCACAAATACGCCGACGTGATGCATGTCGAGGAGGTGATCGTCCACCTCGACGGGCTCGCAGTCAGGAAGGCGAGCTGAGCGCAGTCAGCCGATCGCCAAAGGCGCAAGATGAAGCCCGCCCCGTATGGCCCATTTCCCTATTCGCCCATTATCCGCCGGCCGCGCCTGACGTGGCCGCAGGACGCCCATGTCGCGCTTTGGGTGATCCCCAATATCGAGTTCTTCTCGCTCCTGGAGAAGGTGCCGGCCGGCTCGGGCGGTCCCGGCACTCCGGTGCCCGACATCCCGTCGTGGTCGGCGCGCGATTACGGCAACCGAGTGGGAGTGTTCCGCCTCATGCAGGTGCTCGACCGGCACGGGATGCGTGCCACCGTCGCGCTCAACAGCGATCTTTGCGCCTACCATCCCGAGATCATCGAAGAGGGCCGAAAGCGCGGCTGGGAATGGATGGGCCATTGCGAGAGCAACACCCGCCGCCTCAATGAAGCGCCGCCCGGCGAGGAAAAGGCGATCATTCGGCGCGCCCTGGCGAGCATCGCGAACGCCACCGGTACACGGCCGGTCGGCTGGCTAGGCTCGGGCTTGCAGGAAACCTGGGACACACTCGATCTGCTGGCGGCGGAAGGCTGCGAATACGTCTGCGACTGGACCAACGACGACCAGCCTTACGTCATGAGCCTCGACCGCGGGCAGCGACTCATCTCCGTGCCCTATAGCCACGAGATCAACGACAAGCCGGTATTCGAGCGTCTGCATCGCACCGCCGACGAATTCCACGACATGATTTGCCGGCAGTTCGATGTGCTCTATCGCGAGGGCGCGGAGTCGGGCCGCGTCATGGCCATTGCGCTGCATCCCTATCTGACCGGCGTGCCGCATCGCATCGATGCCTTCGACGCCGCGCTCGGCTACATCTGCAATCATGCGCGGGTGTGGAAGACGACCGGCGCGGAGATCGCGCGACATTATCGCGCGCAGATCGCCAAGCAATGATGGAGTAAACATGCTCATGGCTCGATCCCTGAGAAACGCGTTTGCGGCGCTGCTCGCGGGCGCGACAATCGCTCTGTCGCCGATGGCGAGAGCGGAAACCGTCACCATCGGAATGGTGGGCGCGGTCTCCTCGACCCATTGGCCTATCTATATCGGGCTCATCCAGGGCTATTATGCGGCCGAGGACCTCAAGCCCGACCTGGTATTCATCCAGTCGAGCGCGGCGCTGTCCCAGCAGCTTACCGCAGGCTCCCTTGA
This sequence comes from Xanthobacteraceae bacterium, assembly GCA_045811545.1. Classification (GTDB taxonomy): domain Bacteria; phylum Pseudomonadota; class Alphaproteobacteria; order Rhizobiales; family Xanthobacteraceae; genus VAZQ01. The sequence goes on along the minus strand of JBJMTU010000042.1, from coordinate 2,164 downwards.
TATCGCGCTGTCGACCGGACTTGCCGATCCGATGCGCGCCATCGACAAGGGGGCGTCCATCGCGATCGTACGGATCGAGATGCAGGCTCCGCCGTATGCGCTGCTGGCAAAACCCGCCATCAAGTCGTGGGCCGATCTCAAGGGCAAAACCATCTCGATCGGCGGCCCGAAGGACATCACGCGCATCTATCTCGAGCGCATGGCAGGGCCGAACGGACTCAAGCCCGGCGATTACGACACCGTCTTTGCAGGCGCGACCTCGGCCCGCTTCTCGGCATTGCAGGGCGGCGCCGTCGATGCCGCGATCCTTCTCCCGCCTTTCAATTTCTACGCGGAGTCGGCGGGCTTCACCAATCTCGGTCTCACCATCGATTACGCACGAGAATTGCCCTTCGCCGGCGCCGTTGTCGGGCGGTCCTGGGCCAATTCCCACAAGAGCACGCTCGCGAAGGTGCTTTCGGTCCACAACAAGAGCATGGCTTGGTTCTCCGACCCGCAGAACCGGGCGGGGGCGATCAAGATCATGGTGGATGCGAGCAAGCTCAAGGAGGAGGACGTCGCCCGTTCCTACGACTTTCTCCACAAGAACGCATTCTTCGAGAACACGGGCAGGGTTTCGCGAACCAAGATGGGCGCGCTGCTCAAGGCGCTCAAAGACCTCGGTGACATCGACGGCTCGACCGACGTCGAACGCTTCGTACTGCCGGGCGTGACCCAGCTGACGGACTAGATCGTCCATGCGCGGCATCGAAGGCGTGGCGCGGCAGCGCGTGCAGGCGCGCCGAAGCATCCGTGTTGCGCTGCCGCGCTTTTACTTCGCCGGCATTCTTTCGGTCCTGGGCGGGCTCCTGCTGTGGGAGCTGGTGAGCCGATTTCTCGTCGCCAACGCGCTCTTCCTGGCTGCGCCGTCGCAGATCTTCACGGCGATTGCGGCGCTGGCAAAGACCGGCGAGCTGTGGCGCCACATCTCGATCAGCGCCGTCGAGTTCGCGCTCGGTTACGCGATCGCGAGCGTTCTGGGCGTGGGTGTCGGGTTTGCCATGGCCGAAAGCGCCACGATGAAACGCGTGTTGCAGCCTTGGATCTCGGGCCTCTATGCCACGCCGACGATCGCGTTGGCCCCGTTGTTCATTCTCTGGCTTGGCATTGGCATCTGGTCGAAAGTGCTGGTGGTGATCTTCCTGGTGCTGTTTCCGGTGACCATCAACACCGAGGCGGGGCTGCGCACCACGAGCGAGCGCTTGATCGAGATGTTGCGCTCGTTCGGCGCGACGCCGCGGCAGATTTTCTTCAAGGTGTCGCTGCCCTCGGCCGTGCCTTTCATTCTCGCCGGGCTCAAGCTCGGCATCGGACGCGGCTTGATCGGCGTCGTGGTGGCGGAGCTGTTCGGCTCGCGGGCGGGACTGGGGCGGCTGATCGCCCAGTCGGCGGATGCCTTCAACATGCCCGAGCTGTTTGCCGGCGTGGTCGTGCTCGCAGCCGCCGGCATCGGACTGACGGCGGGCTTCGGTTGGCTCGAAAACCGGCTCGTGCCTTGGACCAAGGATTAGAGCCAGGTGGCGCTGAAGCTGCAAATCTCCCATCTCGGGAAATCGTTCGGCGAATTGCGGGCGCTGCAAGACATCAATCTCCTGGTGGAGCGCGGTGAGTTCATCGCGGTCGTCGGCCCTTCCGGTTGCGGCAAGACGACGTTCTTGCGCATCGTTGCCGGTCTCGAATCGGCCAGCGCCGGCGAGGTCAAGCTCGACGGCCGGCCGGTCATTGGACCGGGCCTCGACCGCGGCTTCGTGTTCCAGACCGACAGTCTCTTGCCGTGGCGCACCGTGTTCGCCAACGCGATCATCGGGCGCGAAGTCGCGGGCCAAGTCGGCCCGGCGGAGCGGCAGCGCACGATGGAGCTCCTGAAGCTCGTCGGGCTCGAGGGCTTCGAGAGCTACCATCCGCGCCAGCTGTCGGGGGGCATGCGCCAGCGCGTCAATCTGGCTCGCGCGCTGGCCATCGATCCGGAAATCCTCCTGATGGACGAGCCGTTCTCCTCGCTCGACGCGCAAAGCCGCGAGATCATGCAGACGGAGCTGATGCACATCTGGGAAGCCGGGCGCAAAACCGTCTTGTTCGTCACTCACCAGATCGACGAAGCGGTGTTCCTGGCCGACCGCGTGCT
>JBJMTU010000041.1:0-10920 GCA_045811545.1 Xanthobacteraceae bacterium | reverse complement strand
TATGCGTTGTTGGTGGCTGAGGGCAACGACGTGACGGTGTTCGAGAAGAGCGAGTGCCCAGGCGGCGCATTCCGTTATGCCGGCAAGGCGCCGCTGTTCCAGGAGGTCGCGGCGAGCGAGGCGAGCTTCGAGCGCTATATCGGCGATCTCGTCGATGCCTGCACTGGCAAAGGCGTCGAGTTCCGTTTCCACTGCGACGTTGCCGCTAATCCCGACGTGCTCGCGCCGTTCGACCGCGTCGTGATCGCGACCGGCGCCCGCTATCGCTTCGGCCTCGGAGCGATTGCGACGAAGATGCTCGATGGGGGCATCGGGCGCTGGCCGCTCGTTTCGCGAGTCTTGTCCAACCCGAGGTTTCGAGATTGGTTTTATTACCGAGCGCGCTGCGCAACGGCCGATCGCTTTCGGCCGCTTGCCAAGCCTGGGCAAAGCGTCGTCGTCATCGGCGACGCCATGGCGGCGGGCAAGAGCAAAGAGGCAATCGCCAGCGCATTCGAGGCCGCGCTGCTTCAGTGACTGCCGCGCAATCGCGCGGCGGCTTGTCGCTCGGCATCTTCACCAGCTCGGCGAGAAACTGCGTCTCGGCGCAAAATCGCGATCGACGAATCCGGCGACATGCCGCCGATGATAAAGAACGCCGGATCATCGCCGCCTGGCTCGCCGCCGGCGCGGCGACGCGCCGCCTCTGACGTCGCCAGGGCCGCGGCACCGTCTCACCAGGTCCGCCCCCACTATTTTCTTCAAATGTAACCGGGCTCACAGAGCCCTTCCGATTTCGCCGCTACGGTCCCTACCACGGAGAATGATGTCGTGTGGCATCAGGAGGCAAACATGGCAGCCAGAACGAGATTCGCGCTCGTCTTCTGGGCGGCCGTTGCGGTGGTAGTGACCATCCTGACGATCAGACCGTGGACGAGCGCGCCGGAGGCGCAGGGCAAATCGGCCACGCCGATGGCGGCGCGGGAAATCATCTACCGGCCGCAACACTGGAACGTGTACTGAAGCTTCGGCAAGCGATCCGCGCAGTGAATGCCGGCGAGGCGCGCAGAGCAGCAGTCTTCTGCTGGATCAGAATTCGTGATGGTCGGGTCGTTACTTCGCGTCGCTATTCGCCGCCTTCAGGATGGGAGACCAGCGCGCGATCTCCCCCTTCACGAAGCTCGCAAACTTCGCCGGCGTGCGCTCGTCCTTGCTCGGCAGCGATCCGCCGAGACCGGCCAGTCGGGTCTGCACGCCGGGGTCGTCCAGCGCCTGATCGAGCGCGCCTGCGAGTTTGTCGATGATCGCCTTCGGCGTACCCTTGGGCGCGAAAATCCCGGCCCAAATGCTCATCTGGTAGTCGACGCCGGCTTCCTTTGCCGTGGGCACGTTGGGTAGCGCCGGCAGCCGTTGGCTGGAGGAAATGCCGTACGCTTTGATCGTGCCGGCCGCGACCTGCGGGGCAACGCTGACCGCTTGCTCGCAGAAGAAATCCACATGGCCGCCGATCAGGTCATTGAGCGCCGGCCCGGTGCCGCGATAGGCCACGAGGCTCGGCTGCACACCGGCCGCCGCGGCGAACAGCAGGCAAGCCATATGCGAGGACGCGCCGATGCCCCCGTGCGCCTGTTTCACGCTGTCGCCGTGCTTCTTCAGGTAGTCTACGAAGTCGCGCAGATCATTCGCCGGGAAATCCTTCTTTGCGACGATCACGGCCGGTGCGTGTGCGGTAAAGCCAATTGGCTCGAAATCGCGTTCGGAATCGTATTTCACGTTCGGTGTGAGCACCGGAGCGGAGACATGGGAGCCCATGCTGCCCGCGAGCAAGGTGTAGCCGTCCGGGTTCGCGGCCGCCACGCGCGCGCTGCCGATGGTGCCACCGGCCCCGCCGACATTCTCGACGACCATCGATTGCCCGAGGATCTTTCCCATCTCCTCGGTCACGATGCGCGCCACGACATCGCTCGGACCACCGGCCGGGAACGGCACCACCACGGTGATGGGTCGCGAGGGATAGCTCTGCGCACTCGCCTCGAGTGGCGCGGCAAATAGACCAAGGACCGCGATGTAGACTAGCTGCTTCAACATGATTGACGACCGCGCTCTAAATTTCCTCGTTCACCGCAACGACCGGCTTGGCCTTCCGTGCTCCTGCGCCTAATCCGGCACGTTAGGTTGATGCGTTCCGGTAAATCAAGCGCCGGCATTTAGCGAGGAGAGCAAGGTAGTACGAGTGTACCTGACTTGGCGACAAAAAGTACATGCGTACCGACCGTTCGCGCACTCGGTAACCTTGAAAATGATTCAACTCCAAGAATGCCACGGAGATCATCGGAAGGTGAGACCGTGGCCATGCTGCAGCCGAGCGCGGCCGCCGATCAGGGTCCGTCGCCAAGTAAGGCCATTCGTGTGCTTGATGCAGAGGCGATCAAGCTGCTGCGATGGCATTGGGGGCGACATACGATCCCAATGTGCTTGCGAAGCTCGGCGTCGCGGGCATGAGCGCCGAGGTGGAAACGGCATGAAGCTGGTATCAAAAGGCCGAGACCCTCGGCTCACCGGATGCAAGAGGGCGGCTCAACCTTCTTGCAGATCGCCAGCGCGGGCGGCCGCGACAAGGCCGAAGCTCATGCCGCGGCCCAAAAAATTGACTCCGTGATGCGACCTTCTTTGAGGTCGAAGAGCTGCTTGCGATAGACCTCGAGCACGAAGAGGCGAATCGTCGACGAAAGATTGTCGTGCTGGCGCTCGGAATCGATCGTGGCGACCAGATCCGATAGGGTAACATTCCGCGCCTTGGCGATTTCCTTTAGCGCATTCCAGAACGCATCCTCGAGGCTGACGCTTGTCTTGTGGCCCGAAACGACGATGGACCGCTTGATAACCAGAGACCCCATGAGAAACCCCCCAGTGGCTGTAGTAAACTCGTGACATGGAAATAGAAAACTTGTCCCGCACTGTGGCCGCCTAAAAAGAATTCTGAAGCGTTGCAAAAATCACACAGATTTCCCACCACTCGTCAAAGGCGTTCGGCTTCAGGCTGAAAGTCCTAACCTTCGAGGCTTCGCCGTGCACCGTGTAACGCTCAACCCCTCAACCTTTTTCCGGCGCATTCCGCTCGCACCGCACCAGATGCGCGACCGCCTCACCCGCAATGAAGACGCCGTCGTCCTTTGCCATCTCGGCGTTCCGCGGCTCGATCGGGAGCAGTGGTCGCTGACGATCGACGGCCTGGTCGAGCGTCCGCTCACGCTCCGATTCAAGGAACTCGAGCGCTATCCCAAGGCTGTGGTGACAAGCTTTCATCAATGCGCCGGCAATCCGCTGCAGCCGTTCGAGCCGACGCGGCGCGTCTGCAACATCACCTGGGGCGGCGTCCGCCTCGCCGACTTGCTTGCCGATTGTCGGGTGAACCCGCGCGCCAAATATGTTTGGTCCTATGGCGCGGATTTCGGCGAATTCGAAGGAGTTGCCATCGACGCTTATGTCAAAGATCTTCCGATGGCGCGCCTCAAGGCGGACGTCTTGGTCGCTTTTGAGATGAACGGCGATGCGCTCCCCGCCGAGCATGGCTTTCCGGCCCGCTTGGTTGTGCCCGGCTTTTACGGAACCAACAGCGTGAAATGGCTTACAAGGATGACGCTCGCCGAAAGCCGGGCGTCGGGACCGTTCACCACCCGATGGTACAACGACCCGGTGCTCGACGACGCCGGCCGCGAGACCGGCGACACCAAGCCGGTTTGGTCGATCGCACCGGAATCCCTCATCGTCTCCCCCGCGCCCCACGCGAGTATCGAGCGCTCGGCCGAGCGGCAGATCTGGGGTTGGGCCTGGGCCGACGGCGGCGTTGAGAGCGTCCACGTCCGGCTCGAGGATGCTTGGCTGCCGGCCGAGCTCGAGCCCGCGCGCCGACGCGAATGGCAGCGCTTCTCGATGCCCTGGAAGCCGCGGCACCCGGGCACCGTGGTTCTGGCTTCGCGAGCGAAAGCGAAGAACGGCGCGTGCCAGCCGATATCCGGGCAGCGCAACGCGATCTACAGCGTGCCCGTGACCGTGATCTGACTGGACTATTGCTTGAGCCGATAGCCGGTCTTGAAGATCCACCATATGGTCGCCAGGCAGATGGCGAGAAACAGGATGGTCATCGCCAAGCTCACGCCCACGCTCACATCGGCGGTCTCGAAGAAGCTCCAGCGAAAGCCGCTGATCAGATAGACCACCGGATTGCACAAGGCGACCGTCTGCCAAGCCGGAGGCAGCACGTTCACCGAGTAAAAGGTGCCGCCCAGAAACGTCAGCGGCGTAATGATCAACAGCGGCACGACCTGCAGCTTCTCGAATCCGTCGGCCCAGAGCCCGAGGATGAAGCCGAACAGACTGAAGCTCACGGCGGTCAGGAGCAGAAATGCGACCATCCAGACCGGATGCGCGATATGCAGCGGGACGAGCAGCCACGACGTCGCCAGCACGACCAGACCGAGGATGACCGATTTGGTGGCGGCGGCTCCGACATAGCCGAGCACGACCTCGAAAGAGGAAACCGGGGCCGACAGGATTTCGTAGATCGTGCCCGTGAACCTGGGAAAGTAGATGCCGAATGATGCATTCATGACGCTCTGCGTCAGCAGCATCAGCATAATCAATCCCGGCACGATGAAGGCGCCGTAGCTGACTCCTTCCATCTCGCTGACTCGCGAGCCGATCGCCGCGCCGAAGACCACGAAGTACAGCGAGGTCGAAACCACGGGCGAGACGATGCTCTGCAGCAGCGTGCGTCCGGTGCGCGCCATTTCGAAGGCGTAGATCGCGCGTACGGCCCTGAAGTTCATTGTCTTTGTCTCACCAGATCGACGAAGATGTCTTCGAGCGAGGTTTGCGTCGTGTGCAGGTCGCGGAACCGGATGCCTGCGACGCTGAGGTCCTGGAGCAAGGCGGTGATACCGGTGCGCTCGCCTTGGGTATCGTAGGTGTAGATGATTTCGTCGCCGCCGGGCGCAAGCGTCAGCCGATGGCGGGCGAGCGCCTCCGGTATGGCTTCGAGCCGCTTTTGCAGGTGAAGCGTCAGTTGCTTCCTGCCGAGCTTGCGCATGAGCTCGGCCTTGTCCTCGACCAGAATGATTTCGCCCTTGTGCATCACGCCGATGCGGTCGGCCATCTCTTCGGCTTCGTCGATATAGTGGGTGGTCAGGATGATGGTCACGCCCTCGGCGCGCAGGGCGCGCACCATGTCCCACATCTCCTTGCGCAGCTCGACGTCGACGCCGGCGGTGGGCTCGTCGAGAAAGAGGATCTGCGGCTCGTGCGCGAGCGCCTTGGCGATCAACACCCTGCGCTTCATGCCGCCGGACAGCGTCATGATCTTGCTGTCCTTCCTCTCCCACAGCGATAATTCTTTGAGCACCTTTGCGATATAATCGGGATTGCGCGGTTTGCCGAACAGCTCGCGGCTAAACGACACCGTGGCCCAAACCGTTTCGAACGCATCGGTCGTGAGTTCCTGCGGGACAAGACCGATCATCGATCGGGTTATCCGGTAATCTCGGCCGATGTCGTAGCCTGCAACCGAGACGCTCCCCTCGGTCAAGGTCACGATCCCGCAGATGATACTGATCAGGGTCGTCTTGCCGGCGCCGTTGGGGCCGAGCAGCGCAAAGATCTCGCCGCGGCGAATGTCGAGGTTGACGCGCTCGAGGGCCCGCAAGCCAGAGGCGTAAGTCTTCGAAACGTTTGTAACCGACAGGATGGGCTGCATGGGGAAGCAACAGCTGCGCGCCCAGCGATGGCCGACGCAGCAGCGTATATAAGGCCGAATGTGGCGGATGGAGGGACGGGGCTCGCGCCAGCCATCGTGAGTGCAAAGAGCACTGCTTTCGGGAGAATTTGCGGTAGGCCTAAGACGTCCTTCGCCCCCGCAGCTCGTCGATCGCGGCGAGCCCCCGCTCTGGATGGAGAAATCCTCCGGTTCTATGAGACTAGCATCTTGTTGACAGCCACGCCCAAAATTGGCCAGCGTCAGCAAGTCGCGCCAGAGATTTTCGCTCGCCGCGACGCGTTGATGCGTCCATGAATCTTGCACTGTGGCTCGAACGCGCGGGGAAAAGTCATCCGGCCAGTCCGGCCGTGGCGCTGGGCGAGCGAGTGATCCTCGATTATGGCGCGCTCGCCACGCGAGTCGCGCGGCTTGGCGGGGCGCTGCGTTCGAGCTGCAAACTTGCCCCCGGCGACCGCGTCGCGATCGTTGCAAAGAATTGCGTCGCCTATCTCGAAACGCTCTACGCGATTTGGCACGCGGGCGTCACCGCCGTGCCCGTCAATGCCAAGCTGCACGGCGCCGAGATCGGCTACATCCTCGAACATTCCGGCGCTCGCATATGCTTCGTCTCGTCCGATCTCGACGCGGAAATCGCGCCGTTCGCGCCCGACTCGCTCGAGAAGATGATCGTCATCGGCAGCTCGGACTACGAGCGGCTGTTTGCAGCGGATGCGATTTCAGCGATCGCACGCGCACCGGAGGACTTGGCCTGGCTCTTCTACACATCAGGGACAACCGGCCGGCCCAAGGGCGCAATGCTCACCCACCGCGTGCTCTCGGCGTTGAGCCATGCCTATGCGGCGGAGGTCGATCCGGTTATGCCGGGCGACGCCATCCTGCATGCGGCGCCGATGAGCCACGGCTCGGGCCTCTACATCATGGCGCATGTGGCGCGGCTTGGCGTCAACGTCGTTCCGGAATCCGGCGGCTTCGAGCCGGCGGAGATTTTTCGACTGTTCGGCCGTCGGCCGCGCACCTCCATGTTCGCGGCGCCGACCATGATCAAGCGGCTGGTCGATGCGCCGAGTAACTGCGACCCGCAGAACATTCGCACCATCATCTGGGGCGGCGCGCCCATGTATGTCGAGGATGCGCTGCGCGCGCTTGACCGTTTCGGCCCACGGCTTGTTCAGATCTATGGGCAAGGCGAGAGCCCGATGACGATCACGACGCTCTCGAAACAGGACATCGCGGACCGCAATCATCCGCGCTGGCAGGCAAGACTCGCCTCCGCTGGCCGCCCGTATGCCTGTGTCGAGGTGGCCGTCGCGGATAGCGAGGACCGCGCGTTGCCCATTGGAGAAACAGGTGAAATTGTCTGTCGCGGAGATGTGGTGATGCCGGGATATTGGCAGGACCCGCAAGCCTCCGCCGCCACTTTGCGCAACGGATGGCTGCATACGGGGGATGTCGGCAGCTTCGATTCCGACGGGTACCTGACGCTCAAGGACCGATCGAAGGACGTCATCATCAGCGGCGGCTCCAACGTCTATCCCCGCGAGGTCGAGGAGGTGTTGCTCAAGCACGCGCGCGTGCGAGATGTCTCCGTCATCGGACGGCCGGACCGCGAATGGGGCGAGATCGTCGTTGCCTACGTCGTCGGCGATGCACCTGCCGGCGAGCTCGACCAGCTTTGCCTTGATGCAATCGCCCGCTTCAAGCGTCCGAAGGACTATGTCTTCATCGACGCCTTGCCAAAGAACAATTACGGGAAAATTCTCAAGACCGGGTTACGTGCAATGGATGCGAAGCGAATAAGGGACATGATCGTTTGCGAGGAAAAGTAGGGGCGATCGTATAATGGCTCCCAAGCGGTTCTGGGCTGAGCTCAAATCGAGCGAATTCGCCACGCTCGATCCCAATTCCACCGTGGCGATCTTGCCGGTCGCCGCGACCGAGCAGCATGGCCCGCATCTTCCGGTCATGACCGATAGTGCGATTGGCGAGGGCCTGATCGAGACTGTGCTCGCGCGCTTGCCCGACGATCTCAACGTGCTGGTCCTGCCGATCCAGACGATCGGGAAGTCAGACGAGCATCTGCGCTCCCCCGGCACCATTACGCATTCGGCGGAGAATCTCGTGCGCAGCTGGTTCGAGATCGGCGAAAGCGTACACCGCGCCGGCTTGCGCAAGATGGTCATCGCCAGTTCGCACGGCGGCAACACCGATGTGATCGGCATTCTCGCGCGCGATCTGCGCGTGCGGCTCGGAATGCTGGTGGTGACCACGCACTGGGAGCGCTTCGGTCTGCCCGCGGGACTCTATTCGCCAGTCGAGCTGAGCCACGGGATCCACGGCGGCGACATCGAAACCTCGCTGATGCTGTACTTCCGGCCCGATCTCGTCGAAATGAACAAGGCGAAGCACTTTCCGTCGAAAGCCGCCGAGATGGAGAAGAGCTATACGCACTTGCGGCCGATTGGCCAGCATGGCTTCGGGTGGATCGCGCAGGACATCAATCCCGACGGCGCCGTGGGGGACGCCTCCGCGGCAACCGCGGAGAAGGGCCGCCTGACTGCGGAGCACCAGGCCGACGGCTTCATCGCCCTGCTGCGTGACGTGGCGCGTTTTCCGCTGAGCGAGCTGGCGTAGCTAGCGCTTCACCGCGTCGCGCCAGTTCGTGCTGCCGGTGCGGGCGATGAGCGCGGCCGCGTCGACCTCCTCCTCGCCGGGAACACGAATCCGCTTGAAGGTCATCTCGGCGGCCGACAATGGCTTGGTTGCGTCGAGTCCCATCTTGGCGCCGACGCCATTGCGGGTCGATGGATCGAGCTTGGAGCCTTGGCTCTCCGGCACGACGACGAGATCGCGGTCAGCCTGAAAGCGCGTCGCCACCGCCCATTCGACCTCGGCGGGATTGTGGATGTCGACGTCCTCGTCCACGACGATCACGTGCTTGACGTCGTAGTGCCCGGCAAAGGCGCCGAGCATGATGTTCTTCGCCTCGCCTTCTTGGCGTTTGCGGATCTGGACGTAGAGGTGATAGCGGCACACGCCGCCGTGCGAGAGATGCACGTCGCGCACGTTGGGAAATGATCGCTGCAGATGGGCGAGCAGTGTCGCCTCACGCGGGATCGCCCCCAACAGCAGATGCTCCAACCCGCCGCCAACGATGGTATGGAAGATCGCGTCCTTGCGGTGGGTGACCGCCTCCACCTCCATCACGTGCCGTTCGCCGCGCTCGCCGTAATATTGCGGGAATTCCCCGAACGGACCTTCCGGCTCGCGCACGCCGGGCAGCAGGCGACCTTCGATCACGATTTCGGCGTCCGCCGGCACGCGCAAATCGCTGGTCACGCATTTGACGACGGACAACGGCCGCCGATGCAGCGCACCGGCAATCTCCAGCTCATCGACATCGATCGGAGCGATGGCCTGGGACGCGAGCAGCGTCAGCGGGTCAATGCCGACGACGATCGCCGCCTCGAGCGGACGGCCACCCTGCTCCGCCATCTCGAAGAACATGTGGGCGTGCCGGGGCAGAAGCAGCACGCCGAGACGGTTGGGCCCATGCAGCTGGCAGCGGTGAATCGAGACGTTCTGGGCTCCAGTGCGCGGATTGCGGGTGATCATCAGGCCGGCGCTGACGTAAGGGCCGCCGTCGTGCTCGTTGTGGGTGGGAAGCGGCAGCAGCCGCGCGAGGTCCACGTCCCGATGCACGACCTCGTGCACCGGCGCCGAGGCGGTTTCCCGCCACGGGATCGGATGCAGCGCCGCGTCGCTAAACCGCGAGAGTATCTCGCCCGTTTCCACGCCCATCGCGTCAGCCATCCAGCCGCGGTCGGAAACGAGGCCGGACACGACGGGAATCGGGTGTCCGCCCGGACGCGGAAACAGCGTAGCCCGCACTCCATCGAGCCGCTTGGCGATGGCCGCCAACTCGAAACGCAGGCCGATACCCGGCGCGAGGACCACGAGCCGCTCGCGCGCCGCCAGATGGTCGAGCCAATCCCGCAACGAGCGGACCGGCTGCGGGGTATTGTCGCCATATGCGCTTGGAGCCTCGCGGCTACTCGCGTCTTGGAGCGCATTGCGGATTTGGGTCATACTCATCTCGATGCGAGCGGCTGCGCACAGATGTACCATTGCCGAGACAGGCGGCCAACTCGCGCCGCGCCCGGTCTGGCGCCAGCGTGCCTCGACCGGCGCGGCGGATGATTGCGCCGGCATGTCGATCCAACTGAGAGGGTGCCGCGATGCTTGATCTCGGCACGAGCTTTCTCGCGAGCGTCGCGCGCGATCCCGGGGCGCCGGCGATCGTCGATGGCGACCTCCGGCTGACCTACAGCGCCTGGTATGAGAAGATTTCGGCGCTCGTCGCCGGCTTCGACGGGCTTGGGCTCAGGCCAGGCGACCATCTCGTCACCGTGCTGCAGAATCGCTGGGAAGCGGCGACCATCCACTGGGCATGCCAATTCGCCGGCATCATCGTCACGCCGCTGAATTGGCGCTCGACTGTCGAGGACCTCGATTTCTGCCTGGACGACGCCGAGGCGAAGGCGATCGTTTACGAAGAGGTGTCCGGGGCGGCCGTGCGTTCATCCAAGCAGGCACACACACGCGCGCGCATCGCGGTGGGCATCGTGCCCGCCCAGGATCTGCGATTCGACGCGCTCATCGGCACTGGCGCGGGCGGCGTTCGGCCGCGCGTTGACGCCGAAGCCTGGTCGGTGATGCTTTATACCTCCGGCACCACCGCACGGCCGAAGGGCGTGCCGCGCCGCCAACGCGCCGAGCGCGCCGCGGCGCTTGCTCATGTCGCGCAGAATCTCTACGCAGCGCACGAGCGCACGCTCGGCGCCATGCCGCTCTATCACACCATGGGGGTGCGCTCGCTCCTGGCCATGTCGCTCGTCGGCGGCGCCTTCGTCTGCCTGCCGCGATTCGAGGTGGCGCGCGCGCTCGAGCTGATCGTCGCCGAGCATATCACCAACCTTTACCTCGTACCGACGCTCTATCATGACCTCTTACATCATCCGCAGTTCGAGGCGACCGACGTGAGCTCGGTGCGCAAGCTTGGCTTCGCGGGAGCGCCGATGACCGATGGGCTGCTCAAGAGCCTAAAGCATGCCTTCAAGCCGGAGCTGTTCGTCAATCACTACGGCTCATCCGAAATCTACACCTTCACC
>JBJMTU010000040.1:0-8482 GCA_045811545.1 Xanthobacteraceae bacterium | reverse complement strand
GCTGCCGCATTACGTCCTAGCGGCGTTCAAGCTGCTCCCTTGCCGCGCGATGATGTTCGGCGCGGCCCAATAACACGCCCGGCATCGTCTTGCGCCTGCGCGACGGCGCGTGTCGCCCACGCCACACTCAATGTAAAAGCGAACCGAAAGCTCACTTCAACGATCGCGCGTCTCAATTCTTTGGCACATTGGAGCCGGGGCAACGTGAGTTCGTGTCAGTCGGGGGGGTCTCGTGTTCGCAGGGTTGCGCGGGTTCGTCATCGCGGCAGCGTTGGCGCTGCCGACCGTCGCTGCTGCGCAGCTCCAAGCCAACCAGAATTTTGTCACGCAGGGGCCCACCCCCAGTTTGGGGCCCATATTCACGGTCCAGAGCGGGGATGCGCCCCCGAATGGAAACGTTGCCGGCGCGGTCGGACCCGTCGTGGCCGATTCCCTGGATGCGAATACGTTGTTTGCCGGGACGCCGGGCGGCGGCATCTGGAAGACGACCAACGGCGGAACGACTTGGACGCCGCTCACCGACAAGCAGGCGACACTCTCGATTTCGAGTCTCGCCTACGATCCTACGGACGCGACGCGCAACACCTTGATCGCGGGCACCGGCCTCACCGCCAACGGCACCGTCTGTTCGGCCGGGCCGTGCTTCTCCACCGGCTCCGGCGGACTGCGAAATGGACTCCTTTATACCCAGGACGGCGGTAACACCTGGACCTCGCTGGGCGCCACGACGCTCGCCAATCAGAGCGTGGTCGCGGTTGCTGCGCGCGGCAGCGTGATCGTGGCGGCCACATACGAGATTTCCGGATTTCCCTTCGACCGACATGTCGGCGCCTTGTATCGCAGCACAGATGGCGGCGCCGGCTTCACCCAGATCTCCGGCGCGGCGGGGACCGGCCTCCCGAGCGGACCGGTCACCTCGCTGGTGGGCGATCCCACGAACCCAAATCGGCTGTACGCGGCCGTAACCGCGCCGAACGCCTCCGGCGCCGCCAAGGCGTCGACCGCGATCTACGTGAGCGACAATAACGGGGCGACCTGGACGCAGACGTTTGGCGCGGCGCAGAGCGGGGGAACGATCCAGAGCTCAACTCAAACGGTGATCAAGCTCGCCACCGGCCCCGGCGGATCGATTGCCGCCGGTGTCGTGGACCTAAGCACCCGCCAGACCACCGGACTCTTCTGGTCGGGAAATTCCGGCACCGCTTGGACTCAGCTGCCGACGCCGGCCCTCAACGACGGCGTCATGCAGGCGCCGCTCAATTTCGCCATCGCAATCGATCCGAAGAATAAGAACCTGGTCTACGTGACGGGCGACGGAATTCCGACCGAACCATTCACCTTGCCGGCATTCCGGATCGACGTGGCGACGTTGACGGCCACCAGCATCACCGATGCGGGTACCGGCAATGGCTCGACGGTTCACTCGGACTCGCGCGCCATTGCGTTCGACGCCAACGGGCGGATGATCGTGACGTCCGACGGCACGATCTACGCAAGAACCAACCCACAGAGCGATACCGGCGTCTGGACGCTGATCAGCGGCAACATCTCCGCATTTGAAGTCTACAACGTCGCTTACGACGCGGTGGGCAAGCGTCTGGCCGCGGCGGCGCAGGACAACGGCGTCAGCCTTCAGCCCACCCGCAACGCCCCGCTCTGGAACGCGGTGATGGGAGCAGACGGCATCAATGTCTTCGTGAATGACGTGACGCTCGCAGCCAGCGGCAGGAGCGTGTTCTACGCCAATACCCAAGAGCTTGGCTTCCCGGCTCGAATCATACGCGACGCGCAGGGCAACTTCGTTAGCCCGAATACCAGCGCCTGGGGATTCGGTGCCGCGGTCAGATTCTGCAGCGGCAGCAATTGCGATACGGCCGTCTCCGGCGTTTGGGACGGCAGCCCCTGGGTGAACAATCGCATCGACCCGACGCGGATGGCCCTGGGGGGCGACCATGTGTACGTCACGCGCGACACCTTGACTGGCGCCCAGGGCCCGGACGCAACGACTGTCGATCTCATGCTGACGGATCTCGGCCCGACCGGTGATGGGGCGACAGCGGCTAAGATTGCTTATGGGACGCGTGACAATCCGAACATGATTGTGGTGGGTTCGTTCGGCCTGTCGCAGAGCACCACGGCAGCAGAGAATTCGCTCCTTCCGGTGCCTGCCTACGCGGCAACCGGAGGGCTCTCGCCGACCGGCATCGTGCTCGATCCGCGCTCGCAGTTCCGCTATTTCGTGGCCGACCACACGAATCTTTTCGGCACAACGAACCAGGGCGCAGCCTTTACCAATCTCACGGCCAATCTGATGCCGCTCGGCATCATCCGCCCCACGGCGCTCGAATTCATTTCCCACAATGGCGTAGACGCGCTGCTCACCGGCGGGCTCAACAATGTCGCCAATGCGCAGAGCACGATCGCCATCGCCGACAGCGACGAGGCCGGCGCGCTCTCGAACTGGCGGCCTTTCGGCACGGGATTACCGAACTCGCAGGTCAGTGCACTCTTCTACAATCCGACGGTCGACGTGCTCGCCGTCGGCACGTTCGGCCGCGGCGTATTCACGCTCTATGACGTCACCAGTTACTTCCCGCAGGCGACGGTCCTGCAATTTGGCCTCGCCGACAACGACTCCCAGCCCGCCGCGTCCTTCCTGACCGACGGAACGAGGCTCAATGGGACGAGTTTTTCCCGCCCGCTCAACAAATACGGCACGGGCACGCTGACCATCGCCGGCGACGCGACCTATACCGGCGGCACCAGCATCTTCGGCGGCGCCCTGCAGCTCGGCACCGGCGGGTCGAGCGGCAGCATTCTCGGCAACGTCGCGTTCTGCAGCGATGCCAGCAACCCGCTGTGCGATGCGAGCACCAACAAGATGCTCGTCTTCAATCGCTCCGACACCTACACGTTCGACGGCGCGATCTCAGGTCCGGGTCAGGTCGTGCAGTTCGGCAGCGGCAAGACAATCCTCACCGCGGTGAACACCTATTCCGGTCCGACCTTCGTCAACGCCGGCACCCTGAGCGTGAACGGCTCGATCGCCTCCTCGCAGGTATTCGTCAATTTCGGCGGCACGCTCGGTGGCAACGGCGCCGTCGGACCGACCACGATCCTTGCCGGCGGTACCCTCTCGCCGGGCAACTCCGTCGGTACGCTGACCGTCAACGGCAATCTCGTCTTCACCGCGGCGAGCCTGTACATGGTGGAGGTGGAGGGCAACACCGCCGATCGCACCAATGTCAGCGGGACCGCGACGCTCGCCGGCACGGTGGGAGTGGTGAACCTGGGCGGCACGCTGGCGCGCAGCTACACCATTCTATCGGCCGCAGGAGGGCGAAGCGGCACGTTCGATTCGATTGCCGCGGTCAACCTGCCGGCCTTCCTCACCGCGAGCCTCGGCTATACGCCGACCGACGTGCAACTGAACCTGTCCTCGGGCATCGGCCAGATCAGCAGCCTCACACGCAATCAGTCGGCTGTCGCCGCGGCCCTCGATAACTCCTTCAACAGCGGCGGCGGCACCTTGCCGGCATTGTTTGGTCTGGCGCGAAGCCAGCTTCCGGCGGCGCTCGACATGCTCTCCGGCGAAGGGGTGAGCGGAACGCAGGAAACCGCGTTCGGCGCCGCCGGCATGTTCACCTCGATCATGATGGATCAGGGTTCGTTCTGGCGAAACGGGGAGGCGGTCGACGTCAACGGCGTCACGTTTGGCGCCGAGCCGCTGTCGTACGCCTCGGCGAAAAAACTCAAACGCGACCATCCAGCCTTCAAATCGCTCCTCACCAAGGAGCCGCCGATGGTGCAGCCGCGCTGGCGCGCTTGGCTTACCGGCTTCGACGGCACTGCGAAGCTTGCTGGGGAAGCCGGCATCGGCAGTGCCGACCTCTCGCTTAATACCGGCGGCCTCGCGGGCGGGCTCGATTACAACTTCGCCCCCGATCTGCTGGCCGGCATCGCCTTCGGTGGCAGCAGCTCGAACTTCTCGGTCCGCGACCGCATCACCAGCGGCCATCTCGATGCCGCGCACTTCGGCGGCTACGGCGTCAAGACGTGGGGTTGGCTCTATGCGGCGGGGGCGCTGAGCTTCAGCACCTTCCGCAACAGCACGACGCGCACCATTGCCGGCATCGGTCCGACCGAGACGGCGACCGGGAGCTTCGGCAGCAATCTCTTGAGCGGGCGCGTGGAAGTGGGCGCGAAGCAGGGGTTCGGCCGCTTCGCGGTTACCCCGTTTGCGGCCGTGCAGTTCGCCGAGCTCTGGCAAAACGGTTTCACCGAGACAAACCCCGTGCCGGCCGGCGCCCCTGGCCCGCTCGGCCTGACTTTCGGATCGACGCACGCATCCTCGCTGCCGACCTTCGTCGGCGCCCAGTTCGATACCCGTTTCGTCTTTGGCAATGGAATGGCGCTGTCGCCCTATGCACGCTTGTCGTGGGTGCACGAGTTCCACCCCGACCGGGCGATCAACGCCGTCTTCATCGCGCTGCCCGCCGCCGCGTTCACGGTCGATGGGCCGCGCGCGGCGCGCGACGCCGCGCGCATCGACGCCGGCGGCAAGCTCGTCATCGCGCCGAACGCTTGGCTGTTCGCCAGCTTCGACGGCGAGTTCTCTTCTCGAAGCCAGAGTTATGCCGGCAAGGGCGGCGCCAGGATCGCTTGGTAGCTGCATAAGAAAGAGCCATCCGGCCCAAAGGCGGAGCGGAGGCTAGGAACTCAGGCGGCTCCTCGCGTAATATCTGCGTTGGAAAGATCCCGCTGATGCCGCTCGAGCGCAGATGCAGCGGGGAGACGCTTCGCATGCTTTACGTCGCAGGCCAGATCACCCAAGCCGCGTGGGGCCCGTACGCCGAGCGTTATCGGCACGGCAAACGCCTGCGCAAAAAAGTCCCGCGCGAACGGCACGCCGATCTCATCGGGTCCGCCACGCGCGACCCCGTCGCCATCCTGGCCGCGGGCGATCGCAATCGCGTGCCGGAGCTCATCCCGGTGCGCTACGAGCGCATGCTTTTAAGCCCGTTCGCATTCTTGCGCGGTGCCGCCGCGGTCATGGCCGAAGATCTCAGGCATCAACCCGCGGCCGGGATTGCCGTCCAGGCGTGCGGCGACTGCCACTTGATGAACTTCGGGGCATTCGCGACGCCGGAGGAAAACGTCGTCTTCGACATCAACGATTTCGACGAGACGCTGGCCGGAATCGATTTCACCGTGGACCTCAAACGCTTGGCCGCGAGCGTCGCCGTCGCCGCACTGGCGGTAAAGCTTCCGAGGAAACGGGCGCGGGCGCTCGCGGCGGCAACCGTCGAAGCATACCGCAGCCGCATAACCGACCTTGCCAAATTATCGCCGCTGGAAATCTGGCACAGCAAGATCGATCTGATGCAGGAAATCGAGCGCATCGAGGACCGCTCGCTGCGACAAAAGCTTCGCGCCATCGTTTCCAAGGTGGCCGGACATCTGGAAGAGGACGACAACTTCCCGCACTTGGTGAAGGGCAAACAGGCGCGGATCGAAGACCGGCCGCCGCTCATTTATCATTTCACGGGGAAGAGGGACGCGCGGCATCGCGTCGATGAAAGGAGCGTTTTCGCCTCCTACCAAGACAGCCTCGCCCCGGAGCGGCGTTGCCTCATCGAGCGCTACGCGCTCAAGGACGTGGCCTTCAAGGTGGTCGGGGTTGGAAGCGTCGGCACCTTCTGTGCGATCGGCCTGTTCATGAGCGGCGACGGCGCTCCCTTGTTTCTGCAGATCAAGGAAGCGGGAAAGTCCGTCCTCGAGTGCCTGGGGCCGAAGTTCGAGGATCATCCGGGCCGGCGGGTGGTCGAAGGTCAACGCGTCATGCAGTCGGCGAGCGACGTGTTCCTGGGCTGGACCGAAGATGCGGCGTCAGGCCGATATTTCTACGTGCGGCAATTGAAGAACCGGCGGCTTGGGACGATCAGCGAGCTGGTGGAAGGGCAGGCGCTGGGGAGCTACGCGCGTCTGTGCGGGCGCACGCTCGCGCGGGCGCACGCGCGCTCGGCGGATCCGGCGGTGCTCGCGGGATACATGGGCAAGAGCCAGGTCATGGACGATGCGCTCGCGTCTTTTGCCATGGCTTACGCCGGGCGTACGCAAAGTGACTACGATCGGCTGGTGAAGGCGAAGCATCCGGCAGCCAAGCGACCCTGACGGGGCGGCGTCCCCCTCTGCCAAATGGGCCGCGGGGCGGTGTTGCCTCTTGTGCCTTCGCCCAGCCGAAGTCGGATTTATCCGACTTCGGCCAGCTTAAGCGCTGAACTCGGGCAAGCCCGAGTTCAGTGCGGGAGAGGGCACAATGGTTGGCCCACGATTTCGAATGGGTGAGGGGTTTCGCCACGAGGCAACCCCTCACCCATCATCGCTCGTGGCAGCATCGAGTTGCCCTCTCCCGCAAGGGGAGAGGGCGCAATAACGAGGACCGTGCCGCGGCGCCAATTTCTTCACGGGCTCTTTCGCGGGGACGACAGTATGCGAGATGATGCGTCCGGCCCGATATGATTACCGCGCCGGAGATGGATTGACCGGACGCGGGGTGCCCGCTTTACCTGGGCCGCCGAGCGGCGCCGCCGAGCTTCCCGTCGTCTCGTCGGCCTGAAAGCGCGGAATGCATTGATCGCGCGAGTGGGGCTGCTTGGCCTGCTCGCACAATATCATGCTGTGATAGGTGCAGCTGACCGCGCCCAACGCGCTCTTGAGGCAGAACGGCGCGCTTTGCGCGACGGCCAAGCTCGGCACGGTGCACAGGGCGGCCACAACAAGGCTCGATGCGGTGAGACGGTTTGGCATGGCCTATGTTCCACGCTGCGTCTCGACTTGCTCCCGGTGATGCAGCAACGAACAATTCCGCTTATCGTTCCAGCGGGAGCCGATCTTTCGAGCCTGACCAGCAACCCAAGCTGACATTGTCCAGCCGCAGGCCGCGCTGCCCTGGTCTGCACTGCGGTCATCGCGTCGCGGCGGCTGATCCGGGTCCACTCATTCAGCGAGCCTTGCTGGAAATCCGGGCGGTTAAGTCATCAATTCTGGAGAGGAATTGCCTCAGGATCGGGGACGTGTTCGCCTTGTGATATCCGATCACCAAATCGATGGTCGGCGTCTCGCCTTTCAGGGGACGGCTGATGACAGACCACGGCAAGAAATTCTCTGCGGAGGCCGGCAACAGAGCCACACCGCGGGTCGACGCAACCAGAGAAATGGCCATCGCGTAATTATCGATCTCAAGATGCGGCACGATCTCTATTCCAGATCGCTTCAGATAATCGCCGACAACGCCACGCAGCACGCGCGGCACGCTTGATACCCCGATAAATGTTTCACCGACGAGATCGTGCGGATCGATGGCCTTGTGCTCGGCGAGCGGATGGTCGCTTGGCAGGATCACGACGATCGGTTCCTTTGCCACCAATTTGTACGCGAGATCAGGCTTCTGCTGTTCTACGCGGAGGAAGGCCATATCAAGCTTTCCGCGCTGCAGGTCGTCCGCAAGCGTTGTCGAATGGTCGCTCGAAACCCTGATTTCAATATTGAGCAATTCGTCGCGAAGGATGCTTGTGGCACGCGGCAGCCAATCGACTTCCTGCCCGGTTAGGAAGCCCATGGCGAAAGTCGGTTTAATGGGTTGCGCGGCTCGCCGCGCTGCCTCTGCGGCTGCTTCCGCCTGAGTCAGCGCCAGCCGTGCATGGTCGAGGAAGGCGCGGCCGGCGGCGGTCAATTCAATGCCGTGCACGCTGCGGCTCATCAGCTGAACACCGACCTCATATTCGAGATCTCGGATTTGACGACTGAGGGAAGGCTGCGCCGTGTGCAGCTTTTTCTCGGCCGCGACCGTCAGACTTCCGGCCTCGGCAACTGCGATGAAGTAGCGAAGGTGCCGTAGCTCCATAGGGTGCCTTCCATATCTTCAAGGCATGGAGCTCAGCTTACAAAGTCTTTTTCTTGGGCGCTAGCGGCTCCTACTTATGCCCAGGAAGCAAGCCGGGAGGAATCTGTGGCGCCTACTAGGTCTTCGGCTTGGCAAGCGCGAGCCCTGCAAAACCGAATGAAGGATGGTCCCCATGAAGGCGATTTGGCGCGGTCAGGTGATCGCACAGAGCGATCGGACCTTAGACGTCGGCGGCTACCGATACTTTCCGCGGGAAACGGTGCGCATGGATCTATTGCAGGCGGCACCGAAGACGCAGAGCGATTTGGCTTGCCCGAACGGCGTGCAGTTTTACGACGTGGCGGACGGTGCGGCGCAAAGCAGGCGCGCCGGTTGGTCCTACGAGGCGCCGCGTGCCGGGATGCAGCAGGTCGATCACTGGGTCGCCTTCTGGGAGGACGTCGAGATCAAGTAATCGCGATCCCTGAAGGATTCGGCCGGCAGGGCCGAACCAATTAGGAGCATGAGCAATGAGCCCCGTCGTGTTGATCACCGGCGCATTGACCGGCATCGGCCGCGCCACTGCCGTGGCCTTTG
>JBJMTU010000039.1:0-9446 GCA_045811545.1 Xanthobacteraceae bacterium | reverse complement strand
TGCTTGTAGACCGCTTCCAGCCGCGGCACTTCCTCTGCGTGAGTGGCGACGACCAGCTTGCCGCACTTGCAATGCGGCACGCCGTGCGAGGCGCAGAAATCGTAAAGCATGCGCCGCCCGCGCGGACAGTGGTAGGCGCGCCGCGACCCAGTAGGATAATAAAGGCCGGCGTGGATGACTTCGCTGTTGCGCGAGGAGACCCCGGTGCCGATGCCGGAGGTCGCTTCCGCAACCACTACGTCGTGCCCGGCGAGCGCGGCCGCGCGTGCGACCGCCAGCCCCACCACACCCGCTCCGACCACCAGCACCTGCATCCGCCCTGCCCCGCTCACAGCTCTCTTCGTGCCGTTAAATACTTTCGCGATGGTCTCGGTCGGCTCCCTCTCCCACCGACCTCGGGTTTACCCGAGTTCGGCATATTGAGTCGGCCGAAGTCGGATAAATCCGACTTCGGCTGGGAGGGGGATGGGGTGAGGGGTTAAAGTCTCTCGATAGCCCTGTAACCCCCTCACCCCCGCCCTCTCCCCAAATGGGGAGAGGGAGTGCACCGAGACCGCGGCACGTTTGACATATCATCGACAAACGGCGTTGCAGCATCACAGCTCGACCGGCAGGCCGGCGTAGTTCTCGGCCAGGGAACGCATGGCGGGCTCCGAGCTCGTCACATAGTCGAGCTCGGCGAGCTGGCGCTTGCGGTCGAAGGCATTGTGGCTCGGATCGAGGTGAAACAGCTGCGTCATCCACCAGGAGAATCGCTGTGCCTTCCACACCCGCCGCAAGCAGGTCGCCGAGTACCGCTCCAGCAGGTCGCCGCGGCGCGCGCGATAGAACTCGCAGATCGCGCGTGCGAGCACCCGCACGTCCGCCAAGGCCAGGTTCATACCCTTCGCGCCGGTCGGCGGCTGGATGTGCGCGGAATCGCCGGCGAGAAAGAGCCGGCCGTACTGCATGGGCTCGACCACGAAGCTGCGCATCGCGGTGATGCCCTTCTGCAGCATGATGCCCTCGCGCAGCTCGCGCGTGCCGCCGATGCGGGCATGCAGCTCCTGCCAGATGCGCGCGTCCGGCCAGTTCTCGATGTCGTCATCGGGAGCGCATTGGAAGTAGAGCCGCGCCAAGGTCGGCGAGCGCATGGTGTAGAGCGCAAACCCGCGCTCGTGATAGGCATAGATCAGCTCATGCTCGGGTGGAGGAGATTCGGAGAGAATCCCGACCCAGCCGAAGGGGTATTCGCGATCATAGGCTGTGAGCGCGGTCGCCGGAATGCTCGGCCGGCAAATGCCGTGAAAGCCGTCACAGCCGCCGATGAAGTCGCAAGCGAGCTCGAGGTCGCGGCCGCCGTGACGGAAGCGAATTTTCGGTACGCGGCCGGCGAAATCATGGACACTCACGTCGCTCGCCTCGAACAAAATTTGCCCGCCGTCGGCGAGCCGCCGCGCGATCAGGTCCTTCACCACCTCCTGCTGGCCGTAGATGGTTACGCCCTTGCCCACGAGGTCGCGGAAATTGATGTAATGCAAGGCGCCGCCGAAGGCGAAATGGACGCCGTTGTGGAACATGCCTTCGCGCTGCATGCGCGCGCCGAGGCCGGTTTCGACAAGGAGGTCGCTCGCCCACTGCTCGATCAGCCCGGCGCGGATGCGGCTCTCGATATACTCGCGGTTGCGGTTTTCGAGGATCACGCTCTCGATCCCCTCCAGGTGAAGGAGGTGCGACAGCATCAGCCCCGCGGGCCCCGCACCGACGATACCGACCTGAGTGCGCATCCCGCTCTCCCCTTATCCCCGCCGTTAATTGCATAGCCGAGTCGGCGGCGAGAAGAGAAAGAGGCGGGATTGCCTTGCCTATTCGGCGGTTAGCCCAGCGCCGCCGCCAGGTCGGCGATGAGGTCATCGGCGTCCTCGATGCCGACCGAGAGCCGCACCAAGGTATCGCCGATGCCCAGACTCGCCCGCACTTCGGCGGGCACCGAGCCGTGCGTCATCAGTGCGGGGTGCTCGATCAGGCTCTCGACCCCGCCGAGACTCTCGGCCAAGGCAAAGAGCCGGCAACGTTCGAGGAAGCGGCGGGTATCGTCGAGGGTGCCCGCAAGCTCGGCAGAGATCATGCCGCCGAAGCCGTGCATCTGCGTCTTGGCGAGCGCGTGCTGGGGATGGCTCGCAAGGCCTGGATAGAACACGCGGCGCACCTTGGGATGGCGTTCGAGCCATCCGGCGATCTTCAGCGCCGAGGCGCAATGGCGTTCCATCCGCAGCGCCAGCGTCTTGAGCCCGCGCAGCGCCAGGAAGGAATCGAAGGGACCTTGGATCGCGCCGACGGCGTTCTGCAGGAACCGCATTTTGTCGCGCAGCTCGGCATTCTCGCCGGCAATCGTCACTCCGCCGACCATGTCGGAATGGCCGTTGAGATATTTCGTGGTCGAATGCACGACCAGGTCGAAGCCCAATTCGAGCGGTCGCTGGATATAGGGACTGGCGAAGGTGTTGTCGGCGACGGCCCAGATGCCGCGCTTTCTCGCGATCGCCGCCACGCGCTCGAGATCGACGAGCTTGAGCAGCGGATTGGTTGGCGTCTCGATCCAGACGAGGCGGGTGTCTTTTCGAATCGCCGCCTCGAGCACAGCGGCGTCGGTGAGATCGTGATAGCTCACTTGCAATCCCATCGAGCGCTTGCGCACTCGCTCGAACAGCCGCCGCGAGCCGCCGTAGAGGTCGTCGACCGCAACGATATGCGACCCGTGGTCGAGGCACTCGAGCGTGGTCGAGATCGCGCCAAGGCCCGACGCAAAGGCGAAAGCCGCGCTGCCGCCTTCGAGATCGGCGATGCAGCGCTCGAACGCCATGCGCGTGGGATTCTTGGTGCGGGCGTAGTCGTACCCCTTGTTCACGCCCGGACTCTGCTGAACGTAAGTGGAGGTGGTATAGATCGGCATCATAACGGCGCCGGTCGTGGGATCGGGCTCCTGCCCCGCGTGGATGCAGCGCGTGGAGAAGTCGAGTTGGTTCGATTTCGTCATCATAAGCCTCTGTCTTCCGTCATGCGCGGACATAGGCGCGTAGGGTGGGCAAAATCGCTTGCTGAGAGGCGGTAAAATCGGAGCTGCACCAGGAGCGAATTTGCCCACGCGAACAAACCGCATGGGCGTTGCGCCCACGGCATACGTGACTGGAACAGAGAACGAAATTGCGCAATGCCCACCCTACGCAATTACAGCGCAATACGGAAATAGTTGATCAGGTCGAGCCGCGTCGCCACGCCGAGAAACTGGTCACCGTCCATGACGATGGCGACGTAGTCCTTGCGGAACAGGGGCAGGAGATCAGCGATCGGCGCGTCGGCGGAAATGGTCTCGAGGCGCGTGACCATTACGTCCTTGACCGGCCGCGCAAAGGCCTTGTTCGGATCGTCGCACTCGGTGAGCAGCGCGGCGAGCACGTCGCTCTCATCGACCAGGCCGACGACGCGCCCATTCTCGTCGACCACCGGAAGCTGCGACACGTCGGCCGAGCGCATTCGGGCAAATACCGCGCGCAGATTATCCTGCGGCCGCACCACGACCGCGGTCCCCTCGCTAAAGCGGCTGACGACCACGTCGCGCACGGTGCCGTGGCGGTCGGGATGGCTCCAGCCTTCCTGCGCCAGAAAGATGGGATTGAATACTTTGGACAGATACTTCGCACCGGAGTCGCAAACGAGGCTCACGACTCGCTTCGGAGCCGATTGCGCCCGGCAATAGCGCAGCGCCGCGGCCAACAATGTGCCCGAGGAGGAGCCGGCGAGGACGCCTTCAGCGCGCAAGAGCTCACGCGCGCTGGCAAAGCTCTCGGCATCGGGAATCGCGAATGCTTGCGACACCAGCGTGAGGTCGGCATTCGGCGGCACGAAATCTTCGCCGATGCCCTCCACCGCCCAGCTTCCAGCCTCCACCATCCGGCCGGTCTCGACGAAAGGAGCAAGCACGGAACCCTCCGGATCCGCGAGGATCATCGCCGTCTTGGGCGAGGCGCGCCGCATGAAGCGGCCGATCCCGGTGAGCGATCCGCCCGAGCCGACGCCGACCACGATCGCATCGATGTCGCCATCCATCTGGCGCAGGATTTCCGGGCCGGTTGTCGTCTCGTGCGCCTGCGGATTGGCCGGATTGGCAAACTGGTTGACGAAGAAAGCACCAGGTATGCGCCGGGCGATCGCTTCGGCGAGGTCCTGATAGTAATCGGCATGCCCTTTGCCCACATCCGAACGCGTGGTGACGACCTCGGCGCCCATGGCCTTGGCATGCAACACTTTCTCGCGCGCCATCTTGTCGGGAACGACGAGCAGTGTGCGGTAGCCCTTGCGGCCGCCGACCAGCGCGAGCCCCAGCCCGGTGTTGCCGGCGGTAGCTTCGACGATAGCGCCGCCGGTCTTGAGCCGCCCGTCGGCTTCCGCGGCCTCGATCATGGCGCGCGCGGGACGGTCCTTGAGCGAGCCCGAGGGATTCGCGCTTTCGAGCTTGAGAAAGAGCCGGCAGGGGCCGCGCTCGATGCGCGTCACCTCGACGAGGGGCGTGTCGCCGATGAGATCGAGCACCGATGCCATGGTGGTCCCTCTATACTAGCGTCGTAGCCCGGATGAGCGCAGCGAAATCCGCGCCTCGTGCGACACCAAGATTGCCCCGCATCCCCCCTTTGCGCGGCGTTCATGCGGGCTACCACTCTTGCGCGAGCGACGACGGCTAGCCCTCAGCTCATCATCCATTCGGCGAGCGCCCGGTTCACCGCCTCCGGCTGCTCCATGGTCGAAAGATGCCCGCAATCGGGAACGATGACGAGCCGCGATCCAGCGATGCCTTCAGCGAGCTCGCGCGAGAGCGCCGGCGGGGTCAGCTCATCGCCGTCGCCGACGAGGACCAGCGTCGGAGATTTGATTGTCACCAACAGCGGCCGTGCGTCCGGCCGCGTGATAAGCGCATGCTGCTGGCGCAAGAAAACCTCCGCTCCGGTTTCCTCGGCCATGAGGCGCACGCGCGCTCTCAACGCGACGTCGCCTTGCCGGTTGCGATGCACGAACAACGGAAACTGCAGCGCCGGAACCTCGGCGAAGCGGCCGTTTTGGGCGAGCGCGATCTGCGGCTTGCGACGCGCAGTCTGCTCCGGCGTTTCCGGCCGCGCCGACGTGTCGAGCAGCGCAAGCTTTTGCACACGTTCGGGCGCCTGCCGCACGATCGTCAAGGCGAGATAGCCGCCCATCGAAAGCCCCGCGAGCGCAAAGCGCGGAGGCGCCGCAGCAAGAATGCGTGCCGCAATCGTATCCATGCTGTCGTCGCGGGTATGGTCAGCGACCGTGACCGGCCCGAATCGCCACAGCACGGGAGTCTGCTCAAAGCCGCGCCGAGCAGTTGAGCCCCGGGATAAGGACGATGGGCAGCGGTTCAGGCACCACCGACTCCACTTTCGACCGGAAAAAATTAAGCCACAATTCGACTTATTGCAGTGCAGCAGGATTGACTTTGAGCCGCGGATGGCTATGTTCGGCGCAAACGGTTCGACCGTTGGATTCGACCGTCCGTCTCCGCGCAACTTTAGTCGTTGTTCCGTCACCCGGCGCGGCTAGGCTCCGGATGGTCCCGACTCGAGGGTTTATGTCGTTTTCACAGCTCGGCTTGTCCGACAAAGTTCTCGCCGCGGTGCAAGCGGCCGGTTACACCACCCCCACGCCCATTCAGCAACAGGCCATACCGCACGTGCTCGCACGCCGCGACGTGCTCGGCATCGCGCAGACCGGCACCGGCAAGACCGCGGCCTTCACGTTGCCGATGCTCACGAGACTCGAGCACGGCCGCGCCCGTGCCAGAATGCCGCGCACCCTGATCCTCGAGCCGACGCGCGAACTCGCCGCGCAGGTTCAGGAAAGCTTCGAAAAGTACGGCGCGGGTCAAAAGCTCAACGTCGCGCTGGTGATCGGCGGCGTCTCGTTCGATGACCAGGATTCGAAGCTCACCCGCGGCGTCGACGTTCTCATTGCGACGCCGGGCCGCTTGCTCGACCATTTCGAGCGCGGACGGCTGTTGCTCACCGGGGTCGAACTCTTGGTGATCGACGAGGCCGACCGCATGCTCGACATGGGCTTCATCCCCGACATCGAGCGCATCTGCAAGCTCGTTCCATTCACGCGCCAGACCCTGTTCTTCACCGCCACCATGCCGCCGGAGATCCGCCGCATCACCGAGCAGTTCCTACATAATCCGGTGAAGGTGGAGGTCTCGCGCCCGGCGACCACGGTCGCCACCACCGCCCAATTGCTGGTCAAGACCGGTCGCGAGCCGCACGACAAGCGCGATACGCTGCGCCGCGTCATCCGCTCGGCCGACGGCCTGACCAATGCGATCATCTTCTGCAACCGCAAGCGCGAGGTCGCGGCGCTGCATCGTTCGCTGCTCCGCCACGGCTTTTCTGCGATTGCGCTGCACGGCGATATGGACCAACCGGCGCGCACAGCCGCGCTCGACCAATTCCGCAAAAACGAGGTGACCCTGCTGGTTGCCTCCGACGTCGCCGCGCGCGGGCTCGACATTCCCGCCGTCAGCCACATCTTCAACTTCGATGTCCCGCATCATCCCGACGATTACGTCCACCGCATCGGCCGCACCGGACGCGCTGGAAGGAGCGGCACCGCAATTACCATCGTCGCGCCTGCCGACCGCAAGAACGTAGCGGCGATCGAGACGCTGATCGGGCAGTCGATTCCCTGGATGGGCGAAGAGCCGCAAGCATCCGACCCCACTGAAACGCGCGAGCCTCGCAAAGACGAACATCGCACGCGCGGCCGCCGCGGGAAGCGACACGAGCGTCCCCCTCGGCGCGACACGCCCGCGCCGGTGACCCGTCTCGACGAGGTGCGGCCGCGGCACGCGCCCAAACCTGCATCCCGCGCCGACCATGCCGACGAGGGCGGACATCTGCCGGCCTTTCTGTTGCGGCCCGTGCGCGTCAAGGCTTGACGCGGAACGATCATGTGCAATGACGAACGTAAGTTCGGTTGATTGCTGCAGCAAACGCGCTCATACCGAACGGCTGTTAATTCTGACCTATCCCCGCGTCATGGCGGGCTTGTCCCGGCCATCCACGCCTTTACCGGATCAAGAACAATTAAGACGTGGATGCCCGGCATAAAGCCGGGCGTGACGAGTCAGTTACGAGGCGGCTCGTAGTGTTTCAGCTCTACTGCGCCTGCGCCGCGGGCTTGAGCTTGACCGACTCACCGCAGCCGCAAGCGGAGGTCTGGTTCGGATTGTTGAACACGAATTGCGCGGAGAGCTTGTCGGCCTTGTAATCCATCTCGGTGCCGATCAGAAACAGCACGGCTTTTGGGTCGATCAGCACGCGCACGCCCTTGTCCTCGACCACCTCGTCCGCCGCCTCGATCCGCTCGGCGTATTCCATCGTGTAGGCCATGCCGGCGCAGCCGCCGTTCTTGACGCCCACGCGCACGCCGACGATCGGCTGCTCCGCGTTCGCCATCACATATTTGATGCGCTCGGCGGCGGCATCCGTAAGGTGGATCGCCTGGGGTCTTACGCGGGGTGCGGCCATTTCGTCTTTCCCCTCCCGCCAGGTTCAAGGCCCGGCGGCGGAATCTCTATGTGGCTAACATAACAACGAATTTGCCCTTGTGAAGGCCGGCTTCGAGCTCTAACTGCGTCGGAAATATACGCCGCAGCTGCGAGGTTTCCATCTCACCAGATTGGACCTGGTCTAAAATTGGCTCATGGGCTGAGGATCAGTCTATGGGCCGCACAACTTCGCTTCGCCGGGTGATCAAACGAGACTTTGTTCCACACCTCCGGGACAAGGGCTTTTCCCTCGATATGCGACATGCCCCACAGTTTTTTACTTTTCGTAAGATCGATACAGATGCTGTGTACATCTGTGACATCCAGTGGGAAAATACGGTCGCCCTCGTTTTGTATTAAACTTCGGCAAGTGCTCGGCCGACAGCGTGAGCCTTCGTGGTGAGCGCCTGCTGCCTGGAGATATCTTTCCCGTCCACACCCCGGAGAGAGGCAGGCTCGCGCCAGGCCGGCAATGGACCACCGGAGGATGGTTCCGCCAAGATCGGCCACTAGTCAAAAGGTTCGTCCATTTCTCCAAGCTCTATCCTGCCGAAGAGGGTGGTCTCACAATTGATCGCGCTTTTCGGTGAGGTGGAGGAGTTCTGGAAATCGGGGTTCATTGGAACGCACATCCGATTGTTGCCTGCCCTACCGCCCTTTGCAGGCGACGACGCGACATCACGATCACTAACGCGCACCTAGTACGTCGCCCACAGGCCCGGCGTCGCCAGTTCCAGCAGATGCCCGTCGGGATCGCGGAAGTAGATGCTGTGTCCGCCGCGCGACCACGCAGTGCGGCCCTCGATGGCGATGCCGTGCTCGCGCAATTGTTGTTCCCATTGCGGCAATTGATCCGCGGCAATGGCAAAAGCCATGTGCAGCGGTCCGTGGCCGTCGTGTCGAGGGATCGTTCCGCCCGGCATCCGCACCGTTTCGAGCGTGGCGCCGCGGTGAAACAGCAACAGCACGCTTTGCCCGCCGACGTCGTAGGCGCGAAACCGGGCGTCGCTGGTCAATGCGGTGAGCCCCAGCACCTGCTCGTAGAAGCGCGCCGCGCGGTCGAGATCGTCGACGTAAAGGCAAGTCTCGATCACGCGGTCGAGCTTCACGCCTCACCACATATTGAGCATGGCCCGCGCTTCATCCGACATGCGGCTCGGGTCCCAGGGCGGATCCCATACGATGTTGACCTTGACCTCGCCCACGCCGGAAACACTCCCCACCGCGTTCTCGACCATAGTCGGCAACTCCTGCGCCGAGGGACAGTTGGGGGTGGTGAGCGTCATATCGACCGTGACCGCGCGATCATCCGCGATATTGATCTTGTAGATGAGACCCAACTCGTAGATGTCGGAGGGAATCTCCGGATCGTAGACGGTCTTGAGCGCGGCGATGACGTCGTCCGTCAGCCGCGCCAACTCGCCCTCCGGCAGCGCCGAAGACGCGGCCGCCGCGGGCGCAAGCGGGGCGTCGGCCGAGGAGTCGGCAGCCGCCGCAGGCTTGGTCGAGTCGTTACTCATGCGAAGAAACCCTGCGCCTTGATCAAGGCTTGTGCAAGCCCGTCGACCTCGGCGCGCGTATTGTAAAGCCCAAATGACGCTCGGCACGTAGCGGTCACGCCGAAGCGCGCGAGCAGCGGCATCACGCAATGGGTGCCGGCTCGCACCGCAACGCCGGCGCGGTCGATGATGGTCGCGACATCGTGGGGATGCGCGCCCCTGAGCTCGAACGAGACGATGGGGCCCTTGTCCTTGGTTGTGCCGAAGATGCGCAGCGAGTTGATCTCGCGCAGCCGCTCGTGCGTATATTTAACGAGCGCGGCCTCGTGCGTGCGGATGCGCGCCTTGCCGATCGA
>JBJMTU010000038.1:0-3640 GCA_045811545.1 Xanthobacteraceae bacterium | reverse complement strand
GCAGCACTTCAGGCGTAATCTCGGAAGAGGCGGAGTCGCGGGAGGCCATGCGGGTCACGATAGCAGCATGGTCGAGGTCGCGGCTAGATCATCGCGGCACGGGCCGGCTTCGCCGCTCCCTTGCCGCGGAACCGGAGCACGATCCGAGTACCCACAAGCTCGCTGGCGATGATGCCAACCTCGGCATTCAAATAACCGGCTGGCCGTTCAGATATTGCTCGAGCCAGTGGATATGGTAGTCGCCGTCAATAATGGCCGGCTCACGAACCAGCGCGCGAAACAGCGGCAACGTGGTCTCGCTGTTCGAGCGCGAATGCACGCTCCAGCGTCGGCACCAGAAAGTGGTGGAGGAGGCGCTTTCCATTGCCATCACCGCCGAGCGGCGGGACGCGATGGCGGCTGCGGCGCGCTCCGCCGCGCAGGCCGCGAGCTATGTCGGCGCCGGCACGGTCGAGTTCATCGTGGATGCCGCCGGCTTTTATTTCATCGAGATGAACACACGCCTGCAGGTCGAGCATCCCGTCACCGAGATGATCACGGGTCTCGATCTCGTCGAGTGGCAGCTGCGCGTTGCCATGGGAGAGAAGCTGCCATTGCAACAGGACCAGATCGCCGCGAACGGCCACGCAATCGAGGCGCGCATTTATGCCGAGGATCCCGACAAGGGATTCCTGCCGGCAACTGGAACCATCCGCGCATGGCGCGAGCCGTCCGGGGACGGCATCAGGGTCGATACCGGCTTTCGCGCCGGCGACTCGGTCACGCCCTACTACGATGCTTTGCTGGCGAAGCTCGTCGCCTGGGGCGCCGATCGGCCGCAGGCGCTGAGCCGTTTGATCGACGCTTTGGATGGCTTCGAGATCGCCGGCGTCACCACCAATCTTGCTTTCCTCAGGGCGCTGCTACGCCATCCGCAGGTCATTCAGGGCGAGATCGACACTGGTTTCATCGAGCGGGAAATTTCCCGCCTCACAGCGAGCGCGCCTACGCTCGCACCGCTCGATCTTGCCGCTGCTTGTTCTGCCGTGTTGCTGCGCGAGCAAAGCGAGCAAGCCGCGTCGGACAATTCGCCCTGGAATCGCAACGACGGTTGGACGCTTGCCGGCCGCCGCAGCCGCCGTTTGAGCTTTCGACACCAAGCCGAGCGTTACGACGCGGTGCTGTGGTATGGCCGCGACGGCTTGGCGATGGAGTTGGACGGCAGGACCGATCGCTTGCAATTCGTTCCACGCGGGGGCGCCGTGTTCGACATGTGCCTCGGGGACGCGCCCGAGCGGGTATCGGTGGCATGGTCCGGCCGCGAACTCGCTCTGAGCACCCCGCGCGGTCATTGCAAGATCCACTGGATCGATCGATTCGTGGCGCATACCTCCGAAACTGCCGCTGCGGAGCGCATCGTCGCGCCGATGCCGGGCACGGTGACGCGCATTCTCGCGCAACCAGGTGCCGGTTTGCAGCGCGGTGCGCCGCTCATCGTACTCGAGGCGATGAAGATGGAGCACACGTTGCGCGCGCCCGCCGACGGACGCGTCAAGGCGCTCAAATGCGCCGTCGGCGACTTCGTTCAGGAAGGAACCGAACTCGCCGATTTCGAGGCGGCTACAGCTGAAATGGAAACGGGCAAATGATACGTGATCCGTCTGATCGGTTCGGCCTCACACTGTCTGCCGTCCCCGCGCAGGCGCGGACCCATTTTATGCGCCGCCTAGTCGATTGACGCAGAGTACCAGCCCACCCATGGACGCACAGGTTCTCATCATCGGAGCGGGCCCCACCGGCTTGACGCTCGCCATCGACCTCGGACTGCGTGGCGTACGCACGATCATCATCGAGCAGAAGGAGGCCCCACAGTTTCTTCCGAAGATGGAGCGCTGCAACGCCCGCACCATGGAGATCTACCGGCGCATGGGCATCGTCGACAAAGTTCGCGCTGCCGGCCTTCCCGCCCAATGTCCGATGGATATCTTCATCGTGCTGTCGTTGATCGAGCCGCCGCTGGTACATCATCCCCATCCGTCGGTTGCGGAGGCGAAGGCGCAGATCGCCAAATCCCAGGACGGCAGCCTGCCGCTCGAACCCTATCAGCTCATCTCGCAATACACGCTCGAGCCGCTCTTGAAATCGATCGCAGAGACGTTGCCGAGCGTCAGCGTCCGCTACGGTTGCGAGCTCGTGTCATTCGAGCAGGATGAGAATTCGGTCACGGCGCAGGTCAAACGAAGCGACGGCTCCTCCGCCACGTTGCGCGCCGCCTACATGGTCGGCTGCGACGGCGGCAACAGCCTGGTGCGCCGCCAACTCGGCATCCAGCTCAGCGGCGAGGCCAACCTGCAGGAGCTGCGGCAGGCGCTCTATTATTGCGAAGACCTCTACGAGCGCATCCCGATCGGCAAGGGTCGGCATTATCACGTAGCCGATGCCGAGGGGAGTTTCCTGATCGTCCAGGATTCGACCCGGCATTTCACCCTGCATTCCGTCGTCGAGACCGACGCCGACATGGCGCGCATGTTCGAGCGGGTCGTCGCCATGCCGGTCAAATACGACATGCTCTATGTCGGGCAGTGGCGCATGAACCTGCTCTTGGCCGACCGCTACGGCGAGGGTCGGGTGTTTCTTGCCGGCGACGCCGTACATCTCGTCATTCCGACCGGCGGCCTCGGCATGAATACCGGCGTCGGCGACGCGATCGATCTATCATGGAAGCTCGCGGCAACGTTCGCGGGCTGGGGTGGCCCCAACCTGCTCGCCTCCTACGAGATCGAGCGTCGGCAGGTGGGAGCGCGCAATGTCGCGGCCTCGGGCTTTGCGACCCAGGGGCGGCGGCGGTGGCGCGCACTTTATCGGCCGGAAATCCGCGAGCGGACGCCCGCCAGGGCCGCGCTGGCGCGCGTGGCAGATGTCGAGCAGCACAAGGCGACCGAAATGATCGGCGCCGAGCTCGGTTACCGCTATGGCGGCTCGCCGCTGATTGCTTCCGAGCCGGGCGAGGGCCCGGAGCACGATTTCATGACTTACGCTCCGACCACGTGGCCGGGAGCGCGGCTGCCGCATGTGTGGCTCACCGATGGCAGCGCGATGCAGGACCGCATCGGCTACGGTCACGGCTTTACGCTATTGCGACTGGGTGGGACGGACGCCGATACCAGCGCGTTGCAGCGCGCGTTCGCTGCCATCGGTGCGCCGCTGCAGGTTCTCGACATCGCCGACGAGCGGCCACGTGATGTCTATGGATATGATCTCTTGCTGTTGCGGCCGGACATGCACGTGGTCTGGCGCGGCAATGAGACACCGGCCGAGCCGGAACAATTGGCGGCAATGGCGACGGGGCATTGAACGCCAGGCGCCGGAGCTTCACGTTCTCCACGTCGTCCCCGCGCATAGCGCGTCGAAGACGCGCGTGAACGCGCTTATGCTGGGGGACCCATATTCCAGAGGCGGTGGTCATGGGTCCCTTAAGTTCACAAACGAAGTGCAACACCTTCTTAAGGGGGTGTTGCCATGGAGCGCGGCTACAAGCAATTGTCATTGGAGGACCGGTGCGACATTGCCCGACTTCAAGCCGCTGGCCGCTCGATCCGGCAAATCGCGGCAGCTTTGGATCGCCCGCCGTCGACCATCTCTCGCGAGCTGAAGCGCAATC
>JBJMTU010000037.1:0-17404 GCA_045811545.1 Xanthobacteraceae bacterium | reverse complement strand
GGCTCGGATACGACGATGGGCCTCGCCTTTGCGAATACCGGCTGGCTCTTCCCGTTTTTCTCGCCACTGCTCGGCTGGCTCGGCGTCGCGCTGACCGGGTCGGACACCGCGTCGAACGTGCTCTTCGGCAACCTGCAGCGGGTCACGGCCGAACAGCTTCAGAAATCGGGGCTGACCAGCGTCAGCCCGGTGCTGATGGCGGCGGCGAACTCGTCCGGTGGCGTAATGGGCAAGATGATCGACGCTCAGTCAATCGTCGTCGCATCGACCGCTACCGGCTGGTTCGGTCACGAAGGCTCGATCCTGCGTTACGTATTCTGGCACTCGATCGTGCTGGCTTGCCTCGTCGGCGGCTTTGTGATGCTGCAGGCCTATGTCTATCCCTTCACGGCTATGGTTCTGCACCCCTGAGGTGTCGCCTCACGACAAACGGAAAGGGCGCCCTCGGGCGCCCTTTTTTCGCTGAGGGCCGGCCCATCAGGCGGGCAGGCGTTCCTCCACGATCTTGGCCCAAAGCGATGCCCCAAACGGGATCGCCTCGTCGTTGAAATCGTAGGCCGGGTGGTGCAATCCGGCGCTGTCTCCGTTGCCGACGAAAATGAAGGCGCCGGGGCGCGCTTCCAGCATGAACGAGAAGTCCTCCGCACCCATGACCGGCGCGGCATCCTCGTCGACCCGCTCGCGCCCAACCACATCGGCCGCGACCGAGGCCGCGAACGCGGCCTGCCGCGCGTGATTGCGGGTCACCGGATAGTCACGGCGATAGGTGAGCTTTGCCGTGGCGCCGTACAGTTGTGCGGTTCCGGTGACGACCTCGTGCAGACGCCTCTCCAGAAGGTCACGCACCTCGGGTGTGAGGCTGCGCGCGGTGCCGCGCAGACGCGCGGTCTGCGGAATCACGTTATCGGCCGAGCCGGCCTGAAACACGCAGATCGAAATTACAGCGGAGCTGAGCGGATCGACGTTGCGCGCAACAATCGACTGGATCTGATTGATGATTTGTGCGCCCACGAGCACGCTGTCGATGGAGACGTGCGGGCGCGCCGCGTGTCCGCCGCGGCCTTCGATCTCGATCGTGATGCGGTCGGCAGCAGCCATCAGCGGGCCCGGCCGCAACGCGAACTGGCCGACCGGAAGGCCGGGATAGTTATGCATGCCGTACACTTCCTCGATGCGGAAGCGGTCCATGAGGCCGTCCTGAATCATCGCCTTGCCGCCAGCGCCGCCTTCTTCGGCCGGCTGGAAAATGACGACTGCCGTGCCGGAGAAGTTGCGCGTCTCGGCTAGATAGTTGGCGGCACCGAGCAGCATCGCGGTATGGCCGTCATGCCCACAGGCATGCATCTTTCCCGGCACCGTCGATTTGTACGGCACGTCGCCAGCCTCCTCGATCGGCAGCGCATCCATATCGGCGCGTAATCCGATGACTCGGCCATCTCCCTTGCTGCCGCGAATGACGCCGACCACGCCGGTGCGCCCGATTCCGGTCACCACCTCGTCGCAGCCGAAGCGCTTGAGCTTCTCGGCGACGGTGGCGGCGGTGCGGTGCACGTCGTAAAGGAGTTCGGGATGGGCGTGGATGTCACGCCGCCAGGCGGTGATCTCGCCGTGCATGGCGGCAACGCGGTTGACGATCGGCATCAGGGGCACTCCTCGCATGCGACCGGGCCTTGAACATAAGCCGGCCGGGCGTGCTTGGACAGATCAAAACCTGCAGTCACGCCGCCGCCTATTGACCCCGCACGAGGCCGCCCGTACACACCCGCGCACCGGGCCCGTAGCTCAGTGGTAGAGCAACTGACTTTTAATCAGTAGGTCGTTGGTTCGATCCCAACCGGGCTCACCACCTCGTCGCAAGCACCGCACGTTTTTCGATCCTTGCCCTCCCGGCACCGAAACGAGCCATCAACGACCCATCATTGCGCGGTGCGTCGAAGCTTGCGACACCGTCGCGGGCGGCCAGCCATATCCGCGACAAAGGCAACCAATCCCGCTGGGAATATATTGGTGCGGCAGGGGTTACTTTGTTGGCCGAGGAGGCAACCATGCGAACAATCGTCTTTATCCTACTCGTGCTCGCTGGAACGTCCTTGACCGGCACCCCTGCCGATGCCGGCTCGTGGTGCGCGAACTACCGACGTGGCGTTTCAAACTGCACTTATTCTTCGTATGAGCAATGCTATGCCACCGCTCACGGCCTGGCGGCATATTGCGCACCGAATCCATTTCCCGGGACGGCCTACGGCACGGCCGCGGGAAGCTGGAATGCCCCCGCCTCGCCCAGGCGTTACCGGCGCTACTGATATAGAAGTTGGGCGCAATTCGTCGCTGCGCGTTGCGTCAGGTCGGTACAGCCCCAACAATAGGGGCGATCATGCGAGCGATCATCCTCGTCGTAATCGCGCTGGCCGCAATCTCCTCGTCGAGCACTGCTGCCGGTGCCGGTGCGTGGTGCGCAACGTATAGATGGGGCGGTGTGAATTGCGGTTATTCCTCGTCCGAACAATGCTGGGCCACGGTGCGCGGCATAGGCGGATTTTGCCGACCTAATCCGTTCCCCGGCACAGCCTATGGGACCTCCTCCGGCAGTTGGAACTCACCCAGTTCCTCGAAGCGCTATCAGCGCGCCAACTAGCCAGAGGGGCCCTCTTGGTACGTTGTCGGCTCGGCGTCTGCGCACGATCGCCCTTCGCGGTGACGCAGACCTGGGACGCAATTGAACCAGGTGCGAAACAGGCTCAGAATATTGCGCGGGGGCATTGCGACAGTCTTGGAGTCCTGATGGCAAAGTCAAACGGTCAAGGACTGCCGATCCTGATTGCGGGCGGCGGCATCGGCGGCCTGGCGGCAGCGCACGCGCTCGCGCGCAAGGGATTCCCGGTACGGGTGCTGGAACAAGCGCCTGAATTCCGCGAGATCGGCGCTGGCATCCAGCTCGGCCCGAACATCTTCCGCGCCCTCGAACGGCTCGGCCTGAAGGATGCGGTGCTCGCCGATGCCCACAGGCCACCCGGTATGGAAATGCGCTGCGCGCTCTCCGGCGAGCGCGTCACCCGCGTCCCGCTCGACGATCCCCGCTTCACGGAGAAGTTCAAGCAGCCCTACGCGGTCACCCATCGGCACGATCTCCATTCGGTTTTCATCAATGCCTGCAAGAGCAACAACCTCATTACGCTGGAGACCAATCAGACGGTGGAGGATTTCGAGCAGAACGATAACGGCGTCGAGGTGATCCTGCACTCGGGCGAGCACATCCGCGGCCGCGCGCTCATCGGCTGCGACGGCATGTGGTCGAAGGTACGCGATAAAATCCTCGGCGACGGCAAACCTTTGGTTTCCGGGCATATCGCCTATCGCGCCGTGCTCAGGCACGACGAGGTGCCCGACGATCTCTGGAGCCCGGACGTGATCCTATGGGCCGGCCCGCGCACCCACCTCGTCCACTATCCCCTGCGCCGCGGCGAGATCTACAACTTGGTCGCCGTATTCCACTCCAAGCGCTACGTCGAGGGCTGGAACGCGGAGGCGGATGCCGGTGACCTGTGGGCACATTTTGCAGGCCAGCGGCCCGAGGTACTACGCATGCTGGAGCGTATCGAGACTTGGCGCATGTGGGTGTTGTGCGACCGCGAGCCCATGAAGGAATGGAGCAAAGGACGCGTGACGCTTCTCGGCGATGCCGCCCATCCCATGCTGCAATATCTGGCGCAAGGCGCCTGCATGGCAACCGAGGACGCGGTCTGGCTCGCGGAGAAGGCCAGCGAGAATCCCGACGACCTCCCCGCAGCCTTTCGCGCCTACGTGCAGCAGCGTTATCTGCGCACCGCACGAGTGCAGATCATGGCGCGCGTCTACGGTGAGTTCTATCATGCGCGCGGCCCGGCGGCGGAGTTGCGCAACCAGATGCTCGGCGCCCGCACGGCTGAAGACGCTTACGACGGCATCTCTTGGCTCTACGGCGGGATGTGAGCTGGCGTGGGTGACCGTTATGGCTGCCCTGCGATCGCTCGCGCCTCTCCAGTGAGCTCCAGAATGTGCATGCCGGTATTGGCGCGATCGACCACGTAGATATAGCCGCGGTCGTCGGTTTCCACATTGTTGCTCTGAATCGCGATCTTGCAGCGGTCGACCCCATCGATCTTGATGCAGCGCTTGTCGGTCGCTTCCGTGATCGATGGGATAAAGTAGCCGACCTCCTTCGGCTGGTACGGGTCACGCACGTCGACCGCGCGCACGCCAGCATTGAAGTAGGTGATGAAGACGAGCTTCTTGTAGAACACCGGCGCCATGCTCTCGTTGGAGGAATGCGCGCCGAAGCGCCCCCCGCGCTGGCAGAAATTTCCGCTCGCCTCGGGCACCGAGAAATTCGACACCACCATCGGTGTCGACTCGATGGTCACGTCGACGAAGAACACGATTTGGCGCGCCTCCTGGCATTCATTGAGGATCTGCTCGTTCACGATCATCACGAAGTCGCGCACCTTGCCGTCCTTATCCTTCGCGAATTCCGCGATGGGCATTTTGAGCATCGGAAAAACCGTGTGCGCGCCGTTGAACGGCACCATGTCGACTTGGCCGACGACCGGATAGCGCAGGTTCTCCGGGGTCGGTTCCTTCGGGCCGTTCAGGAGTTTTTCCCGGTCGACGATCTGCAGCACGCCGCCTTTGTTGGTGCCGTAGCCGAAATAGACGCGGTTGCCCTGCGGCCCGGTTGAGATCGGCCCGTGCAGGTCGGTCGGTACCGCGCCCGTGGAGCCCGGCTCCTGTCCGACCAGCCCGAAATTGCGGATATGAACCGGCTTTGATGGATCGCTGAGATCGAAGACCTGGGTCATACGCCGGGCCCGCCAGCCTTCGACGCCGGACACGAGGTAAGCGATGCCGGTGTCGCATTCCCACCAACTCTTATGAGTGTCCTTCAATCGTTCAACGATTCTGGTAAGCAGCGCCGGCTTGGCCGGATCGGTGACGTCCCAAATTTCGTGGGCACGGCCGCCGAAGACCCGCAGCATATAGGTCTTGCTCGCATCGCCTCTGGGCAGCGTCCTGCCGTCGCAGACGCGCACCATTTGCGCGCCGCCCTCCTCGTAATGGCCCTGCAGACCGGGAATGTGCGCGAGGTATTTGGGCTGTGCCGGGTCGGTTACATCGACGATCGAGGTGCCGTTGTATTCGGCTTGGCCGGTGAGCCGGTTGATGGGTTGCGGCACGTCGGGCGTTCCGCCGTGGTGCCCGACGTAAGCGATATAGCGGCCGCCTTGACGGTGGATCGTGGGCTGGTAGGCACTGCGGGCGTGCAAATCGCTGTAGCCGACAAGCCGCATGTTCTTGGCTTCCGGCGGATCGCCGATCTTCGGCGACTGAGCGAGTGCAGGCAGCGCAAGGATCATCGATACGGCGGCCGCAACCATTGTCGCAGCGCGCGGACGACGGATACGTCGTTGCATCATGCCTCTCCTGGTGGCAGTCCCGTCTCAGCACAGCCGCGCCACGACGCGCCGGCGCGCGCGTCTTGGCGCGAGCCGAGCGCCGGCACCTAGCCCAGCGCTGCCTTGACCCGCTCGGGTGTGAACGGCGTGTGGCGCAATCGCACCCCGGTGAGCTGCATTACCGCGCTCGAGATCGCGGGCGCAATCAGCGGCGTCGCCATTTGTCCGACGCCCGTTGGATGATTGTCCGTCGCGATCACCTCGATGTGCATCGCCGGCACCTCGTTCATGCGCGGCACGCGGTAATCGTAGAAGTTCGACTGCTCGACCACACCGTTCTTGATGCTGATGCGTTCGGTCAACGACAGACCGAGCCCGTAGACGATGCTGCTCTCGGTCTGGGCCACCACGTTGTCGGGCTGTACAGGAACTCCGCAGTCGATAGTGCACCAGAAATTATGCACCTTGATCTCTCCACTGCGTCGATCGACCGAAACCTCGACGATGCCGGCCACCTGCGAGCCCGAATAGTCGAGGAACGCAAATCCAAGGGCGCGGCCCTCGCGCTTCTTGCCCCAGCTCGCCATCTCCGCCACCCGCTCGACCACCCTGACGCCGCGTGGCGCGTTCTTCAATAGATCGAGCCGGAACTTCACCGGGTCGATGCCGCGTTTGAGCGCGATCTCGTCGAGGAAGGTCTCGGTCGCGAATCGATTAGCGGTGAAGCTGATGCCGCGCAGCGGATTTGTGCGCACCCCGGTGTCACGATAGAGCTGTTCGACCAATTGATGGGGAACGTCATAACCGCGCAGATCGGCGCCGAGCATGGCGATGAAGTCCTTGCCGCCGCTCTGCTGATAGCGCACCGGATCCATGTAGGGTCCGACACGGTCCACGGCGATGCGATGATGCCACGCCGCGAGCTTGCCGGAGGGATCGAAGCCGGCTTTCAGATAATGCGCGGAGATCGGGCGGAACCGCCCGTTCTGGACGTCGTCCTCGCGCGTCCACATCACCTTGACTGGCCGTCCCGCCTCCTTCGACAACAGCACCGCGTCGATGATGAAATCGACGTCGCGGTTGCCGCGCCGGCCGAAACCGCCGCCCATTAACATGTCATTTAGCTTCACCTTCTCGCGCGGAATGCCGAGCAGCTTGGCAGGCGCCTCGGTGGCGGTAGTCTGGCTCTGCGTTCCAGCCCAGATTTCGACCGAGTCGCCGGACGGCGACACCGAGGCGATGGCGTTCAACGGCTCCATTTGCGCGTGGTAGGCGTAGTCGCAGCGGTATTCGGCCTCCATGGTGGAGGAAGCCTTCGGCATCTCGGCGCGCGGGTCGCCGATTTTGCTCCATTCCGTTGCGCCGCGAGCGACGTCTTTCGCATCGGCGGCGAACCGCTCCATGCCTTTATCGCTGTCGAACCCCCAGGCGGTGCCGGTTCTGCTCCAGGTTATGGATTGGGTGAGCGCGCGGCGCGCCTCGAAGGCCGCCCACGGCGTATCGGCGAGCACGCCGACGCCGTACGGCAACCTGACGATCTTGACGGCCCCAGCAATCACCTTCGCTTTGGCGTCATCGATCTTGTCTGGCACCGAGCCCTCGACCGGCGCGCGCAGCACCGCGCCGTAGAGCATGTTCGGCACCTGCACGTCGATGGCGTAGCGCGCGCTGCCGTTGACCTTGCCCGGAAGATCGACCCGCAGCACGTCCTTGCCGATGAGCCGGAACTCGCTCGGTTTCTTCAACGCCTCGGGGTTGACCTCCGGCGGCTTTTCCGGGACCTCGGCAAAGG
Organism: Xanthobacteraceae bacterium; assembly: GCA_045811545.1. GTDB lineage: Bacteria > Pseudomonadota > Alphaproteobacteria > Rhizobiales > Xanthobacteraceae > VAZQ01. The sequence goes on along the minus strand of JBJMTU010000037.1, from coordinate 10,183 downwards.
CCGCGATTTCGCCATAGCTGAGCTTGCGGCCGGACTTGGCGTGTACCACCGTGCTGGGCTCTGTGCTCAGCTCTTCGGCCGGCACTCCGAGTTTCTTGGCGGCGTTATCGACGAGGACGCGGCGTACCTGCGCGCCGAAGACGCGCAACGGTCGATAGTAGCTCGTCACCGCGTTGGAGCCGGCGGTGTACATCATGCCGCCGAATCCGGGATTGCCGTAGATCGCTTCGATCGTCGGCGCAGGCACGATACGCACCTTCGACCAATCGGCGTCGAGCTCTTCGGCGATGATCAGTGGCAGCGAGGTCAGCGACCCCTGCCCCATCTCGGTCGCCGGCGACATGATGGTGATCGTTCCATCGGGGGCGATGCTCACCCACGGGCTCAGCGCCTTGCCGCTCCGCTCGCTCCCAAGCACCGCGGCAGCAGCGTGACGGTCGACGCCAACCGCAATGGCAAAGCTGAGACCCGCCGCTCCGATCATGACTTGGCGGCGGGAGAGAAGGCGACGGCGCGGAGAGCGCGCAGTCAAGTTCTCGATTGTGACATGGGTCATGGCTCAGGCCTCCCGCACCGCGCGCTCGACCGCGCGCACAATGCGCTGATAGGTTCCGCAGCGGCAAATATTCGTGCTCATGTGCTCGATGATCTGATCACGCGTCGGCTTCGGATTCTGCTTGAGGAGGTCGGCCGCGCTCATGATCTGCCCGGATTGGCAGTAGCCGCATTGTGGCACCTGCTCGGCGAGCCAAGCCTTCTGCAGCGGGTGCGACGAATCCGGCGACAATCCCTCGATCGTGGTCACCGACTTGCCGGCAACCTCCGACATTTGGGTCTGGCACGAGAACGCGCGCTTGCCGTCGATGTGCACCATGCAGGCGCCGCACAGACCGGTACCGCAGCCGAATTTGGTGCCGGTAAGCTTGAGATCCTCCCGGATCACCCACAACAACGGCGTGGTCGGCGGCGCGTTACTCGAGGCCGCCTTGCCGTTCACAGTGAAGTTGATGGCCATGGTTGCGCTCCTCCCGGATTATTCACGAACAGCGAATAGCAAATGTGCGAATAGCGCCCATCCCCTTGCGCCATTCGCTATTGGCCACCCGCTATTCGCTCTCCCCAACTAACCCAATGCTGCCTTGACCCGTGCGGGATTGAGCGGCAGGTCGCGGATGCGCTTGCCCGTCGCACTGGCGAAGGCATTGGCAACGGCGGCGACCGCCGGGCCTTGTGATCCTTCGCCTGCGCCGAGCGGTCGTTCGCTCATACGATTGATCAGCTCGACCTCGACCTTCGGCGCTTCCGGCATGGTGAGGATCGGATAGCTTGCCCAGTCGCGCGCGAGAATCCCACTCCGGTCGAAGCGGACTTCTTCCTTCAGCGTCCAGCTCACCGATTGAACAATGCCGCCTTCGATCTGGCTGACGAGCCCGTCCGGATTAATGATCAGCCCGGCATCGACCGCAGCGGTCGCGCGCGGCACGCGCACCGTGCCGTTGGTACGGTCAACCTCGACCTCCGCCACTACGGCCACGTAGCAAGCGAGATTCTTGTACTTGGCAAAACCGATGCCGCGGCCGCGCGTGCCGTCACCCTTCTCGCCGTCTTTCCAGCCGGCTTTCTTGGCGGCCGTCTCGATCACCGCCCGCGCACGCGGATCGGTGAGATGCGCGAGCCGGAACGCAACCGGATCGACGCCGGCCGCGGCGGCGAGCTCATCCATGAAGGATTCGAGGGCGAATACATTGGCATAGGCGCCGAGCGTCCGCAGCGCCGATACCCGGATCGGCATGTCCTGAACGAAATGGTGGATCACCTGCTGGCGCGGAAAGTCGTAAAGCGGGATGGCGTTGCGGTCGCCGCCGCCGGCGGGCTGCGGCGGACTCGTCGGCGGCCCCATTTTCTGTGGCTCAGCGAGATACCAAGCGGCGAGCACGTTGGTTCCGTCGGTCGATTGCGGTCGGGTCGAATGGGAATTGCTCCATACCTCATAGTCCCAGTCCGCAATCTTGCCGTCGCTGCCAAGCGCCGCTTTGGCCCGCATCACCATGGCTGGGCCATAGGGCTCCCAGCCGAATTCGTCGTCGCGCATCCATTGCAGGCGGACCGGTCGACCTGGTACCGCGCGGGCCAGAAGCGCGGCGTCAACCGCGACGTCGTCGGCTCCGTTGTGCCCGTAGCACCCGGACCCCTCCACATGCACGCAGCGTAGCGCCGCCAGCGGCAGCTTCAGCGCTTTGACAAGCTCGGCGCGCAGCGGAAAGACGCCTTGCGAGTGCGTCCACACCGTCATCTTGCCGTCTTTGAATTCGGCGACCGCGCAAGACGGCCCAATCGAAGCGTGCGCCATATAGGGCTTAGTGTAGACCGCCTCGAAGGTGCGGGCGTTTGCCGGCACGGTGCCCTGCTTGACGCCGATAGTGGCATCTTTGCTCGGCAGCGACTTGATCACCTCGAACAGACGCGCGGGGTCAGGCAGCTCGGGCCCCAGCGTCCATTTCGCGCTCTTGAGCAAAGCTGCGCGCGCTTTGATCGCCTGCTCTTCGCGTTGGGCCACCACACCAACGAAAGAGCCGTCGCGCATGACAGCAACAACCCCGGGCATTGCTTTGGCCGCGGCTTCGTCGATGCTGTCGAGCTTCGAGTCGTAACGCGGCGGACGTATCACGCGGCCATGCAGCATGCCGGGAAGCCGCATGTCCTGCACAAATGCCGCGCCGCCTGTGACTTTGGCCGGAATATCGAAACGCGAAATAGATTTGCCAACGATCTTGTGGGTGGCCGCCGGTTTCGGCGGCGCCTTGGCACTCGCTTCGTGGTTAAGATCGGGATTGAGTTCGCCGTAACCGACCTTGCGCCCGTCGGGTGCCGCAATCGTGCCATCAGCGACCGTCAACTGATCCGCCGGCACGCCAAGCCGCTTCGCTGCGAGATCGATCAGGATCGCGCGCACTTCGGCGCCCGCCATGCGCAATGCCGTACCGCTGTTCTCGATCGATTGGCTGCCAGCGGTCTGGCCCTCGTTTGGCGTTTGGCCGGTATCGCCGGAGATCATCCTGACTCGGGACAGCGGCAGATCGAGCTCTTCGGTCGCGATCTGTGCGAGCGCGGTGAGGATGCCCTGCCCCAATTCGACCTTGCCGGTGAAAACGGTCGCGCTGCCGTCGGCATTGATGCGGATCCATCCGTCGAGCTTGCGATTGTTCTGCAGACTTCCAGGCAGCCGCTCCTGCCCGCGAGCGAGCTTCGGATCGAGCGAGAAGGCAACGACGATTGCACCGAGACTGATGGTGAATTCGCGCCGATTGAAAAGGGGAGCGTTCACGGCTTACGTCCTCCCGTTCGCCTGCGCCGCGCGCAGCACCGCGCGAATGATGCGGTTGTGAGTGCCGCAGCGGCAAAGGTTACCGGCGAGCGCCGCGCGCACGTCCTGCTCGCTCGGCCGCGGGTTGCGGTCGAGCAGCTCTTTCGCCGACATGATCATGCCGCTGATGCAGTAGCCGCACTGGGCCGCCTGCTCATCGATGAACGCGCGCTGAAGCGCATGCGGCTTGTCGAGCGAGCCGAGCCCTTCGATCGTCGTGATCTCGCTTGTCGCTACCTCGCTGATGGGCGTTACACAGGAACGGACCGCTTTGCCGTCGATCAGTACGGTGCAGGCGCCGCATTGCGCCAGCCCACAGCCGAACTTCGCGCCGTTGAGCTCGAAATCGTTGCGAAGGACGTAGAGCAAGGGGGTGTCCGGCTCGGCTTGAACCGAACGGCTCGCTCCATTGATTTTGAGGTTGGTGGCCATGCCTGGGCGTCTCCCACGCTCCGCTGGCCCGAAACGCTGGCAGCGGCCGCGCCTTTTTTCTTTAGACCGGTTTTATTCTGCGCCGTTGCGGGCGCCGCGTCGAGGCCCCTGTGCAAGGACGGCTTCGTTGAACCCCGGCGCGCTAAGTCGACGACACGTCGCCCCGCGCCCAGCTTTCGCGCGCGGACGCGCAAAAATCCGCGAAGGTGCCCTCCGCGATCGCGGCACGCATTCCGACCATCAAATCTTGGTAATAGGCGAGGTTGATGGTGGTGAGCAGGATCGCGCCGAGCATCTCGTTGGCCCTGACGAGATGATGCAGATAGGCGCGCGAAAAATCGCGCGCCGCAGGGCAGGCGCTCGCTTCATCGATCGGTCGCGGGTCCTGCGCGTGGCGCGCGTTCTTGAGATTGATCGGCCCGAACCGGGTGAAGGCGAGCCCATGGCGCCCGTTGCGGGTCGGCAGCACGCAGTCGAACATGTCGATCCCGCGGGCGACGGCCTCGAGGAGGTCCGCGGGCGTGCCCACCCCCATGAGATAGCGCGGACGTTCGGCCGGGAGCGCGGGCGCGACGTCCGCAACGATGCGCAGCATCACCTCTTGCGGCTCGCCCACGGCAAGACCGCCGATAGCGTAGCCGTCAAATCCAAGGTCGATCAGGACGCGGGCGCTCTCGGCGCGCAATACCGCATCGTCGCCGCCTTGCACGATGCCGAAGAGAGCATTGCCTGCGGGCGCCCGCTCGAAGGCGCGCTTACTGCGTTCGGCCCAGGCGAGCGAGAGTCGCATGGCACGAAGCAGCTCGGCCTTGGCTGCCGGCAATTGCAGGCATTCATCGAGCTGCATCGCGATGTCGGACCCGAGCAGGATCTGGATTTCGATCGCGCGCTCGGGCGAAAGCTCGACGGTGGCGCCGTCGAGGTGGGAGCGGAAGGTCACGCCTTTGTCCTCGACCTTGCGCAGTTTCGAGTGCGACATGACCTGGAAGCCACCGGAATCGGTCAGAATTGTGCGCGGCCAATTCATGAATCGGTGCAGACCTCCGAGCGCTGCGATGCGCTCGGCGCCCGGCCGCAGCATGAGGTGATAGGTGTTGGCGAGGACGATGTCGGCACCGCTTGCCCGCACCGCGTCCGGTGTCAGGCCTTTAACTGTTGCCTGCGTGCCGACCGGTAAGAACGCAGGTGTGGCAACCGTGCCGTGCGGCGTCGACATCTCGCCGCGACGGGCGGCGCCGTCGGTGGCGAGCAAGCGGAAGGAGAAGACGGCGGGCATGTCGGTGCAGGCGACTGTCCCTCTAGGCTGCCCTGATGCTTCCACGGCTGCGATCACTTTCGCGCGGGCCGTATCAAAACTGCCCGCAGCCTTCAGGCTTCGAGCAGCGTCAGCAGCCCCTTGAGTAATTGTGTCGGGTTGGGCGGGCAGCCGCGGATATGCAAGTCGACGGGTATGACGCTAGAGACACCACCGACAACCGCGTAACTGCCGGAAAAAATACCACCGTCCAATGCGCAGTCCCCGACTGCAACGACCCATTTGGGATCCGGCGTAGCGTTATACGTGCGCTCAAGCGCCTCGCGCATGTTCCTGGTGACCGGCCCGGTCACGAGCAGCACGTCGGCATGCCGCGGCGACGCTACGAAATGCAGTCCGAAACGTTCCAGGTCATAAAAGGCGTTGTTGAGCGCGTGGACCTCGAGTTCGCACCCGTTGCACGAACCGGCATCAACCTCCCGAATCGAAAGGCTGCGGCCCAAACGCCGGCGCGCAGCACGCTCAACGCTGGCGCCCAGCTCAGCCAACATCTCTTCATCCGGGACCGGCGCCGCTTCGGTCAGGGAGCGGCGCATGAGACTCTCGAAGAAAATTTTGCGCATGGCTGTCCTAAAGATCGTGACCGGAATAAGAGCAGTTGAACGATTTGTTGCACAATGGGAAGTCCGCGACGATGTTGCCCTCGATCGCGGCTTCCAGCAGCGGCCATTGGAACCAGGATGGGTCGCGCAGGTGACAACGCACGAGGCGGCCGTCTTCCAGTCGTATCCACGCGAGCACGTCGCCGCGAAAAGCTTCGGCCATTCCTAAACCTTCATGCACCTCGCCGGCCGGATCGACCGAAGTGCGGATCGCACCAGCGGGCAGGTCCCGCAAGATCTGATCGATCAACCCGAGGCTCTGCTCGACCTCGCGGATGCGCACCCAGACGCGGGCGTTAACGTCACCGGCCTCGAGCACGGGAACCTCGAACGCGAGCAGATCATAGGGCGGATAGCCGGGCGTCTTGCGCGCATCGAAAGCACGGCCGCTGGCACGCCCGACATAACCGCCGGCGCCGAACTGCCGTGCCAAGTCGCCGGGAAGAACTCCAGTGGTGGCCGTGCGGTCCTGCAGGGAGGCGGTGTTGTCGTAGAGCTCGATGAGCTGCGGGAACAATCGGCGGACCTCCTTTACCAACGCGGCCATCTCCGCCGCGCAGGCCGGAGCAAGGTCACGCGCAACCCCTCCCGGCACCACGACATCCATCATCAGCCGATGCCCGAAGCACGCCTCGGCGGTCCGCAGGGTCTTCTCGCGCAGAATGCCGCACTGGGCATGCATGAGCGCGAACGAGGCATCGTTGCAGATCGCCCCGATATCGCCGAAATGGTTGGCGAGGCGTTCGAGCTCCGCCATCAGCGCCCGCACATAGACCGCACGCGGCGGAACCTCGATTTCCACCGCCGCCTCGACCGCATGCGCAAAGGCAAGGGCGTATGCGACCGTACTGTCGCCCGAGGTTCGGCCGGCCAATCGCGCGGCCTTGTCGAGGGTGGCGCCCGCCATCAGCGCCTCGATGCCCTTGTGCACATAGCCAAGGCGCTGCTCCAACCGAACCACGGTCTCGCCGTTCGCGGTAAAACGGAAATGGCCGGGTTCGATGATGCCCGCATGAACCGGGCCGACGGGAATCTGGTGAAGACCCTCGCCCGCGGCAGGCAGGAAGGCGTAAGGCACGGGCCGCGGCGGCGCGTCACGGCGCTGCCCGAGCGGGTGTTGCACATTCCAGAAACCGAGGTCGAGCCATGGCCGCGTGTCAGGCAAGCCGACCGGTTCCAGGCCGTAGAGATCGCGTAGCGCACGCTCCAGACGAATGGCTGGGGGATGGAGCGCGCCGACGGACGGAAAACGAGCGTCCGGGCATGGCAGGGTGACAACCGCGATCTCGCGCATGCTTGCGTCGAGTACCGCCATGTGCACCGCGCCGGTGTCACCCCAGAGGCCCAGCAGTGTCCAATATCCGGCCGACAGCTGACTTGCGGCAAAGCGCCAGCCATCCTCGTCCACGACGACCCGTGGCCAAGGACGATGTCCCGCGATTTTGTTGCCCTCGATCGTGTCGATCAGCCCCGGCATTGGTTCACCCTAGGAGCTTAGCCACGTTCTGAAACCAAACGACCAGTGCCGGCGGCATATAGACGCCGGCAACAAATACGAGCGCAAGGTGCGCGAACATCGGTAGATAGGAGGCCTTGGCCTTTGCGGTGGCACCGCGGGGCTCGCCGAATGCGATCGTATTCAGTCGCAGGAAGAGCGCGGCAACTCCGATCAGGATGCCGCATACGAGGACGATCGCGAGCGACGGCGCCCGCGCAAATGTCGACGTCACGACGAGGAACTCGCTCATGAAGATGCCGAGCGGAGGCAATCCGGCAATGGCGACAACGCCGAGCACGAGCCCCCAGCCGAGCACCGGGTTGGTCTCGGTAAGTCCGCCCATATCCGCAATGCGCTGAGTGCCCTTCACCTGGGCAATGTGACCAACCGCGAAGAAGATCGCCGATTTCGTCAGCGAATGCATTGTCATGTGGAGGAGCCCGGCGAAATTCGCGAGCGGCCCGCCCATGCCGAAGGCAAAGGTAATGATGCCCATATGCTCGATCGAGGAATAGGCAAACATGCGCTTGATGTCGCGCCGGCGGTACAGCATGAACGCCGCGAAAACGAGCGAGATGAGTCCCATAGTCACCATCAGCGGGCCTGGTGCGAGCGCGGCCGGATTGAGGGCGAGCAGCATCTTGAAGCGCAGCAAGGCGTAGAGCGCGACATTGAGCAGGAGTCCTGAAAGGACCGCAGAGATCGGGGTCGGCCCTTCGGCGTGGGCATCGGGCAGCCAGGCATGCAGCGGCGCAAGCCCGACCTTCGTGCCGTAGCCGAGCAGCAGAAACACGAAGGCGACGTTGAGCAGCGCCGGGTCAAACGCCGACGCGCGCGTGATCAGCACCGTCCACACCATCGCGTCTAGACCCTCTCCGACGACAGGGCGCGCCGCCATATAGACCAGGATGGTGCCGAACAGCGCGAGCGCGATGCCGACGCTGCCGAGAATGAAATATTTCCAGGCCGCTTCGAGCGCCTCGTGAGTGCGATAGATGCCAACCATGAGCACGGTGGTCAGCGTCGCAAGCTCGATCGCCACCCATATCAGACCGATATTGTTGGCAACGAGCGCGAGATTCATCGCGAACATCAGCAACTGATACATCGCATGGTAGAAGCGCAGGAATCTCGGCGTGAGCCGGCCGATCTCGAGCTCGTGGCCGATATAGCTGGCGCTGAACACGCTGGTCGTGAAGCCGACGAACGTGGTCAACACGATGAACACGTTGTTGAGATCGTCCACCAACAGATAGGAGGTTGGCTGCGGACGGCCGAAGAACAGCGAGACCGCGGCGAGGAAGGTCAGGAAAGTCGCAATCACATTGAGCGTCGCCGTCAGCCGGTAGCCCGGCAGTGCTACGAGCAGCGCCGCCGCCAGCGCGGGAATTACGAGAACGGCGGTGACGGGTTCGAACGGTCCAGTCATCCGCGCTCTCCGCGGAACCGGTCGAGCGCTTGCAAGTCGACCGTGTCGAAACGCTCGCGGATGCGGAACAGGAAAATGCCGATCACGATGAAAGCGATGAGGATCGAGAAGGCGATGCTGATCTCGACGACCAGCGGCATGCCCTTGGCGCCGGTCGCGGCAAGCACGAGACCATTCTCGAGCGACATGAAGCCGACGATCTGACTCACGGCGTTGCGCCGGGTCACCATCATCAAGAGGCCAAGCAACACGACCGAGAGCGCAAAAGCGAGGTCTTCGCGGGCGAGCGGATCGGCCTCGGCGGTCACGCGCAACATCACCACCATCGAAAGCGCTACCAAGCCCATGCCCAGCAGCATGGCAGAGCCTACGCCGACAACCTTCTCGATCTCGCGGTGGATGCCGAGGCGCACGATGATGCGATGAAGCGCAAGCGGAATGATGATGGCCTTGAAAATGAGCGCGATCGCCGCGGTCACGTAAAGGTGCGGCGCATTTTGGATGTAGGCTTGCCAAGCGACCGAAAGGGCCAGCACCAAGGCGTGCAGCGCGAATAGGTTGAGCAGCGCATAGAGCCGGTCCTGATAAAGCTCGAGGAAACTTACCAGCACCAGCGTGCCCGCAAGCAGGTGGGCGATATCGAAGGTCAGGCCGCGCATCACAAGCTCCGTGACACAAACAGGAGAAGCGTCGCCAGCAAGCCGAGCATTAACGCGGCGCCCAGGAATTCCGGCACGCGGAACACGCGCATCTTGGCGATCGACGTCTCGAACAGCGCGAGCAACAGACCGCCGGTCGTGAGCTTGGCGATATAGGCGACGAGACCGATGACCAGTAACCCAAGCCCCGCCCCCGACGGCACCAATCCCCAGGGCACAAACAGACAAGCGATCAGCGAAACGTAGAGCAGGAGCTTCAACGACGCGGAGAGCTCGATCAGCGCCAGATGACGCCCCGAATATTCGAGCACCATGGCCTCATGCACCATGGTCAATTCGAGATGGGTCGCCGGGTTGTCGACTGGAATGCGGGCGTTTTCCGCGATCGCCACCATGATCAAGGCGATGAGCGCAAGCCCCAGCGATACGCGCAGGCCCACCTCGGACGAGACCAGGAACCCAGCCATGGTCGAGAGCTGTGTCGAGCCGACAATCAACGCGAGCGTGAAGATGATCATGATCATCGCCGGCTCCGCCAACGAGGCAATCATCACCTCTCGACTCGAGCCGATGCCGCCGAAGCTGGTCCCGACGTCCAGCCCGGCCAGAGCCAGAAAGAAACGGGCACTGCCGAGGAGCGCGACGATGGCGATGAGATCGGCGGACCACGAGAACAGGAGACCGGTGCGGAATGTCGGCACCAAAGATGCCGCTACCCAGGTGGCGGCAAAAATGAGGTAAGGGATCACTCGGAATAGCCACGAGGCGTTCTCCGCGAGCACCACTTCCTTGCGCATGAGCCGCACAAGGTCGCGATAAGGCTGGATGACGGGCGGTCCCCGCCGGAGCAGGAGGCGCGCCTTCACCTTACGCGTGAAGCCGGT
>JBJMTU010000036.1:0-8562 GCA_045811545.1 Xanthobacteraceae bacterium | reverse complement strand
TGAAATTGGTGACCGGGCTCGACGGTCTCGCTGCAAAACACGTAGACCGCACCATCGGGAAAGGCGGCATCGAACTGAGCGGGATCGGGACGGCAACGCGCCACCGCGGCAAGGCTCCCGACCGGCACGAAAGTAAAGGGGATCCCGGCCGATCCTCGCGCCGGACGCCCATCGATATCGTTCGGCTCAAGCGACAGCGCCGCCGCAATGGCGGCGGTGTCCGCCGCTGGCCCGACCTCGTGCGGCAGTTTCGGAATCACAAAGCGGGCCCCGCCGGCCGCGCGGTTGACTGATTCGACGGTGCAGCGCACCGCACCGAGGCCTTCCTCCAACACGAGATCGCTGCCGGCGGCGGCGCCATCGCGGAGCGCAAGCAACACCGCGGTCCCGACGGTCGGGTGTCCGGCGAACGGCAGCTCCTGGACCGGAGTAAAAATGCGAACGCGGGCGCGGTGGCCCGCATCGGCCGGCGCGAAGACGAACACCGTCTCCGGATGATTGAACTCGCGGGCAATGGCCTGCATGACATCCGCCTCGAGCCCCTCGGCCTCGAGCACCACGGCGAGCGGATTGCCAACAAAGCGGCGGTCGGTGAACACGTCGAGCGTGGCGAAGCGACGGCGCATTGGAGCCTCCTGGTAGTACTACTCTGACACTTGGTTCCAAGCTCGGCCGTCATTCCGGGTCCCGAGCGTAGCGAGGGGGCCCGGAATCCATAATCACCGCCTATGGTTATGGATTCCGGGCTCGCCGCACACAGCCAAGCTTGCACAGGCTGCGTAAACTTGCCTGCGCTGCGGCGCCCCGGAATGACGCAAAGATGACGCGGGCGCTTTATGCATGAACAGTCGGCGACAGGCGAGGCCGCTCAAAGTCCCTTGATCAGGCCGGCGTCGATGAGCAGCCGATTGAAGCGGCGCGCCTCGGCGCCGCCGGCGCAGGCGTAGAACAGCCCCTTGCAGCGCTCCAGAATTCGTTTCTGCTCGGCGAAGGAGGGATCGAGCGGCAGGCCGGCCGCCTCCTGCACGACGAGCGGAAGATAAGGACCGTCGATCGTGTCGAGCGCGGAGGAGAGATTGGCGGGTTTGAAATTGATCACGTCGATCGCGTAGTAGGTCGTGTAATAGCGCGGATCGTACACCATCAGCCGCCGGTTGATCCCGTTCTCATCGAGCGCGGGGTCGAGCATGAACGATGCAAAATCCGGCTGATGGTCCCCGTAGCGCACCAGCAAGAACGATTCGCCGGGAAATTGCCGACCGAGCCGATCCAGCAACTCGGCATAGGCGCCGAAGCTCATGGTCTGACGCCGCAAATACTCGTCGACGTCGGGCGTGTTTCCCGGCTCTTTCCATTCCGGCATCAGCTCAGGCCGCCAGCGGTAGTTCCAGGGATAATGGTTGGCGGCGAGGTAGACGAAGAGAAACATCGGCCCCTTGTCGCGCTCGCGCTCGATCATGCGCAACGCGGCGTCGTAGTAGAACCGGTCAGGCTCGATGCGGTTGGTGCCGAGCTCACCCTGATCGAGAAACTTTTGCATTCCGGTCGTGGTCTGGAAATTTCTCGCGCTCATGAAGGCGCCGAGTGCCGGGTAGATCGAGAAGGTCCGATAGCCGCACCGGCGCAGCGCCGTAGGCAATCCGCGCTCGACCCGGCCGGCGGCGATCTGCGTCACATAATAGGCGAAGCGCCCGAAGGAGCGCGCCGAGAGGCCCGCGAGCACGTTGTACTCGGCGTACCAGCTCGGACCGCCCGCGCCTTCGCTGATGAAGTGGCGACGCTCGCCGTCGAAGGAACGGAAATGGTCCCCATAATCCTCGGCGACCTTCACCCCGGGCAAGACTCGGATGTCGAAACTCGATTCGTCGTGCACCAGGATGATGTGCGGCGGCTTTCCCGCGGGTACGCACACCTCGTTCGGCAGCGTGCGCAGGCGATCGGTGATGGCGGCATCGAAGTCCATATATCCGCGCGTCGCGAATTCGGACACGGCGGTGACGCCGGAGCGTGCGAATTTCGACACATAGCCCTCGCCCACGAACGTGTCCCATTCCTCTTGGGGAAAGGCGAGCGAGACGCCGACGAGGGCGGCGGCGCATCCTATGAATCCTGCAACCGCGGTGCGCAATCGTACGCGGAACCTATCGGTCCACCAGATGAACGCCAGCGCCGGAAGCACCAGGGCGAACGCGACGAGGATTTTGTTATAAAGCTCAGGCTTCACCGCCCACAGAAAGCTGATCGTGTCGGCGTTGATGATCATCACGTCGAGGAAATTCGCCGTCATCCAGATGATCTCGTATTTGAGTCGTGAGAGCAGGATGAGCACGACGATGATCGCAAGCGACAGCGCCGCCGACACGACCGGACGGCGCAGCACAGCAAGCCAGAAGAAGTTGAGCAGCCCCCAGGTGAAGCAGAACACGAGCTTCGGCACGAGGCCGATTTCACTCCAGAGGAGGAGGCCGAAGGCCGCCAAGTGCAGGGCCGCCAGCAGCACAATCCCGAGCTTGCCGCGCGGGGTCTCCGCGGCGGCCCAAGGGCTGGTCATAGCTGCAATGGAGGGACGCATGGCAGGTGGCCCGTGCCCGGCAATGACCGACTTTGCGCCCGGCACACGGACCGCTGTCATAAAACGGCATTAAATTTGTCATTTCAAGGTCAAAGACCGGCGGGGAGTGTGCCGCCGATTAATATCCATTCATTGCGGCGCCTGCCGCCGCTTCAAAGTCCCGCGATCAGCCCGGCATCGATCAGCAGCCGATTGAAGCGCCGGGCCTCCGCGCCGCCGGCGCAGAGATAGAACAGGCCCTGGCAACGGCCGAGGATCTTCTTCTGCTCTATGAAGGTGGGATCGGGCGGCACTCCCGCCGCTTCCAGCACCACAAGCGGAAGGTAGGGCGCATCGAGCGTCTCGAGCGCGGAGGACAGATCGACCAGCTCAAAATTCAGGCCCTCGATCGCGTAATAGGTGGTGAAGTAACGGGGGTCGCGCTGCAGGATGCGCGCTGCCACCTCGGCCTGCTCGAGCGTCGGATCCATGAACCGCTTGGCAAACAGCGGCTGGTGGTCGCCGAAGCGCACGATCAGGAATGGCTCGCTGGGAAATTCGCGGGCGAGACGCTCTTTGAATTGCGCATAGTCGTGCGCGCTCATCTCCTGGCGGCGAAGATATTCGTCGATCTCGAGCGGATTGCCAGGATTGACCCAGCCGGGCAGGAGATCGGGACGGTAGCGGAAGTCCCAGGGAAAGTGATTGGCGGCGAGATAGATGAACACAAAAACGGGCCCTTGATCTTGCGCGATCACTCGGGCGGCGTGGTCGTAAAAAAAGATGTCCGTATCGGCCGGCCCGGTGCGTAGCTGCTTGGCGTCGAGGAAATGCTCGATGCCGGCGGATGTGTGAAAGCCGCGCGCACCGACAAAGGCGCCGAACCAGGAGTAAAGGCTGTAGGTGCTGTAACCGCACTTGCGCAGGACATGTGGCAGGCCGCGCTTGACGCGCCCGGCGGCCAAGCGCGTGACCGACTCGGCGAAACGGCCGTACGAGCGCGCCGAGAGGCCGGTGAGAACGTTGTATTCGGTGTACCAGCTCGGGCCGCCGGCGCCTTCCACCACGAAGGCGCGAGTCTTGCCGTCGGACGAGCGAAACCGGTCTCGATAATCGGGAGGAACCTTGACTCCCGGCAGCATGGTGGCGTCGAAGCTCGACTCGTCGAACACCATGACGATGTGCGGCAGCTTGCGGGATGCCTGGCAGGCTGCGCCGGTGCCGAGATTCAAGCGGTCCGCGCTGGCGGGATCGGCCTCCAGTACCCCCCCGGTGGTCAGATCGACGGCCGCAACGGCGGCCGAGCGCGCGAATTTGGAGACGTATTGATGCGGATAAAACTCGTCCTCCCGGTCCGTGGGCACCGCCAACGACAGCGCGGCGAGCGCGGCTAAGCAAAGCAACCAGCCGAGCAAAGCGCGGCTGCGGCGCACCCGGAACGGGTCGGCGCGCCACAGAAAGACCGATACGGGGATGGTCAGCGCAACGGCGAGTGCCAGTTTCAAGACCAGACCGGGATTGACCCAGATGAAGAACAGGAAGGTGGCGGAGTCGATGACCATCAGGTCGACGAACGTCGCCGTCATCATGAGCACGCTGTGCTTGAACTGCGACAACACGACCAGGATGACGACCAGCATGAGCGAGAGCGCCGCCGACGTCAGCGGACGCCGCAGCAGGATGAGCCAGAAAAAATTGAGCAGGCCCCAGGTGAGGATGAAAGCCGCGCGGGCCGCCGGCTCGGCTTCCGACCAAAGCAATATGCCGAAGGCCACAAGATGAAGGGCGACAAGGAGCGCAAGGCCGGCGGCCTGCCGGCGATCGGCGGCGGCGAGGCAATTTTTCAGGTGGGCGACGGCGGGCGGCATGGCTTGAGACTAGGGCCCGCTCACAGTCACCGCGGCGGGCCCTTGTCATATTTCTGCAACAGGGCCGTCATGGCAAGAGCCGCGGGACGGCTATGGGCTCCCCTGCCGGCGGTTGCAGAACACGCCAGCTCGTCCCGATGAGGCGACACGCGACGCTTGCGCCCCGACGCCCCGCTGAGAGGAGCGCCGAGGCGGCGCCTCTCATCCACTTCGGCGATGACCGGATCGTCTGCTTTCGCGGACGATGACAATCGGGATGCTGTTAGCGCCCCTGGACTTGTGCCGCGGCCTTGGCGACGAAGCGGCCGTCGAAGGTCTGCGCGAGGTCGACCTTGGCATTCTTGAGCTCGTCGTCGAAGGCGACGAGCATGTCGGCGGCCGATCTCATGCCGGCAGGCGGAATGACGCCGGTGCGGGAATAGGCCGGCTTGTTGGCCTTGACTGCGGCGACGTAGAGCGCCTTGTCGCCGAGAAAATAGTCCTCCGGCACCGTCGCGGCGATCTGCTCGGGCGTCGCCTTGTCCAGCCACTGCAGCGTCTTGGAGAAGGCGTTGACCAGCGCCTGCACGGTTGCCGGATTCTTGTCGATGAAATCCTGCTTGACGTAGAGCACTGCCGCCGGGTTCGAGCCGCCGAAAATCGCGCGCGTGCCCTCCTCCGATCGGCTGTCGGCGACGACTTTGATATCACCGTCCTGTTCGAGCTTGGTGATCATGGGATCGAGATTGGATAGGGCGTCGATCTCGCCTTTCTTGATCGCTGCAACGGCGGAGGGTCCGATGCCGACGCCGATATAGGAGGCGTCGGTCGGCTTGAGGCCGGCCTTCGACATCAGATACATCACGAAGAAGTTGGTGGACGAGCCCGGCGCGCTTACGCCGATCTTCATGCCCTTGAGGTCGGCCGCGGATTTGTAGCTTGCCGCCTTCTCCTTGCGCACCCCGACGACGATTCCGGGAAAACGCCCGAGCTCGATCACGGCCCTGATGTCCTGACCCTTAGCCTGCATGCGGATGGTATGCTCGTAGGCGCCGGTGACGACGTCGACGGAGCCGCCGACGAGCGCCTGCAGCGACTGCGCCCCGCCGCGGAAATCATTGATGGTGACCTCGAGGCCCTGCTCCTTGAAGTAGCCGAGGCGCTCGCAGATCGTCAGCGGCAGATAATAGAGCGCGGTCTTGCCGCCGACCGCGAGCGCCACCTGTCTCTTCTCGACGGCTTGGCCGTGCGCGGTCCCTGAGAGCGAAAGCGCCAGCGCGAGCATGGCGATAACGGCTTTGCCCATTTTCATGTCCTCCCGGCAGCTGAAGTGAGCGCCCTGATCGGCGACTTATAGGTCCATGGAAACGCGGCGGGAAGCCGCCCGGGCGCGACTTATGTGCGCGTTTCGGCCGCCACCGGCCGCCAGACCAGAAGCCGTCGTTCGACCAGCGTGACCACGAAATCGATGCCGATCACGAAGGCGGCAAGGACCAGCATGCCCGCGAACACGCCGGCCACGTCGAACACGCCTTCGGCCTGCTGGATGATGTAGCCGAGCCCGGCGGCCGAGCCGAGATACTCGCCGACCACGGCGCCGACCACCGCGAAACCAACGGAGGTATGGAGCGAGGAGAACATCCAGGACAGCGCCGAGGGCCAATAGACGTGGCGCATGAGCGCCCGCTCGTTCATGCCCAGCATGCGGGCATTGGCCAGCACGGTCGGACTCACCTCCTTGACGCCCTGATACACGTTGAAGAACACGATGAAGAAGACCAAGGTGACGCCGAGCGCGACCTTCGACCAGATGCCGAGGCCGAGCCAGAGCGCGAAAATCGGGGCCAGCACGACCCGCGGCAACGCGTTGATCATCTTGACGTAAGGGTCGAATACCGCAGCGACCAGCGGCTGCTGCGCGAACCAAAAGCCGATCAGGATTCCCGCAAGCGATCCGATGACGAAGGCGAGCACGGCTTCGGTCAGCGTGATCCACAGATGCTTCCAAATCGTGCCCTCGACGAACCATTTGACGATGCGCGCCGCCACGTCATACGGGGTCGAGAAGAAGAAGGGCGGAAGCAGCTTCACGCCGGCGATCGGCACCGTGGTGAAAAGCTGCCAGAGCAGCACCGCCGCGACAGCGACGAGAAGCTGGAGCACGAGGAGTTTGGCGCGAGACACGGATACAACCTCCGCTGTCATCATCCGCGCAAGCGGATGATCCAGTAATCACCGAGCTGAGAACGCAGCAAGATTTTTCCTCATCGCACCGTCCACATATGGATGCCCCGCCCTCGCGGGGCATGACGCCGCAAGCACAGCGGAGAACGATCGCTGCATCATCCACCGCCGGTTTGCGCGTAGCCCTTGAGCACTTCGGCCTTCAGCGTGGCCCAGATCTCGCGGTGCAGGTCCTGAAACGCGGGCTCGATCTTGACCTCGGCGATGTCGCGCGGGCGCGGCAATGCGACTTTCCAGTCGCCGATGATGCGCGCGGCGGGGCCCGCCGACATGATCACCACGCGATCGGACAGCGCGATCGCCTCCTCGAGATCGTGGGTGACGAACAGCACGGCCTTGCGGTCGGCGTTCCACAAATCGAGCAGCAGATTGCCCATGATCTGCCGCGTCTGCGCGTCGAGCGGTCCGAACGGCTCGTCCATCAGCAGGATTTTCGGATCGCGGATGAGCACCTGGACCAGCCCGACCCGCTTCCTTTGCCCACCCGAGAGCATGTGCGGATAGCGCGCGGTGAAGTCGGAAAGGCCGACCCGAGTAAGCCAGGCCTGCGCGCGCTGGCGCGCCAGCGAACGCGCTACCCCCGCGGTCTCGAGCCCGATCGCAACGTTGTCCAGCGCAGTCTTCCATGGAAACAGCGCTTCCGCCTGAAACAGGTAGCCGGCTTGACGGTTGAGCCCGGCAAGCGGCGCGCCGAAGACGTCGATGCGGCCCGACGAAGGCGCGATCAGCCCGGCGGCGATGTTGAGCAAGGTCGATTTGCCGCACCCGGTGGGGCCGACGATGGCCACGAACTCGCCGGCCGAAACCGCTAACGAGACGCCCTCCACCGCCGGATAGGCGCCCCCGGCGGCGAGCCGAAACGTTACGCACACTTGCGACAACGCGACCGCGGGCGGCATAACGGCGAGCCTGTCGCAACTATGCCGGTCAGTTCCTGCTGCGATCCACCAACGCGCGCTGCTTGATCCACGGCATCATCGCGCGCAGCTTGGCGCCGATCTCCTCGATCGGATGCGCAGCCATCTTGGCGCGCATGGCCTTGAACGAGGTCTGGTTCACGCGGTTCTCCAGCATCCACTCCTTGGCGAACTTGCCGGACTGGATGTCCGCGAGGATCCGCTTCATCTCGGCGCGCGTTGCGTCGTTGACGACGCGCGGACCCGAGACGTATTCGCCGTATTCGGCGGTATTCGAGACCGAGTAATTCATGGTGGCGATGCCGCCCTCGTAGATGAGATCGACGATGAGCTTCACCTCGTGCACGCACTCGAAATAGGCCATTTCCGGCGCGTAACCGGCCTCGACCAGGGTCTCGTAACCGGCCTTCATCAGTTCGACCAGTCCGCCGCAGAGCACCGATTGCTCGCCGAACAAGTCGGTCTCGCATTCCTCCCGGAAGGTGGTCTCGATGATGCCGGCGCGCCCGCCGCCGATGGCCGCTCCATAGGAGAGCGTGAGGTCGTGGGCGTTGCCGGAGAGGTCCTTGTGCACCGCCATCAGCACCGGCACGCCGGCGCCGCGCTGGTACTCCGCGCGCACGGTATGACCGGGGCCTTTGGGCGCGATCATCATCACGTCGAGATCGGCGCGCGGCTCGATCAGGTTGAAATGGATGTTGAGGCCGTGCGCGAACATCAGCGCCGCGCCATCTTTCATGTTGTCGGCGAGATGCTCGCGATAGATGTCGGCCTGCAGCTCGTCGGGCGTAAGCATCATCATCACGTCCGCCCATTTGGCGGCAGCGGCGACCTCCATCACCTTGAGTTTTTCGGCTTGTGCTTTCTTCACGCCTTGCGAGCCCTTGCGTAGCGCAACCGCCACGTTCTTGACGCCGGAGTCGCGCAGGTTGAGCGCATGGGCGTGCCCTTGGCTGCCGTAGCCGATGATGGCGACCTTCTTGCCCTTGATCAGATTGATGTC
>JBJMTU010000035.1:0-14093 GCA_045811545.1 Xanthobacteraceae bacterium | reverse complement strand
GGTAATGGCGACGAGGCCGGCAATAGCGCCGGTGCAGATGCCGACGACGGTCGGTTTGCCCCGCGTCATCCATTCGACCAGCATCCAGGTGAATGCGGCCGCCGACGTCGCCATGTGAGTCACGGTCATGGCCATGCCGGCCTGCATTCCCGCGGTCACGGCCGAGCCGGCGTTGAAACCGAACCAGCCGACCCACAACAGGGAGGCGCCAATGAATGTGAGCACCATGTTGTGGTTGGGGCCGGTGTCTTTGCGCTTGCCGAGGAGGAGGCACGCCATCAGCCCCGCCACGCCGGAATTGATGTGCACGACCGTGCCGCCGGCGAAATCGAGAACCTTGATCCACGCGTCCGCGTTTGCGGCGGCGAGAAATCCGTCCGGCCCCCAGACCCAGTGTGCGACCGGCGAATAGACGAAGATCGCCCATAGGCCGATGAACCACAGCATGGCCGAGAACTTCATGCGCTCGGCGAACGCCCCCGCGATCAGCGCCGGAGTGATGATGGCGAAGGTGAGCTGGAAGCACAGATAGACGGTCTCGGGGATGGTCGGCGCCAGGGGATTGGGATTGCCGATGCCCTTGGAGATGTCGCTCACGATTCCTTGCAGGAACGCTCGGTCGAGGCCTCCGATGAACGGCGTGCCCGATCGAAACGCCAAGCTGTAGGTGCAGATGAGCCAAAGAAGGCTGATGAGGCAGGTGATGGCGAAGCTCGTCATCACGGTATCGCCGACGTTCTTCTTTCGAACCATGCCGCCATAGAACAGGCCGAGCCCCGGAATCGTCATCATCAAGACCAGCGCCACCGAGGTGAGCATCCACGCGGTGTCGCCGGAATTGGGCGTGCAGTTCTCGAGCACGGCCAATTTCGGATCGGGGTTGCCGGCGCAGGCCGGCGGCGATGCCGCCGCCTCGGCGGTGGGTGTCGCAGCCGCCTCCTCGGCGTAGGAGCCGTCGATCGCCGACATGCTCAGGAACAGAGCGAAGAGAGCCCCCAACGCGAGAGCCACGAGCCCCGCACGGGTAGGTTTCTTGAACGTCATGGGTCTAACTCCTGTCGCTAGACGTTTGAGTGCGGGGTTTCAGAGCGCAGCAGTGTCGGTCTCGCCGGTGCGGATGCGCACGGCGGTATCGAGGCTGAGGACGAAGATTTTTCCGTCCCCGATCTGCCCGGTCTTCGCCGCCGCGGTGATCGTGTCGATGGTCTTGTCGACCTGATCGGTTGCGACTGCCACTTCGATCTTGATTTTGGGCAAGAAGCTCACCGCATATTCGGCGCCGCGATAAATTTCCGTGTGGCCCTTCTGGCGCCCATAACCTTTGACCTCGGTCACGGTCATCCCGTGCACGCCGATCCCGGTGAGAGCGTCGCGGACCTCGTCGAGCTTGAAAGGCTTGATGATGGCCATGACGATTTTCATGGGTTTGAACCCCCGCTTGGGCCCCATCCCTGCAGGTGCAGGGTTGTGGGCAATCTTCGTTGTGCTTGGACGCGCGGAAGCCTCGGCTCAGCGCGGCAAAGCCACTACCGCGAATCAAGCGGCGTGCCAGTTCGCTGCGTGGGCCGTAAGTGCGTGGAAACAAAAGACGTTTGCAGGCTGCGCGAGGGGGTGCTGCGACCTTTTGTCAAGCGCCGCACAAACACCGCCCAGAGCTGCACAATTTTTAATCAGGGGAACAGGAGGCCTGGAATGGCCATGCGTCAGGCACGCCCCGGCGCCTCAGTCCATGCGCATCGAAGGCTAGGCGGCACGTCGGGTCTCGAGCTTGAGGCCGCCGCCTTTTGCTCGGCGGAGGTGGTTTGATGCGCGAACGTCTATTGCAGGGCTTCGCCATGCTGGGTCACATCGAGACCCTCGATCTCGTGTTGCTGGTTCACCCGCAACGGTAAGAGGAACGAGATCGCCTTGAGCAGCACATAGGTGAGCACGCCCGACCAGATGAGAACTGCGATCACGGCATAGAGCTGGATCAAGACCTGTCGGGCATTCCCCTCCAGCAGCCCCGGCGACCCCTCCGGCGAGTCCGGGCTCGCGGACAGGGCCGCCACCGCGAACACCCCGGTGAGCAACGTGCCCGTTGCGCCGCCGACGCCGTGCACGCCGAATACGTCGAGCGAATCGTCGTAGCCGATCCGCAGCTTCAACCATGTGCAGGCCCAGAAACAAATGGCGCCAGCGATTACGCCAATAAGCACACCGTGCCAGGGCAGCACGAAGCCGGATGCCGGCGTGATGGTGCCGAGACCGGCGATGGCGCCCGTGATCAAGCCCAGCACCGATGGTTTTCTGCGGGTCCACCACTCCAGAAACATCCAGGTCAGCGCGCCGGCCGAGGCGGCGAGATGGGTGGCGGTGATGGCGAAGGCCGCGCGCGAATTGGCGCCCAGCGCCGAGCCGCCGTTGAAGCCTAGCCAGCCGACCCAGAGCAGCCCCGTCCCGATGACCGCCAGTGACAGGTCATAGGGCGCGAAATTGTCCGTGCCATAGCCGTGGCGTTTGCCGAGCACGTAAGCCGCGACCAGGCCGGCAACACCCGCGTTGAGGTGAACGACGGTGCCGCCAGCAAAATCGAGAACGCCTGCACTGGCGAGAAAGCCGCCGCCCCATACCCAATGCGCAATCGGCACGTAGACCAAGATGAGCCAGCCCGCGGCAAACCATAAAAAGGCGGAAAAGCGCATGCGGTCTGCGACTGCGCCGGCGATCAGCGCAACCGTGATGATCGCAAACGTCA
The DNA here is from genome assembly GCA_045811545.1 of Xanthobacteraceae bacterium. Classification (GTDB taxonomy): domain Bacteria; phylum Pseudomonadota; class Alphaproteobacteria; order Rhizobiales; family Xanthobacteraceae; genus VAZQ01. Next base: position 11,356 of record JBJMTU010000035.1, on the reverse strand, counting down.
TCTGGTAGACCACGTACAAGAGCTCCGGAATCGTCGGCGCGAACGCGCTCGTCGACTCCATGGTGGTGCCGAGCAAAAACAGACGCTCGAAGGTTCCGAGCCAGGGCCCAGTCCCGGCGAAGCTCAGGCTGTAGCCGACCGCAAACCACAACAGCGAGCACAGCGCGGTACAAGCGAAGCTTTGCGCCATGGTGGCGAGCACGTTCTTCTTGCGTACCATGCCGCAGTAGAACAGGGCTAAGCCCGGGATCGTCATCATCAGCACGAGAGCGGTGGCTGAGATCATCCAGGCCGTGTCGGCCCCGTCGATGTTCGAGCTTGCTTCCTGCGCCAGCGCCGGGGCAGCGGCAAAGCCCAAGCTCAGCGTGGCGGCAAGCCCGCATGCCACGCGACTGCTGTCTCTTGTCATGCTGTCCCCCCTGGATGTGCTTCGGGCTTTTACAACGCGTCCGCGTCGGTCTCGCCGGTCCTGATGCGCACCGCTTGATCGATGGTGGTGACGAAGATCTTGCCGTCACCGATCTGGCCGGTTTTGGCGGACCCGATGATCGCTTCGACGACGGCCCCCACGCGATCGGTCGGCACCGCCACCTCGATGCGGATCTTCGGGAGGAAGTGCACGGCGTATTCGGCGCCACGGTAGATCTCCGTGTGCCCTTTCTGGCGGCCGTAGCCCTTGACCTCGCTTGCCGTCATTCCGTGTACGCCGACCGCGACCAGCGCATCGCGGACATCTTCGAGCTTGAACGGCTTGATGATGGCGATGACCAGCTTCATGAATTCACTCCGCGTACCCGGCCCACGATATCGGCGCCCTGATGAAAGATTAAGCGATTAGTTCCGTGTTTTCCCCATAGAAGCACATTCGCATTCCGATCACGGCAGCATGCCTGACCTTTTTAGGGAAGCCGCCGCTCACGCAGGAGTCCCTCCTGGACCACGGACGCAACCAGGGCTCCGTCGCCAGCAAAGATGAGTCCCCGAGCAAAGCCGCGTGAACCGAAGAGATTAGGGCTATCATGCGCGTAGAGCAGCCATTCGTCGGCGCGAAATGGGCGGTGAAACCAGAGCGCGTGGTCGAGGCTTGCGGCCATGAGGGTTTGTTCGAACACGGTGCGCCCGTGGGGGATTAGCGCCGAATCGAGCAACAGCATGTCGGATGCATAGGCGAGCACGCACTGATGGATTGCGGGCTCATCCGGGAGCTGCGCGGTGGCCCGGATCCAGACATGGAAGCGACCGTCCTCGATCTTTTTCCCGAGATAACGGTCCAACTCCACCGGCCGCCACTCGATCGGCCGTTCGCGCTCGTAATAGCGCCGCACCGGATCGGGCATCAGCGGCAACACGCGCTCTTTGATGTCGGCTTCGTTCGGCAGTTCCTCCGGCTTTGCCACCTGCGGCATCCTGGCCTGATGGCTCATGCCGGGCTCGTCGCGATGAAACGAGACCGCCATGGTGAAAATTGCGCGGCCGTGTTGGATGGCGCTCACGCGGCGGGTGGTGAAGCTCTTGCCGTCACGGATGCGGTCCACTTCGTAGATGATCGGCACCTTGGGGTCGCCGGGGAGCAGGAAATAGGCGTGCAGCGAGTGCGGCGGCCGTCCCGCGACGTCGACCGTGCGGCAGGCGGCGACTAGTGCCTGGCCGATCACCTGTCCGCCGAACACGCGTTGCCAACCCACCTGCGGGGAGCGGCCGCGGAACAGATTGAGCTCGAGTTGCTCGAGATCGAGAATGGCGAGGAGATCTTGAACAGCGGACGACATCGCTGACCTTGGTTGGCTTAAGTCCCATCATCATCCGCGGACCTGGGACATGACAATGCTATAGTGAGACAGGAGGACAGTCGTGGAGGCCTCGGCTCGCACTGCGCAGAGGATCGATGCGCTGATCGGGGGCGCCGGCTTTGCCGGTTTGGCGCTGGCGATTGCGCTACGCCAAGGTCTTGGCCCCTCGTTCTCGGTCACGGTTGCCGACCCCGCGCTGACAGGCGCTACAAAAGACGGGCGTGCGTCCGCCATTGTCGCCGCGGCGCGGCGGCTGTTCGAGACGATCGGCGTGTGGCAGAAGGTCGAGGCGCAGCCCATCCTCGATATGGTCGTGACCGACAGCCGTCTCAGCGATGTCGTGCGGCCGGTCTTTCTCACCTTCGAAGGAGACCTAGAGCCGGGCGAGCCCTTCGCCCACATGATCGAAAATGCCGCTCTGCTCGCGGCCCTGGTGGAAAAGGCGAAAGACGAGGGAGTCACGCTGCGAACTGCGGCAGTCGCTGATTTCGCCTTTACGAATGACCGCGTCAGCGTGCGCTTGTCCGACGGCGATACGCTCGCTGCGGGGCTTCTCATCGCTGCCGACGGCGCGCGTTCGGCGATTCGCGAGCGCGCGGGGATCGCCAGCCATGGCTTCAGCTACGGCCAGTCGGCGATTGTGGCCACGGTCGCCCATGAGCGCGACCATCGCGGGCGCGCGGAGGAGCATTTTCTGCCTGCCGGGCCGTTCGCGATCCTGCCGCTGAAACGCGATCCCTCCGTGGGGCATCGCTCGTCGATCGTGTGGACCGAGCAGGCGCACGAGGCGGCGCGCATCGTCGCGCTGCCGGACGCGGAATTCCATGCCGAGCTCGAGCGGCGTTTCGGCCTCCACCTGGGTGAAATCAGAGTGGTTGGCCCGCGCCGTGTGCATCCGCTCGGCCTTTCCGTGGCGCGCGCCTTCATCGCCGACCGCCTCGCTCTCGTGGGCGATGCCGCGCACGTCATCCATCCGATCGCGGGGCAGGGGCTCAATATGGGGCTCAAGGATGTTGCCGCGCTCGCCGAAGTCATCGTCGATGCCGCTCGGCTCGGACTCGATCCCGGCTCGCTTGCCGTGCTCGAGCGCTACCAGCGCTGGCGTCGGTTCGACACCGTCGCGATGGGGATTGCGACCGATGGGCTCAACCGGCTGTTCTCGAATCAATCGGACGTGCTTCGCCTCGTGCGCGACGTGGGCCTCGGCGTCGTCGATCGTCTGCCCGCACTGAAGCATCTGTTCATCCGCGAGGCCGCGGGCCTCGTCGGTGAGGTGCCCAAACTTTTGCGCGGCCAAGCGTTGTGATGCCCAGAAAAGATTGAGTCACACGAACGGGATCGCGATCACGTGTTGCTTGAACGCGGGGCGCTGCTCGATGGCGGCAAACCAGCGCTCGAGATGCTCGAGCGCCGGCCGCTCCGGCACCAGGCGGCGGAAGCGATAGGCCATGAGTGCGGCCGGGATATCGCCCATGGACAGCGTGTCGCCGGCGATGAACGCACTCTTCGCAAGATGCGCATCGAGAATTTTCATCACCGCGATGCATTTGACCTTGCCGGCCTCGATCGCCGCATGATCGCGTTTTTCGGGCGGCGTGCGGATCAACCCCCAGAACACCGGCGTCAGCGGCGGATGCGCGACCGTAAGCTGCCAGTCCATCCAGCTGCCGGCACGCGCGCGTGCGCGCATATCGGAAGGCTCGAGCGTGCCGGCGCCGTATTTCGCGGCGAGATAGCGCACGATCGCGTTCGATTCCCACAGCAGGAAGCCGTCTTCCTCGAGCGTCGGCACCAAGCCATTGGGATTCATGGCGAGATAGGCAGGCTCGTTGTTCTTGCCGAAGGACCCGCCGACGTCGATGCGCTCGTGCGGTAGGCCGAGCTCGCCCACCGCCCACATCACCTTCTGCACGTTCACGGAGGTGTTTCGCCCCCAGATTTTGATCATGGCTTTGCCCTTCGTTCACGTGATGACTGGCATCGTGTCCCGCCATTGATCGCTTCGTGCAGGCAGAAGACAAGGACCCCGGGGACAGCCAGGCGTTCTCACGCCGCACACGCGCGCGTTGCAAATCCCATTGTTCCTATCAATCGAAAACAATGAAAAACTGAGCCGGCCTACAACCATTAGTTGCCTTCAATCGAAGGCGGGGAGCCGCTTGTGTCGGTGCAACAGAAAGCCCGAAGCGGTATCCCGCTCGGGACCGGTCGGGCGCGGCTTTGGTGAATGCTCTTTCCTCGAAGATTCTCGTTACACGAGTCAATCGAAAAAATGCGCCGCGGCCCGGGTCCTCAGCTTGCGCGGGTAAATGCCGATCTTGAACGTCAATCCAGCTTGCGTGCCTCCTCAGGCAGCATGATCGGAATGCCGGCGCGGATGGGGTAAGCGAGCTTGGCCGAGCGCGAGATCAGCTCCTGCTTCTCCGCATCGTATTCGAGCGGCCCCTTCGTCACGGGACAAACCAGAATTTCCAGGAGCTTCGGATCGACGCTGCCGGCGGGACGCTCGGGCGAGGTGCTCATGACTTGCCTCCAAGCTGCATTGTGATCGGGGTCAAACCTTATCAGAGCCTTATTGCAGGGGCGTCTCGCCACCCGATGTTTTCTTCGCAAGCTCGATCTCGGTCGCCGCAACCAGGATCTCGGCGCGGGTCTTGAGATCAGGCGCTTCCAGAAGCGCCTGCTTTTCGGCAGTGCTGTAGGGCGACATCATTGCTAGCGCGTTGACCAGCGCCTCGTTGGGGGCGTTCTCGATGCCTTCCCAATCGGCCTTGAGGTTGTTGGCTGTGAGAAAATCCGAGAGCGCCCGTAGCAGGCTCGGGCGATCGACCTCGTCCTCGCCCTTGCGGGCGGTGAAATCGTCGGTGAAGGGAGCGTAGGTGACGCGGCACTGGCGGTATGGTGTCGACACGCTGAGCTCCTCGTCGATGCGAAAGCGCGCGATGCCGGTGAGTTGGAGAAGATAACGGCCATCACCGGTCTCGGCGAGTTGCGTGATCCGGCCGACGCAGCCGACCTTGTAGAGGTTGGGCTTGTTCTCGGGCCCCGGATTTGCAGCGTCGGGCTGGATCATGCCGATCAGCCGGTGGCCGGCGCGCAGGGCATCATCGATCATCACCAGATAGCGCGACTCGAAGATGTTGAGCGGCATCTGCCCGCGCGGCAGCAACAGCGCGCCGGGTAGCGGGAAGACCGGGATGACGTCGGCGAGGTCCCCGGGCTTTTGATAGACCGCATTCATCGGCATGGTCGCTCTCCCGGCGCGGCAATGCGACCGGAACTGCTTGCCTTGACCTTCGCCCTGAGACGCGCTCCCTCGGAAGCCGATCGAGCGGCCTTACGAAAACAAGATCGACGATAGCCGCTTGCGGCCGTTGACGGTGGCCTCGTCGGCCGGGCCCCAGGCCTCGAAGAACTGAACCAGTTGCTTGCGCGCACCGTCGTCGTTCCATTTACGATCGCGCTTGACGATCTCGAGCAAGTTATCGACCGACTCTTGGCGTCGCCCCTTGCCATTCAAAGCGAGCGCGAGATCGAAGCGGGCTTGATGGTCGAGCGGATTGGCCGCGACCTTTTGCTCGAGATCGGAAATCGGTCCCACTGCTTTCGCCTGCTCGCTGACCTCGAGCGCCGCGCGGGCGGCGGCAATCGCGGGATCGTTGCGCTTGGCTTCCGGCACCAAAGCCAGCGTCTGCTTTGCCTGCTCAAGCGCCCCGGTGCGCACATAACTGCGCGCAAGGCCGCCGAGTGCGGCGAGGTTGCCGCTGTCCTGCGCCAGCACCTTGGCGTAGAGATCGGCCGCACCCGCGGCATCGCCGCTGGCCAGTGCATCGTCGGCGCTTTTCAAGAGATCCCTTTCCTCGCCGCCGAGGCGGTCCTTGGTGAGGCGCTCGATGAAGGCGGTCACCTGGCTTTCCGGCAGCGCACCGAGGAAGCCGTCGACCGGCTGGCCATTGACGAAGGCGAACACCGCCGGGATCGACTGGATACCGAGCTGCCCGGGAATCGAGGGGTGCTTGTCGATGTCCATCTTGACGAGCTTGACCTTGCCGTTGGCCGCGCGAACCGCCTTCTCCAGCACCGGCGCGAGTTGCTTGCACGGGCCGCACCATTCCGCCCAGAAGTCCACCAGGACCGGCTGGCGCTTGGATTCCTCGATGACGTCTTTGACGAAGGTTTGAGTGGTCGTATCTTTGACCACGCTGCCGGTGGCCTCTCCGCTCTGCAACATCGTCATCTCGTCCGTCCTTCGTCCACGCCGTCCACGCCGGGCGACGTGGACCGTTCGATTGCGTCGGTTGGCCGTTCGGGCCGATCATTTGGCATTGCCGAGCACGGCCGAAGGGGAGCCCCGGCCGCGCCCAAAACCGGATATGGCCAATTAAATGGGGTTAACCGCCGGCTTTGCAATCGATAACTCAACTTGGCGCGGGCGCCTCCTGTTCCGCGAGCGCCACGATCCGGGGCGGATGGCCGGTGGCTTCGAGGAACCGCAACAAGTCGGCGCGCTTGATCGAGGTGGTCATGGTGTTCACCAGCGGGTGACAGTTGATCGTCTCGTGACGCATCAGTGCTTCGTCGAGCACAACGCTTACGCGCCGATCGCTGTCGTTCATCGCAGCGAACGGCGTGACCGCGCCGGGCTCGATGCCGAGGGTGGCGAGCATCAGCTCGGCGGGTCCGAAGGAGAAGCGGCCGGACCCGCCGAGGCGCCGGTGCAGCGATTTGAGCTCAATCGCCGCATCCTCGAGTGCCGTGACCAGGAACAGGCTGCCCTTTTTGTCTTTGAGGAAGAGATTCTTGGTGTGGCCGCCGGGAATGGTTCCCCGCAACTCCCGTGACTGCGCGACGGTGAACAGCGCGGGATGCGTCACCGTCACCTGCGCGATCCCGAGCCGGTCGAGGAAGGCGAAGAGGTCGGACGGCGTGGCGGGCATGGAACCTGATCGATGCGGTATGGCCGCGCTCAGCCGGCACTCGGCGGCCTGATATCGAACCCCTGATTGATGGCCGCGAACATCTGATAGAATCCCGACAACACTACGATCTCGACCAATCCGCGCTTGCCCCATTGCGTGACGGCCTGTACCTGCAACTCGTCCGGTACGATCTGCCATGCCATGGTCTTCTCCAGGATCGCGTGCACGAGCGCGTAGGGTTGCGGTAGCGCCGCCGTGCGCCCAGAGCCGATGCAATCGATCACCTCCGTCGGCAAGCCTGCGGCACGCGCGTGTGCGATGTGATCATGCCATTCGAAATCGGCGCCCGTCGCGCGCGCGACGGTGAGCACGATGAACTGATAGACGGTGCGGGGCAGCGTGCCCTCGAATTTGAGGAAGAAGCCGAGCTCCTCGATGCGACGCGCGAGTTCGGGATGGTTGAGCAGCGCCAGATACGGGCCGCCGAAGCCCTCGCCATGTGCCTTGCGACGCGTGGCCATTTTTTCGTAGAGCGCTTGCGCGTCGGCCGGCAGCGTCGCGGGATTCATGTCGAGCTCGGTCATCGTCCATCCCCTATTCGTGATAGGACCAGGCCCGCGCGCCGGCGCTGAAATCGTACACCGGGGTCCGACAATCCTTGTCGGCCTTGACGTCGACCAGTGCGGTGGTGCCAGCGGCGAGCGCCTGTTGGAACGTGGCCTCCAGTTGCGCGGGATCGCGCACGGTGAAACCTTGCGCCCCGAGCGCACGGGCAAATGCAGCCCAATCGTGATCGGGAATGCTGGTGAGCTCTGCCGGTAGGGGGCCATATTGCCGCGCCCGCAGCCACACATTGCCGAGCGCAGAATTGTTGATGACGACGTAGACGATCGGCAGTCGGTAGCGTGCCGCGGTCTGGACCTCGATGCCGTGCATCTGCATGCAGCCGTCGCCGGTGATCACGGCGACGGGCTGCTTGGGCCGCGCGCATTGCACGCCCACGGCCGCCGGGATCGCCCACCCCATCGGCCCGAGATTGGTGGCGGAGATGTAGGTGCGCGGTTCATAAGCGCTCCAGTAATGCCCGGCGAAGGCGCGATGCGCTCCGGAATCGACCAACACGATGCCGTCGCGAGGGAGCGTCTTGCGCAACGCGGCGATTGTCGTCGCGGGGTGGATGGGAGCGGTGCGCCGGCTCAAATTCTCGATGTCGTAGAGCCGCGGCGTGGCCTTGATCGCAGCGAGCCATTCCCGTCGGCGCGCCTCTCCTGCCGCCAGCGCTGGTGCGATGTCGGCGGCACGCTCGTGCATGAGATCGAGAAAAGCGTGACAGCTCCCCGGCACGACGTGACCCAAATCCCCGTTCGCCGTCAGCTCCTCCATGTCGGTATTGACGTGGATCATGAATGCCTTCGAGCGTTCGCGCACCGTCCAATGCATGGTGTCACGCTCATTGAACCCCGAGCCGAGGACCAGGAGGCAGTCGAGTTCGCCGCCGAGGATGGCGGCGGTCGCATGGCGGGTGCCGGCGTAGCCGAACACGCCGACCGACAGCGCGTGATCCTCCGGGAACACGCCTTTGGCCCGCAGCGTGGTGGCGACCGGGATCGACCAGCGCTCGGCGATCTCCTTCAAGCGCGCCGCGGCGGCGTCGTGCTCGACGCCGGCGCCGGCAAGCACCGCGATTCGGCGCTTCGCGCCATTTGGATCGGCAAGCAGCCGCAGCGCGGTTTCCGCCGCCTCTGTGCTCAAGGTCTGCGCTTGCGCGAAGAAGCCCGTGACCTCGACGTAGTCCGTCGTGCATTGCCCGGCGAGCGCGTCGTGCGTGAGCGAGAGGTGAACCGGTCCGCGCGGCTGCGCCCACATCGCGGTGAGCGCGTGGCGGAACCAGTGACTGAGGTTATTGGCCGTGGCCACGGTTTGGGAGAGGCGCGTGAGCGGAGCCATGACGGCGGTGTCGTTGAGCGTCGCCTGGCTTGCGTCTTGAAACGCGCCGCGACCCTCCAAGTTGAGAGGCACCTCGCCGGTCATGACCAGCACCGCCGAGCCGTCGGTCTTGGCGGCGGCGACCGCCGTTGCCATATTGCAGGAGCCCGGGCCGCCGATCCCGAGCGCTGCGCCGAAGCGGCCGCTGGCGCGGGCATAACCGTCCGCCATGTAGACGGCGCCGCCTTCGTGCGCCGCGATGACCGGCTTGATCTTTGTCTGCCGCGCGAGCGCCGGGAGGAACGGATCGACCAAGCCGCCGGGCACCATGAACAGATGCGCGAGGCCCTCTGCCACGAGCGCGTCGAGGATGTAGTCGGTGCCGAGCTTGGTGGTCATGGGATGAGCGCTCGCGAACGGATGGTCGCAGTCATGATCTGGGAACGCGCCACTGAAACAGCTTGTGTTCGGCGCGCTTCATGGACCGCAGGCGTGCTCGCTACAAGGGGGGCACGGGGCCGCGGGTGAACCCGCCAGGCGGGATGGTTGCAAAGCTTCCTCCCTTTTGGCATAGCTGCTCGATCATCCGGCGCACCCATCGCTGCGACCGGACTAAGGACGCGGGTGTAGCTCAGGGGTAGAGCACGACCTTGCCAAGGTCGGGGTCGAGGGTTCGAATCCCTTCGCCCGCTCCAAACTTCCGAATTCATCGGCCATCTTTGGTCCGCGCGACGCTGCGACATACGCAGCGGATGATGTAGCTTTCCTCTGAACGCCGGTACGATCGGTCGCCACCAAAAGGAAACTCCGGAGAAAACCCATGCGGCTTAAGTCGTTGCCCGTTGCACTCATCGCAGCTGGCCTCGCCGTCTCGGGATTGCAAACGAATATAGCCGCGCAGGGCTATCCCGAGCGGCCCGTGCGCCTTTTGATTGCGTTTCCCGCTGGCGGCACCATCGATACGCTCGGGCGCATCCTCGCGCAGAAACTCACCGAGGCGTGGGGGCAGAACGTCGTCATCGAGAACCGTCCAGGCGCGGGCGGCAACATCGGCGCCGCCGCCGCGGCGAAGGCGCCGGCCGACGGTTATACCTTGCATCTCGGCGCGCAAACGCTCGCCGTGAACGTGACGCTCCAGCCGAGCACGGAGTTCGATCCGGTCAAGGACGTCGAACCCATCATGCTGGTCGCGACCGCCCAAGACGTCCTGCTCGTGCCGCCGAATTCGCCATTTGGCTCGGTCAAGGAGCTGATCGACTACGCCAAGGCGCATCCCGGTGAGTTGAATTATGCATCGCTTGGCACCGGGACCAGCGGGCATCTCGCGACGGTCATGTTCGCCGAGCTCGCCGGCATCAAGCTCCAGCACGTGCCCTATACCTCGGTTTCGCAGGCGGCGACCGACGTCATTTCCGGCCGCATCGCGGTTTTCCTGCCGACCCTTGGCGGCCACCTCGGCAACGTGGCGGCCGGCCGCATGCGCGCGCTCGCCGTGTCGGGAACCGCGCGCGCAACGCAGCTTCCCGATGTCCCGACCTTCAATGAGCTTGGCGTAAGGTTCGTGGACGAAACCAGTTGGTACGCGCTGTTCGCGCCGAAGGGTACCCGGGCGGACATCATCGCCAAAGTTAATGCCGATGTTGAGCGGATCCTCGCGATGCCCGACGTCAAAGAAAAGGGCGTCACGCTCGGCTATCGCTACATCGGCGGCTCGCCGGAAAAGCTCGCCGCCTTTCTCAAGGGCGAGATCGCCAAATGGGCGGATCTCGCCAAAAGCGCCTCGCTGAAATGATCACGTGCGGCGGTCAGTTGGCAGACGCTCCAATTGCGCTCAACGTCGCGATGCTCCGCTGGGCCGTGCAGTCGAGTTGCCCGTCGATGGTGCCGTGCGATAGCTGGAGATGGGGGCATCCTGCATTTTTATCTGAAGGTATTGCTCCTGCTGTGCGCCTTTTGTGCCTTTCTTACCTCCGGCCGGCTTCGCATCAGCGGGAGTAAACGCTCCTGCTGCGGCACCAGCGAGGATCGCGACGATCGGCAAGACAACGCATTTGCGCATCGGTTGCTCCTGCAAGCAGCTCAGACGAATTTGCAACCCATTGTATCCAGGCACTCGAAAGGCGTCGAGGCTCGCGCGCGATGCCGAGTGGTGTGTCCCGACAGATGCCGCTTCAATACCCGACGGCCAGCGCGCCGCGGGTGCGGTTGTCGGCGGCGCCGACGAATCCCTGCGGCGTCACCAGAATCGAGTTGGCCGACGTGCGCGGCAATCCGTCCGCCACGTTATGGCCCCTCGCTTTCAGCGCGCGTATCAAGTCGGGGGAAAATCCCTGCTCGACCGCGACTTCGTCGGGCCACCACTGGTGATGCACACGCGGCTCCGAGATCGCCTCCGCGATCGGCAGCTTGCGATCGATGATGTTGACGAGCACCTGCAGCACCGTCGTGATGATGCGGCTGCCGCCCGGCGAGCCGGTGACGATAAACGGCTTGCCCTCCTTGAGCACGATGGTCGGCGTCATCGACGACAACGGGCGCTTGCGCGGTCCCGGGGCGTTGGCCTCGCCGCCGATGAGGCCGAATGCATTGGGCGCGCCCGGCTTGGCGGCAAAGTCGTCGAGCTCGTTATTAAGCAGAACGCCGGTGCCCTCGGCGACCAGACCCACGCCGTAGCTCAAATTAAGCGTGGTGGTGTTGGCCACCGCGTTGCCGAAGCGGTCG